>CAZRHF010000063.1:0-12493 GCA_964599835.1 uncultured Eubacteriales bacterium | reverse complement strand
GGTAGAATAGTGTATATTCGGAGAACGCTCTGAAAGGTCAGAAAAGTTTGCGCCTTAAACATCTTTATGCTATAATGTCCTCATATCAAAGCTTTTAAAACTTATCTGCGCCAAAAAAAGGAAGTGCCGATAATGATAAAGTTAATCCGACGGTAGAGATTATGAAACGCCGATGTCATTGTCAGAGAGTCTTCTTTGACGGTGCGGGCTTTCTCCATATCGGAGACCCAACACCCGTCGGTACACCCTATCCCATACCTTCCGATACGTTAGGAGACTGATTTTATGCGTAAGATCAAAACTTTAAAGAACAATTTTAAATTTTATAAATATAACCTGGGAGAGGTCGACGAGAGGGCCTTTTTGCCCGAGTTTGACGATAGCGACTGGAGAGCTGTCACCGTGCCTCACGACTGGGGTATAGAGGGTGACTTTTCCCCCGAAAACGACCCGTCCTACGCTCAGATAGTTCAGGACGGAATGAAGGCACCCCTTTCTCATACCGGCCGTACGGGAGGCCTCCCCATCGTCGGAGAAGGCGTCTACCGTATTTGGGTCGACGTAGAGAATACCGAAAAGGTGGTCTTGGAGCTTGACGGTGTTATGCGCGAAAGTGCAGTCTACGTAAACGGCAAAAAGGCAGGCGGCTGTCATTACGGCTACCTTTCCTATGAGGTGGATATAACCGATTTTGTCGGGAAGGGTAAGAATCTTATTGTCATTCACGCCATAGTCCGTCCTCAGTCCTCCCGTTGGTATCCGGGTGGGGGAATCTACCGCAATATCCGTCTTGTAGAAAAGCCCAAAGCTCATATTTGCTATAATGGCGTGTGGGTCCGTCAGACCTATGCCCATAAAAATGCCGCCCTTTTCGAAATTTCTGTAGAAACGGTGGGAGCTGTCGGCTTCACCGCTAAAATAACCGACCCCGAAGGGGAGACAACCGAGCTTTCCTCCGATAACAATAAACTTTTATACTACGTCGAAAAGCCTATGCTCTGGGACGTAGACGCCCCCAATCTCTACGAGGCTCAGATAACTATAGACGGCGGCGACTCGGTAACCGTCTCCTTCGGGGCAAGATGCGCCGAGTTTACGGGGGATGGCTTCTTCCTCAACGGCAGATATTTAAAGCTCAACGGAGTTTGTATGCATCACGATATGGGCTCCATCGGTGCCGCCCTTAATATTTCCGCCCTTTCCCGTCAGCTTGATATTATGCAGTCAATGGGTGTAAATGCCGTCAGAACAAGCCATAATCCCCCTGCGCCCGAGCTTTTAGAGCTTTGCGACAAGCGCGGACTGCTGGTTATTGACGAGTTTTTTGACGAGTGGAAGGACGCCAAGGTGCAAAACGGCTATGCCGCCTGCTTTGACGAACACGCTGTGGAGGATATGGAGAGCGTTATCCGCCGTGACCGAAATCATCCCTCGGTAATAATGTGGTCTATCGGAAACGAGATAGGGGAACAGCTCACCGCGGACGGCTGGCAGACGGCGAGAATGCTCACCGATGCCGTTCACAGAATTGACCCCACCCGTCCCACCACCGCAGGCTTCGATCGCTACCCCGAATGCTTTGACAGTAAGATAGTCTTTTGCGTCGACGTGGTAGGCCTTAACTATAAGCCCCATACATATAAGGCTGTTAAGGAAAAATATCCCGACCTGCTATTATACGGCAGTGAGACCGCCTCCTGCATTTCCACAAGAGACGTATATAAGCTTCCGGCCGAAATAGATATAAGTCTTTCGACCAACGAGGATCTTACTGTTTCCGATTACGGCCTCCGCGCACCCAATTGGGCATATTATGCCGAAAGAGAATGGGCGTATCAGGAGGACTGTCCCTTTGTTATGGGCGAATTTATCTGGACCGGTTTCGATTACCTCGGCGAGCCCACCCCTTATTATACCCAGTGGCCCTCACGAAGCAGTTATTTCGGAGCGGTCGACCTGGCCGGTATTCCCAAAAACAGATTCTACGGCTACCGTGCCGCCTGGACGGACACACCCACCCTTCACATCTTCCCCCATTGGAACTGGGAAGGAATGGAAGGGGAGAAGGTACCCGTCCACGTTTATACGAATTACGACGAGGTAGAGCTCTTTATAAACGGTGTTTCTCAGGGTAAACGCCGCCATAAGACCGAGGGGGACGATCCTCAGTCCCAGGTGGAACGCTTCCGACTTATCTGGAACGACACCGTCTACGCCCCCGGTGAGCTTTTGGCCGTCGCCTATAAGGACGGAAAAGAGGCCGAGCGCAGATATCTCCGCACCGCAGGTGCACCTCATCATATCGAGCTTTCTGCCTATCATACCGTGATATCTGCCGACGGCGAGTCCCTTAACTACGTCACCGCGGTCATAGTCGATAAGGAAGGGAATGTCTGCCCCCACGCCGATAACCGCCTTACCTTCAGGGCAGAAGGCCCCGCTACCGTCTACGCCACCGATGCCGGCGACCAGCGCGAGACCGAGACCTTCCTGCGACCCGACAAAAAAGCCCTTTCGGGTAAACTGGTCTGCTGCCTTAGGAGCAACGGAGAAAAGGGCGAGGTAACGGTCACCTGCTCGTGCGACGGCCTTGTTTCTGCCGAAATTAAATTTAACTGCCTTTAAAATCTTTAACCGACAGGTGCATTTCGTGCCTGTCGGTTGTTTTTCATAATAAATCTGAATCATTTTACAAAAACTACTATAAAGCGTTTTCGGTTATGTAAAATTATGGTAAAGTTTGTAAAACCTTGTTGCGGAACAGGGGAAAATATGTTAAAATCAAACCGAAAAGGTAAAAATTCGTTCAGAGAAGGAGAAAATAATGGATATTTTTGCCATACTTGGTCTTGTAGGCGGCCTTGCTCTGTTCCTCTACGGAATGGACCTTATGGGCGACAGCCTTAAAAAACTGGCAGGCGGAAAGCTCGAATCGATCCTTGCGCGTCTGACCTCAAACCGCTTTTTAGGCTTCCTTTTAGGTTTTCTGGTAACCTCGGTCATTCAGTCCTCTTCGGCAACCACCGTTATGCTGGTAGGCTTCGTTAACTCAGGAATAATGACCTTAAGCCAGACCATCAGCATCATTATGGGAGCCAACATCGGTACAACCGTTACCGCCTGGCTGCTCAGTACCAACGATATCGGCGGTGCCACCTTCTGGCTTAAGCTTTGCAAGCCCGATTCCTTTACGCCCATACTTGCCCTTGTAGGACTTTTGCTTATAATGATGGCAAAATCCGATAAAAAGAAAAATACGGGTACTATCCTTATAGGCTTTGCCATACTTATGTTCGGCATGTCTATGATGAGCGATTCAATGAGCGGTCTTAAGGATAATGCGGCCTTTGCAAATCTTCTCACAATGTTTAAAAACCCTATTCTCGGAATCCTTGTGGGAACAATATTCACCGCTATTATTCAGTCCTCTTCCGCTTCTGTCGGCGTACTGCAGGCTTTGGCACTTTCTTGCGACATACCCTTCGCCACTGCAATTCCCGTAATTTTAGGACAGAATATCGGTACTACCATCACCCCCATCATCTCCTCAATAAGCGGAAATCTCGATTCCAAGCGGGTTGCTATGAGCTGTCTTTACATCAAGATGATAGGCGTGGTTATTGTAACCGGCGTTTTCTACGGTATAAATGCCGTTGTCGGATTCGACTTTATGAGCAAAAACGTAGGAGCAATGGAAATTGCCGTTGTTCATACCCTCTTTAATATAATCTCCACAGTAATTCTTATTCCTTTCTGCTCTCTTATCGAAAAGCTGGCCATCAAAACGGTCAGAAGCAAGAAAAAGGAAAAAGAGGCTGACGTTTTTGCCGTCCTCGACGACCGCTTTCTTACTATGCCCGGTTTTGCGGTTGAGAAGTGTAAAGAGCTTGTAAACGATATGATCTGCCTTTCGGGTGAAAGCTTCAAGAAGGCTGTCACCCTTATGGATAAATTCGAAACCGACGTATTTGCCGAGGTTGAGGAGATCGAGGGTGCTATCGATAAATACGAGGACAAGATCGGTTCCTATCTTATAAAGATCGCCGAAACGCCCCTTTCGGTAAAGGAAAGCAAGACCGTAAGTGAACTGCTTCACTGCATCGGCGATATCGAGCGTATTTCCGACCACGCCCTCAACATTGCAGAGACTGCCAAGGAGATATACGATAAAAAGATCACCTTCTCGGATAAGGCGAAGGAGGATCTTGCGGTCATAACCGAGGCTGTAGGCGAGATCCTTGAGCTTTCTATTGATGCCCTTGCAGGTGAAGATATGGAAAAGGCCGCTATGGTAGAGCCCTTGGAGCAGGTCATTGATCGGTTAAAGAGAAAGATAAAGAACGGACATATCGACCGTCTCCGTCAGGGTGACTGCACGGTAGAAATGGGCTTCGTCCTCTCCGACCTGCTTACCAACTACGAACGTATTTCCGATCATTGTTCCAATATAGCCGTATGTATGATCGAGATAAGCAACGATACCTTCGAAGCCCACGAATATTTAAGCCATCTTAAATCGGGCGAGGAGGAAGGCTTCGTTAATATGTACGAAAGCTACAAGCAGAAATACAGCTTAAAATAAACCTTAAAGCAAAGTATGTGTTCTCCGATACATACTTTGTTTCTTATTTGGAATATACTTTTAAAAACATCGTTTCGGAGTATTTTATGAAAATTATCGACCTTCATTGCGACACCCTTTTAAAGCTTAAAGATCCAAATTATTCCTTTGCCGAAAACGACGGGCATATCTGTGAGAGCGGCCTTGTAAAAGGCGACTATGCCGCGCAGTGCTTTGCTATATATACAAGTCGGACGGGAGATGAGGCTTATGAAAACTTGATCCGTCAGTATGATCTTTTTAAAGCTACCGTCCGAAGCAGTTCGGTTCTGTCGGTCGCAAAAAGCGGTAAGGATATAACCGAAAACGTACAAAAGGGTCTTGTTTCGGCCGTACTTACGGTTGAAAACGCAAGCCTTCTTGATGGAAAAACCGAAAGGATCGCAGAGCTTCGGGATAAAAACGTGAGGCTCTTAGGTCTTATACATAATCAAGAGAACTGTCTGGGATACCCGAACTCTTTCGACAAAACCGCCGATATGCTTCCTCTTAAGCCCTTCGGAAGGCAGGTGGTGGAAATGCTGAATGAGACCGATATTACGGTCGACGTTTCCCATCTGAACGCAGGCGGCTTCAGTGATGTCGTAAAGCTTTCGAAAAAGCCCTTTATTGCCTCCCATTCGGGTTGTCGCGAGCTTTTCGATCATCCGAGAAACCTTAGGGACGGTCAGATAAGAAGCATAGCCGAGTCGGGCGGTGTGGTCGGCGCGGTGTTCTATTCCGACTTTTTAAACGGCACAAACCAAACAAAAGCCGATGACCTTATAAGACATATTGAACATCTTATAAATATCGGCGGAGAGCAGGTCGCGGCACTTGGTACCGATTTCGACGGTATGGAATGTGAAATGTTTGTGAAAAACGCCTCCGAAATGCAGTTATTAGCCGACAAGCTCATTAAAAAATTCGGCTTTTCGTTGGCCGAAAAGATATGCTATAAAAACGCTTTGCGTATTTTCTGATGAGGAGACTGCTTATGAAACCGAAAATTCTTTTGTCAATAGGTGCAAAACGGGAAAACTATATAAATGCCGTAAAGGGTGTGGGGGGAGACCCCTTTGCCGCCTATCTTCCGGACGTGGATCTGAGCTTTGACGCTCTCATTTTAGGGGGAGGGCCCGATCTTCATCCAAAATATTACGGCGAGGAGATAAAGGGCTCAAAAAATATAGATACGGCAAGAGACGAGGCCGAGCTTAAACTCGCCGAGGCCTTTATAAAGGCGGGAAAACCCGTTATGGGCATCTGCAGAGGGGCTCAGCTTTTAAACGTTTATTTCGGCGGTGCTTTACATCAGCATATCGACTCAGCCTCCCTTCATTGCTCGGGTGCTGACTTTGACCTTGTACATACCGTCACATCCGTAAGGGGAAGTGTTGCGCATACCCTTTACGGTGAGGAATTTTCGGTGAACAGCTTTCACCATCAGGCCGTAAAGCGTTTGGGGGAAGGACTTAGAATTACCGCACAAGAAAAGGAAACGGCGGTAGTCGAAGCCTTTGAGCATAAGTTTCTCCCCGTAATGGCCTTTCAGTGGCATCCCGAAAGAATGTGCTTTGCAAACAAGCGTCCCGATACTGTGGACGGTGAGGCGGTATTTGTCCGTTTTGTGGAAATGTGTAAAAGATAATCGACCCTTGCCTTTTTTTGTCGGTTATGGTATAATCTGTGTCAGGCGTGTAAATTTGGTATAGAATACTTTAAAACAAGTCCCCGAAAGGAATTTTTATGATCTGCAAAAACATTCTCGAAGCGGTAGGGCATACTCCTATGATAGAGCTTCAGCGTATGACGGGTCCCGATGACGCAAGAATACTCGTAAAGTTTGAAGGTCTTAACGTCGGCGGCTCTATAAAAACCCGTACCGCACTCAATATGATAAACGAGGCCGAAAAGCAAGGCCTTTTAAACGAAAATACCGTGATCGTCGAGCCTACAAGCGGCAACCAGGGCATAGGCCTTGCTTTAGTCGGTGCCGTAAAGGGCTATAAGGTTAAAATAATTATGCCCGACTCGGTAAGCGAAGAACGTCGTAAGCTGGTCTGCCACTACGGTGCCGAGGTCATCCTGGTTCACGACGCGGGAAATATCGGTCTTTGTATCGAAGAGTGTTTAAACCTTGCCCTTAAAATGAGAGATGAGGATGAAAACGTCTTCGTTCCTCAGCAGTTCGAAAATCCCGCCAACCCCGAAATTCAGCGTTTCGCCACCGGCATGGAAATACTTGAGCAGGTGGGCGGACCAATACACGGCTTCTGTTCCGGAATCGGCACAGGCGGTACTATTACGGGAATAGGGGAGACCCTCAAGGCTCAAAACCCCGATATTACCATCTGGGCGGCCGAACCCGAAAACGCCGCAATTCTTTCGGGCGGCTCCATCGGTACCCATATTCAAATGGGTATCGGCGACGGAATAATCCCCGAGATACTTAATACCGATATCTACGACGACGTGTGTATAATCAAGGACGAGGAAGCTCTTAAGACCTCCAAGGACCTTGCAAGCAAGGAAGGCATTATGTGCGGGATCAGCAGCGGTACCAACGTTGCCGCCGCCCTTCGTCTTGCAAAAAAGCTGGGTAAGGAAAAAACGGTCGTAACCGTCCTGCCCGACACCGCCGAGAGATACTTCTCCACTCCGTTATTTGAATAAAATAAAGATATTCTTAAGCCCTCGTCCTTAGGACGGGGGCTTTAATGGTTAAAAAAAGGTTACAAAACACCCCCGAAAGGTTGACAAAATACCGTATTATTTGGTAAAATAATATGAATTATAATGGATATTAATATCCTGCCGTTCGGAGGTAATTATATGGTCAGAAGTATGACGGGCTATGGCCGCGGACAGGCAAGCGGAGCAGGGTTCGATTTTACCGTAGAGCTCAAATCGGTAAATTCTCGCTATATGGAATTTTCCTGCCGTCTGCCGAGAGGCTACCTGTTTTTGGAAGATAAGCTTAAATCCTATACTGCCGAGAGGGTATCCCGCGGTAAGGTGGAAATGTATGTTTCGGCCGAATCGGGGGTCGACGATGAAATAACCGTCGAGCTTAACGAGACCTATGCCGACGCATATATAAAGGCGCTGAAGCTTTTATCCGAGAAGTACGAAATTCCGTCGGGCGTTTCTGCTGCATCCTTTATCGGTAATTCCGATATGTTTAAGGTCGTTAAGTCTGAGATCGACGAGGAGGCCGTAGCCGAGGCTGTGCTTGCCGCCTGCTCTGTTGCGATCGATAATTTTATCGCTATGCGTGAGGTCGAAGGCGCAAAGCTCCGCGAGGATGTTTTGTCCCGGGTCGGCGTTATTCTCGACAAGGTCTCCTTTATTGAAGAAAAGTCTCCCGAAACGGTAGAGGCCTACCGCGAAAAGCTTGAAGGAAAGATCAAAGAGCTTTTAAACGGTGCTGACTATGATGAGGCAAGGGTGATTACCGAGACCGCAATTTATGCCGACAAGGTTGCCGTTGCCGAAGAAACGGTAAGACTGCGCAGTCATATAGCTCAGCTTTCCGATATGCTGGAAAAGGGCGGAGCGGTCGGACGTAAGCTCGACTTCATTGTTCAGGAAATGAACCGCGAGACCAACACCATCGGCTCCAAGGCTCAGAATATCGAGATAGCTCAGGCGGTTGTGGATATTAAATCCGAGATTGAAAAGATCCGCGAACAGATTCAGAATATCGAGTAGGTGCAGGATATGAAACTTATAAATATAGGCTTCGGTAATATGGTATCGGCCGAGCGTATCGTCTCCATCGTCAGCCCCGAATCGGCTCCCATAAAGCGTCTCATCGGCGAAGCTAAGGAAAGCGGAACCCTTATCGATGCTACCCACGGACGAAAGACCCGCGCCGTAATCATTACCGACAGCGATCTTATAATTTTAACCTATCTCTACCCCGAAACGGTTGCAAACCGCGCTACCGAAACGGGCGAAGAAACGGAGGAAGAAACCGATGACTAAAGGCAGACTTATAATCGTTTCGGGTCCTTCGGGCTCGGGCAAGGATACCATCCTTCAGAAGGTCTTCGGACGGCTTCCCGAAATTAAATTTTCGATATCTACCATAACCCGCGATATGCGTCCGGGGGAGGTTGAGGGCGAAAAATATAACTTCGTTTCCCGCGAATATTTCGAGGATATGATTAAAAACGACCTTTTACTGGAATATAATAACTATGTAGGAAATTATTACGGAACTCCTAAAGCTCCCGTCGATAAAGCGATAGCCGAAGGAAACGAAATAATTGTAGAGGTCGACGTAAACGGCGCCAAGAACATAAAGAAGTGCCGTGAGGACGCAATTTCGGTCTTTATAATGCCCCCCTCATACGAGGAGCTTAACCGCCGACTTTCAGCCCGCGGTACCGATGCTCCCGAGGTAATAGAGAAACGTATGAAGGCCGCCCTCGACGAGATAGCCGAGGCTAAAAATTACGACTATATCGTCGTCAACGACGATTTAGACGAGGCTGTTGAGGATTTTGTTACGATAATAAGATCCGACAGACTTAATATAAAAAGACAAAACTATTTAATAGATGAGGTGTTAGGAAAATGTTAAATCCCGCAATCGGAAAGCTTATAGGAAGCTGTGACAACCGCTATAAGCTGGTAAATCAGATCGCTAAAAACGCAAGAAAGATCGCCGACGAGGCAGAAGAAAAGGGCGAGATCATTATCGAAAAGCCCGTTACCATCGCCATCAACAAAATGGCTGACGAGGTAGAATAATTTAAACTGATTTTGTGTGGAGGACGAAGGAATGCTGCTTGCAGATATAATACTCGAACAAACTGCATATTCCTTCGATAAGCCCTACGGATACTGCGTACCGGACGAGCTTGAGGGTGCTGTTCTGCCGGGATGCCGCGTGGTGGTGCCCTTCGGCAGGGGAAACACTCCCCGTCAGGGAATGGTGCTTGATGTAAACAGTAGCCCTGTTGCCGCCGACTATAAGCAGATAAGCCGTCTTATCGACGACACCCCCATACTCTCCGACGAGATGCTTCAGATGTGTAAATGGATGCATGAGCATTGCTTCTGCACCTATTTTGACGCCGTAAAGGCCGTCCTTCCCGCAGGCATCAGCTTTAAGGTGTCGGAGGTCTACGAAAAGGGCGAGGTTCCCTTTTCGGGAAAATATCTTCCTTTAGAGGAGCTTTTTTCTGCGTCGGGATCAGTGTCGGCTTCAAGCCTGCTTTCTTCCTTCGACTTTTTATCCGACCGCGATCTTTCGGTTCTGGTCAAAGATAAAATGCTAAAAAAAAGCAGTTTGGCCGTAAGACGAATGGGCGACTCTACCCTCCGCTGTGCCAGACTCAGGGTCTCTCCCGAAGAGCTGGAGCAGATAAAGCTTACCCCCCGTCAAAGGGAGGTGGCTGAGCTTGTTGCCGACCTTCAGGGAGCATCGCTCAAAGAGCTTGCCTACTTTACGGGAGCATCACAGTCGGTATTTTCCACCCTGAATAAGCACGGGGTTATCGAGATCTTCGAAAAGGAGGTCTATCGCTCACCGATACCGCAGAACTCCGATGGGATTCGCGAAAAAATTGAACTTACCGACCTCCAGGGTGCCGCTTTTAACACCCTCAGCGAAAAGCTTTGCGAGGATAAGGGCAATGCCGCTCTGCTTTACGGCGTTACCGGAAGCGGAAAGACCAGCGTATTTTTAAAGCTTGTCGACGAGGTAATGGACAGGGGAGAGGGCGCCATAATAATGGTTCCCGAAATTTCCCTTACTCCTCAGACGGTAGCAATTTTCGGTAACCGCTACGGCAAAAAGGTTGCTCTCTTTCATTCGGCAATGTCGCTGGGTCAGCGTATGGACGAGTGGAAAAGAGTCAAAAACGGCGAAGCAGTCTTGGCTATCGGAACCCGTTCGGCAATATTTGCCCCCATTAAAAATCTTTCCCTTATAATCATAGACGAGGAGCAGGAGCATACCTATAAATCCGAAAAATCTCCCCGTTTCCACGCCAGAGATCTGGCGAAATTCCGCGCCGCCTATAATAAGGCGCTGCTTCTGTTGGCTTCGGCCACCCCATCCCTCGAAAGCTACACCGCCGCAAAAATCGGTAAATACACCCTCTGTACCATGGGCAAACGCTACGGAAATGCGGTTTTACCCGAGGTCAAAACGGTGGATATGCGGCAGGAGCTTCGTGAGGGTAACGCAGGGCCATTAAGCCGCGAACTGAAGCTGTCGGTCAGCGACGCCCTTGAAAAGGGTAAGCAGGCCATAATTCTCTTGAACCGCAGAGGCCATAATACCTATATTTCCTGTCCCTCCTGCGGATACGTTGCAACCTGCCCAAACTGTAGTATCTCCTTGACCTACCACTCGGCTAACGGCCGTCTTATGTGTCACTACTGCGGTTATAGCGAGCAGGCAAACAAAAAATGCCCCAACTGTCCCGACGCCACCCTTCGTTTTATGGGCGTCGGTACACAGAAAATAGAAGAGGAGCTTAAAGCGACCTTTCCCGAGGCTTCTATCCTTCGCCTCGACGCCGACAGCACCACTTCAAAGGATTCCTTCAGCTCATATCTCGGTGATTTTGCCGACGGAAAATATAACATAATGCTGGGAACCCAGATGGTCGCAAAGGGACTTAACTTCCCGAACGTTACGGTGGTTGGCGTTATCGGCGCCGACAGTGCCGCCAACAGCACCGACTACCGAAGCTTCGAGCGTTCCTTTTCTCTGCTGACCCAGGTTCTGGGACGTGCAGGAAGGGGAGAGGATAAGGGTGTCGCCATCGTGCAGACCACCGATCCCGAAAGTAATCTTATCCGTCTTGCCGCCGCTCAGGATTATGAGGGTTTTTACAGTAGCGAGATCGGTATCAGAAAAATGCTGACCTACCCGCCCTATTGCGACATTGCACAGATAACCGTTCAGTCCTCCGACAGAGATCTGGCCGAAACCGCCGCAAAGGATGTATTTAATGCCATAACCGAAGGTGTTAAAACAGATTATTCCGACGTTAAGCTTAAAATTCTCGGTCCCTCTGCCGCCGCAATGCCCAAGGTAAGCGGCAAATACCGCTACCGACTGATAATTAAAGCAAAAAATTCCGCCCGCTTCCGTGAGCTTCTTCGTAAAGCGGTGCTTATAAAAACTCAGAGAGATACTTCGATTTCGGTGGATATAAACCCCGAAACGATCATATAGAAAGGAAACTAAAATGGCAATTCGTAACATTGTTAAAAACGGTGACGACGTTCTCAGAAAGGTCTGCCGCACTCAGCTTACCTTCGACGACCGCCTTGCCACCATTCTCGACGATATGTGTGAAACTATGTATGCCGCCGACGGTGTAGGCCTTGCCGCACCTCAGGTCGGAATCCTCAGAAGATACTGCGTTATCGATATAGGTGAGGGCGTGATCGAGCTTATTAACCCTGTAATCGTCTCCACCGAGGGGGAACAGCTTGAGCAGGAGGGTTGCCTTTCCTTCCCCGGAGAGTACGGTGTTACCTCCCGTCCCGAAAAGGTCACCGTCCGCGCCCAGAACAGAAAGGGCGAAAACTTCACCGTAACGGGCGAAGGACTTCTTGCCCGTGCTCTCTGCCACGAGATCGATCATCTCGACGGCATTGTCTATAAAGACAGACTTGTAAAATAGGAGAATTTTATGAAGATCCTTTTTATGGGAACACCCGAATTTGCCGTTCCCACCCTTGAGGCACTTGTTGCCGCAGGTCACGATATCGTCGGAGCATATACCCAGCCCGACAAGGCGGTTGGCAGAAAACAGATACTAACACCGCCCCCCGTTAAGGTCTGCGCCGAAAAGCACGGCATACCCGTTTTTCAGCCCGTAACCCTTCGCGACGGCGCTGCCGAGGAAAATATTAGAT
>CAZRHF010000062.1:0-12529 GCA_964599835.1 uncultured Eubacteriales bacterium | reverse complement strand
ATTGGTAAGCAGGGGACCGAAGTCGATCATTGCACCGATTCCGATAAAGAGTAGCAACGGAAAGAGCTCGTTTGCGATTCCTGCATTATAAAGTTCTGATATAGGACCTTTTAAAGCATCGGAAAGCGGAATGTTGACCAGGATGGTTCCGAAGCCCATGGGCAAAAGGAGCGTCGGCTCCATTTCCTTTTTGATTGCAAGGAAGATAAGCAAAAACCCTATCAGGATCATTACGCCGTTTTGCCACGAAAACTCGAGAAGGTTTTTGTACAAAATTTCCATATTCTTTCTCCACCTTTTATTTAGTATTTTGATTGGTCGATAGAGGAATTTGTCGGTCGAACAAAGCGGTAATTTATACAAAAAGACTGCTGCTGTTTATTACAGCAACAGTCTTGTCGTTTAACACATTATCCGACCCGTTGGGTGTGATGACGAACAATGTAACGCATCCTTGCGCCGACTACTCCCTATTACAAGATAATAATACCAAACAGAGGAATATTTGTCAAGCAAAATTCTTACTCAGCAGTCCAGACAAAGGGTGATGCGCAGTAACCGTAGGCGCCGTTTATGGTGTTGTAGAGGTTTACGGTAGGCTTGTTGTGATAACCCATACGGACACCGGTAACGGTATCGACTCCTTCGGCAGAGACGGTGACGGAGTTGCCCGAAAGGGTTCCCGTAGCAGCAACCCAGTTGCCCAAGGCATCTCTTACCTCAAGCTCCGCAACGGTATCGCCCGAGGTGAGCATAAGACCTTCTGCAACGTGGTTAAAGGTTACGGTTGCGGTACCGCCGCTAACGGTTATCTCATTATAAAGGGGACCTGAATACTCGGGGATCTTGTCGCAGTCGCCTAAGGGGTAATAGTAGGTTGCAAGGGCGGCGTTTGCAAGAGCCTTCGCGATGGGAAGCTTATCGGTGGGATGGATATCCAGCGTGCCGTTGGCGGCGAGGGTATCCTCAAGGGAGAGCATAGTGCAGACGGTAACGCCGTCCATAGTACGGGCGGCTTCGCCCTGAGCGATACGGATGTTATACTCATCTACGGCGGCTCCGTTGCGGTCTTTACCGGTATCGCCTGTGTAAAGCATTATCTGAACAGTGTAGAAGGGCAGGGTCTCGTCGTCCATACGGGTGCGCCAGCAGTCTACCAGAATCTCGAACATATCGAGATAACGATAGGCCTCACCTATTCCGCGGTTGGATTCGCCCTGATACCAGAGAACACCTGCGGTGGTCATCTTCTCAATGGGCTGAATATACTTTTTGTAAAGGTCGTGATGGCCCTGATCGTAATAGGTGTAGTCGGAATGGGCAAGAGTATCGAACTCGTATTCCTCGCAGAAGCAGTAATCGCTATGGATCCAGTCTTCAACACGGGAAGCTCCCACAGAAGCAGAAATTATTCCTACGGGGATGTTGTTATCAAGAGTAGATGCCAGCTCCTGAGCGAAGAGGACGCTTATTGCCGAAACGCTTTCGACGTTTTCTGCCGTAAACTCGTTCCAGACCTTAGAGCTCCTGGTGCGATAGCGGAGGAGAGAGTTTGCTTCTACCGTTCCCGTCTGCTCGGTGGATTTGAGGGTAAGCTCCATATTGGACTGACCCGATGTGATGTAAACGTCGCCGATAAGGACATTGTCATACTCAGTAACAACGCCTGCGAAATCGGTCTTAAAGGTTACAGGGGTGGCGGAGGCGGCCATAGGCTCGAAATAGACCTCCCAAGTGCCTGTTTCGGATGAGACCGACTTGGTCTGGTTGCCGATCGTTATCTCGCCCGAGCCCGTACCTGTTCCCCAGACGCAGATGGGCTTATTTCTCTGGAGGATCATACCGTCGGTAAAGGAAGCATCCATTACGAGAACCTTTTCCCATACGGCATAGAGAATGGCTCCGTCCATTTCCGCAGTTACGACGTCGCTTTCTATAGCCTGACCGTCGGGGGTGAGACTCCAGCCTACACAGCCGTAGCCCGAAAGGGTGGGAAGCGCAACGTTTATTGCTCCGCCTACGGCAATTTCTTTAGAAAGGAGCGATTTTCCGTTTGCGAAGGCTCCGCCGTTGGCGCTGAAGGTTATAATGGGTCGGTAGTTTATGTTCATTTCAACAAGGTCGCAGATATCGGAGGTGCCGCTGCGGTTATAGTCGGTGTTCTTATATTCCTTTGCTCCGATAAGGGTTTCACGGAGGGCGAGGATATCCCCTATTCCCTTACCTATACCGTTTTCGTCCACGTCTCCGATGGCGGTTCCGTAAACTCTGTGAAGGGGTGCCATTCCGTTATCGTTTACGGCATACCATATTTCATCGGAAAATCCTGCCATATTGGTAAGAGCGCTTGCACCCTTCATCTGCTCGGTAGATAGAACGGTGTAAGAGGCGTGGGCAGAGCCGGTGTTGGTATAGTTCTCGGTATAGGCATCGGTAACCTTGGAAAGTGTGTTTGTGCTGTCCATCATCCAGGGTTTGTGTGAAAGGGTATAGTTATGGGTGGCGGTATAATATCCGCTCCAGGCCGAGCCCAAAATTCCGTTAAGCTTGTTAGAATAGCTGCTGTACATATCTGCGGCCGACCAGCAGTCGGAAATAGCGGTAACGGCACTACTGTTACTATATATATATCCGACGATTCCGCCGGTGGCACAAAGGTTTCCGTCGCTGTAGTTGTGAAGATATACGCTGTCGTCCGAGAAGCAACCGGAAACGGTGGTTGAAGCGCCGGTATGGGTCCAGCTGACTATTGCGCCTATTACGCCGATGGCGCGATTCGCCGCGTTAGAAGAGGTAGCGTAACCCATTTCTATAGCCCAGTCCTTAGTATAGCCGGCGTACATATAGGAATTTTTAATTCCCACATTCTTAATTGTTGCGCCATCTGCCGAGAGGAAAAGGCCTGCAACCTGAGTCTTAATATCGGGAGAATACCAAATTCCGTGAACCACATAGCCGTTTCCGTCGAAGGTTCCTTTAAACTGCTTAGAGGTTGCATAGTAGGCGGTGCTACCATAGGTTTCTTCCCATATCCAGTTTATAAGGCTGTCGTTTTCCTGCCAGTTATCGGCAGATACATCGTTTATATAGATGTCGTTTACCATTTTATAGTGGCCGGAAGCGCCCGAGTAGGAAATGTAGGCAAGTTGACCTGCGTTTTCTACAATATAGGGATCTTCTTCGGTACCCGAGCCCTCAAAGGTACTGATTCCGAGGCCGTTCCAGTCTTTAACATTTGTGAGACCGGCGAAAACGCGGAGGGTGGGATATGAATCGTCGGTGGCGCAGAAGGGCTCGCCGAGGGAGAAGTTTTTAATTGCGCCCTGACCCTTACAGTCGGTACCAACGTTGGCCTTGACCGAAGCCTCGGTCGAAGCACCGCTGTTTCCGTAAAGCGCAGTGGTAGAATAGCAGTTTACAACAGTTTGCTGAGTTGAAACACCGCCGTAGCTATAGCGCCAAGTTCCACCTAAAATTCCGCCGTTTTTGGTTGCGGCGCCGAGGGTTGCAAGGCTGTAGCAATTTGAAATATTAAGGCTTGCATCTCCGCCGCCGAAGATTCCGCCGGCAACCTCACCGATTATGGTGGTGTTTTCACCGACGTAACAGCTATCGATGGTTCTTACGGCGGTATTGCTTCCGTGACCGATAAGGCCTGCGGCATTGTTGGTATATTTAATGTATGAATAGTCAACACCGAGATTTTTAACCGTAACCGCAGCATTTGCCACTTTGGGAATAAGGGCAACCGCGTTTGCGCCGTAGCTTGAGGAAACCGTATCTACCGTGTAGTAGATTCCGTATACGGTGTGTCCCTGTCCATCGATGCTTCCGCTGAAGGCAGCGGCTGTATCGGTACTGTACCACTCTCTTGCGGTATAGCCGTAGCTTACCTCACCCGTAGACCAATCGATAGCGGTGATATCGTTCAGGTAAATATCGTTTGAAAGGACATAGCTTGCTCCGCCTCCGTTTTTGATAACGTAGGCAAGCTCTTCGGCGGTGCCGATGATGAGGTTTCCGTTATCGTCAAGGGCAGTGGGGGTGGCGGTGGTTCCGTCCCAGACGTTGGCAGGAATCTTGTTGAATACGGTCAAAACGGGATAAGAATCGGTTAAGGTATATGCGTTCCGGGTATTAAGTCCGGACATATTATCAAATGCCGAGGCGCCCTTCATATTGGCCTTCGAAACAACAGTACCGAGAGAAGTACCGGTCCATGAAGTACAGTAGTTATACTTGGTATCGGTCGAGCCACCTCCCGTAAAGGTAAGGTTGCCTACCGAGTAGCAATAATCGAGCTTATAGGCGGCGGAATTGTCACGACCGGACGCCAGCATAAAGCGATTATTATAAATATATACCTTATCCGGCTCGTTAAAGGTTTCGACGGTTACTGGGACTGCATAGCAGTTGGTCATAACGACCGAGGCCAAGGTATTTGTCTTTAAATCGCCTACAAGGCCTGCGAAAACCGCCTTCATAGTAACCTTTTCGCCGATGAAGCAACGGTCAAAGGTGATGGCGGCGGTCGAAGAGTTATAGGCATAGCCTACGAGACCTACCTGACCTGCGTAGGCAAGAGAGGCGGTTGCGTGGTCGTTGGTGAGGGACAGATAAGCCGCATCGATACCGACGTTTTTAATTACTGCGCCTGCGCCGACGGTAGGGAAAAGACCTGCGGCAACGCTTCGGTCGGCAGAGGTGTCGGCAGGGGCAGCATAGGACTCGCTGACATAGAGACCGTATACCATATAGCCGTCACCGTCAAAGACACCTGCGAAGGCAGTATCGGCCGTGGCAGAGTCAAGGCTTACGCTGAGCCACTCGTTGGGCGAGGCAGTCTCCCAGCCCTCGGTTCCCACAGCATTCAGGTAGATGTTGTTGGTCATTTTATAGTAATTCTGTCCCCCGTCTCCGTTAAGTCCGGTGGAGGATGCCGCCAGCATAAGCTGACCGGGAGTAGAGATAAGATAGGGATCGGCAGAAGTACCCGAGCCGCCTGCAAAGGCAGTTGCGGCCGTTCCGTCCCAGTCACCTGCAGCAACCGACGTAAAGCCTGCAACGAGGCAGGAGGCAAGAATTGCCACAGCCAGAATTACAGAAACAAGCTTTTTGGAAATAGTATGTTTTTTCATTCGCTTCATCCTTTCTGAAACGCATACACGTATACACATATATTATACTATATCTTATCGCGTATTTCAACGAAACTTTTTCGAATATTATTTGTTTATTTTAAACAAAAGAGATGCAGATCCCTTGACTCTAAAAGCAGAAAAGACCCTTGCGGGTCTTTTTTAGAGTTTTAAACAGTTTTTCAGATATTCTTCGGCGGCGGCTACCGCTTCGGTTTCTGGGAGAGTTTCGGGAAGGGTGTTTTCCATACCTAAAGCGGCATATTTACTGCCTGCAAAGTTATGATACGGGAGTACCCTGACATTTTTCAGATTACGAAGGTTTTTAAGTATCTCCCCTATTTTTTCGATCTCACCGTCGTTAAAGCCGGGCACAAAGGGTATTCGCACCTCTGTGGGTTTGTATTGGCTGTCGATATAGAAAAGGTTTTCGAGTATTTTTTTATTCGACTGTCCTGTGCATTTTATGTGTACCGCTTCATCTGCCGCCTTAATGTCGTAAAGAAAAATATCGGTGTAGGGCAGAACCTTATCGATAGCCTCTTTAGTCGCATTGCCGCAGGTATCTACGGCGGTATTTACACCGTTTTCTTTAAGCTTTTTAAGAAGCTCTGCACAAAAATCGGGATGTATAAGGCACTCTCCCCCCGAAAGGGTGACCCCACCTCCGGAGGTTTCAAAAAACTCTTTATCCTCGAGGAGTCTCGGCAGAATTTCATCCACCGTGACCTCCTTGCCGTAGAGAGTCAATGCAGATCCTAAACAGACCTCCTCGCATTTTCCGCAGGCGATACAGAAGGAAGGGTCGAAAATATGTCCGCTTTCGGTCATTTTGTGTGCACCGCTCTTACAGACCTCGGTACATTCCCCACAACCAATGCATTTGCTCCCATAATAGGCAAGCTGAGGTCTCACCGATATACTTTCGGGGTTATGACACCATACACATTTTAAAGGACAGCCCTTTAAAAAGAGGGTGGTTCTTATTCCGTCACCGTCGTGAACGGCAAAGCGTTTTATATCGCAAATGAGCGTTTTCATTGTTTTTCCTCTTTTCTTTTATTCCCAAGCATTATTCCCGCGGAAATGAAAATGAAAGCGGCAAGGTACTGAAGCTTTAAATATGTCTTCGCCGAGTAGGACCGCCGAGAAAAGGCCTATGAAAACTATAGCAAGCAAATTTTTACCCTTGAGAGTTGCAAGCTTATCCCGTTTTGCAAGGGCAACACCGGAAACCACCGCTCCGCAGATCACAAAACGAAGACCCGCAAACATAATTATGTCGTCAAGGGCGGAAGAGTATATTCCGAATTCTCTGTAGCCGATCTTGATGCAGGGAAAAAGGGAGCCCCAAAGTGCCATAACTATCAAGGAAAGGATTATTGTTTTAAAATTTGACATTACTTTAACAGCTTTTTATACTCTCCGAAATATCTTTTTCCAAGCTCTCGATAGGAAGCAGAGGAAAAGTGGATCCCATCATTTTTACAGGCAAGTCCTTCTGCAGAAACAAAGCCGTAGCCCTGCTCCTCTGCCACAGTTTTGGTGGCATTTGTAATCATATCACTATAGACACAGTTATCATAATCTTTTACAAAGTCTCCGAGACCGCCCAATATAACCGGGACGCCTTCGCCTATTTCCTTTACAAGGGCGGTAAGCATAAGGGTGAGGCGATCGTGATAAGTTACGGCATCGGCTTGTTCTCGACTGTCACCTTCCCCCTGATGCCAGAGGACTCCTGCAAGCTCGGAGGTGCGCATAGCAAGTTTTGCCATCATTACGGCGTGGTCGAAAAGAAGCTCTCCCGGCATCCACTGACAAAGCTTTGTACCTCCGTCGGCGCAAGGAATAAGCCCCACCTTTTCTGTGAAATGCCTTGCATATTCGTCTGCAAAAGAAGCTGAAAGGCCAACTCCGCTGTGAAATTTACCCCAGATGCCGCGGTCCGGATTTATGGGCTCACTCATAGGCTGCCAGCGGCCCATTCTCAGCATAAAGCAGTTGTCGTTTACGATTTCGGGAACCTCACCGAAGTCTCCCCTGCCCGCCATATTCGACTGACCGATAAGTAAAAAAGATTTCATTTTCTATACCAGCCTTTCTGCCTGACGGATGAAGCCGTCCTGCTCGGTTTTGTTTATGTTGTTCCAGAGAACATTCCAGCCGCAGACACGTATCTGCAGGTCGGAATATTTTTCGGGCTCCTTTTGAGCCTTTCGGAGGGTCTCGGCGTCGAAGACGTTAATATGCATAGCGTGGCCGCCTCTTTTTATAAAGGTCATAAGCAGACCGCACATTGCTTCAAGTCCGTCGTCGCCCTTTACGGCAGAGGGCAGGAGACCCAGATCGAGGCTGACGTCTCCGGGAGATTTGGTAGCATCAATTTTAGTTACCGACAGAATTGCGGCGGTAGCACCCTGACGGTTCTGACCCATTGATGCCGAGCAGTTTTTGGAAAGCTCCTCACCTAATTTTCGTCCGTTCGCGGTAGCAAGGGTCTTTGCACCCTGGGTATAGGACATACGGGCAACGTGATAGCCCGTGACCCATATACCGCCGCGTTCTTTGGCGTTGGGTTTTCCTACAACGATGCTGTTACAGAAGTCGACGATATCCCTTGCAAAGAAGTCGGGCAGATCCATATTGTTGCCGTATTTATCGGGGTCGTTATAAAGTTTCAGACGAAGCTTTTCATTGCCCTCAAAGTTATTGTCGAGAATTTCTTTAAGCTCGGAAAGGGTCAAAAGCTTTTTGTCGTAGACGTATTTTTTTATCATTGCAAGGCTGTCTGCCGCGTCACCTATAAAGCCGTAGGACATATTTGTAGGGTTGCTGACGCCACCTCCCCTTAAGGGGTCGCGGGCGGCACGGAGAGCGTGGTCGTTGGTGCCTGCTATCATAGACAGAGGATTTATAAAGGAAAGATAGTCTTCATAAACGTTTACCGTTTCCATAACCTTTCCCGTATGGAAGGCAAGCTGACGCTTATATTCAGCGTAAAGGTCGTCAAAGGTTTTATAGCTTTCCACATCGGGAGCGGCAAGACCTATAAAATCGCCCGAAATTCCGTCATTTCCGCCGTGAAGGGCAAGCTCCAAGGGCTTAAGGAGATTAAAATAGTTCATTCCCGTACCCATTCCGCCCTTTACGGCATATTCATAACAGCCCTTGACGTCGCAGGTGCGGGCCTGATCGTGGTTGTAGCCTAAGGTCATAAGTGCTTTCGTAAGCAGAGGGTCTGAAACGAAAACAATACTGTTATGACCGCGGCGGATCATATCGAGAGCCTTTTCCATAAAAGCTTTGGGAGTGTTTTCGCCAACCTTGAGCTGGACTTTGGGGTTACGGAGGGACATTTTGTCGTAAACGTCTAAAAAGACGTAGGAAAGCTCGTTTATTATCGAGGTTCCGTCTGCCTTTGTTCCCCCGAGGAATACCGGCTGACCCCAATAGTTATCTATTGCTTCAAACTGGGCAAGGAAAAAGGCAAGCTCGGTTCTGAGCTCCTCTTCGGTTACTCCCCTTTCCTTATCGGCAAGCCAGAAGGGATAAAGCTCCTCGTCGAAGCCTGAAAGGGAGCGGACCTGAAGCCCCTCTATATGTTCACAGAGCATAAAATAGATATAGTCGGTGAGCATTGCTTCATAGAAGGTTTTCGGGGGATCTTCTTTAATGTTTTTAAGGGCAGATGCCAGTTTTTCGTTGTTCTGTTTTTCTGCTCTGTCCTGAAGTCTGCCTAAAAAGCCGAGAATGGCGGTATAGGTCATTTTTATTCCGTCAAAAAAGGCGTTCTCGTCCTCGGTGAGGGTGCGCTGAGCCGAAAGCTCGGCTCTTATGCTTTCGGAGTTGCGGATAAGTCCCTTAAAGCCTAAAGAAAATACCTGCTTCCAGATAGGAACGGTGTGGTCGTAGTCGGGCCACAGGGTGCAGATTCCGTTGCGTTCGTAAAGAGAGCGGTATTTATTAACGTCGGGGATTATTTTGTTAAAGACCTCTTTATTCCACTCGCCGATGACCGTCCTGTTAAGAGGGCGGTCGATCATATTGATAGAGGGATAGCGATCCCTTGGGTCGCAGTTTATGCGGGTGTTTTCGAGGATTAAGGCAAAAGCTTTAGCCTTTAAAACGGGGTGAGGCAGGGATCTGTTCTCCTCAAGCAGAGACCGTATTCCTTCATAGATAAGTTCGGGGGCAAGACCCGAATCGTCGGCAAAATGTTCATCCACACGCTGAAAACGGTAGAATTTCTCCACAGGCGCGGTGGGACGAACGTATTTACTCTTCATATATTCAAAGGTTTCATTGGAAATGTAATGCATAAGGCACTCCCCTTTCTGTCTGCATTATAATATTTTTTCAAAAAAATGGAATAGATAAACCAAATATACTTGACTGTTTCAAAACAAAATATTATAATTTCCCTTGAAAAAGGGGTGCTCTTATGGACAAATTCATAAACTGCGAGCTTGATATTGAAAAAATCGACATTGCGCTTTTTGTTCCGAAAGGAGCGGGAGACGCGGTGCATCATAACCGACCCAGCCACGGACTCGCCCTTCATCTTTCGGGTAGCAAATACTATTGTTTTTCGGACGGTACCACCCTTCACGTAAAAAGCGGCGACCTTATTTATATGCCGAAATATTCAAGCTACGTGGTGGAAGCCGAAACATCCGGTGACTGCTATGCCATTAATTTTGATTTTTTCACCGACAAGACCTTTGGGCCCTTCGTTTACCGACCGAAAAATCTTTCGGGTGTGGCAGAAGCCTTCAAGCGGGCAAGCAAGCTTTGGAGCGAAAAAAAACAGGGCTATATCACGGGGTGCAAATGCGAGCTTTATTCGGTTCTTCACGCCCTGCAGTCCGAACGGAGCATGGGCTACGTATCAAGAAGCAAGGCCGAGCTTATTCGCCCTGCCGTAGAATACATTCACGAAAACTACGCCTCTGACAGCATAAGCATAGCAAAGCTTTCGGGAATGTGCGGAATTACTCCTGAATATTTCAGAAGCATTTTTAAGAGAATTTACGGAAATTCACCGGTGAAATATATTAACGACCTCAAAATAACGAGGGCCAAGGAGCTTATAGGCTCGCGGATGTATACAGTCACTGAGGCGGGGTTACTATCGGGTTTTTCCGACCCTTCTCACTTTTCAAGAGAGTTTAAAAAGGCAGTGGGAGTCTCCCCCGTAAACTACAAAGAAAATTCATAAATTTTCTGTTGTAATGGTTTTTAAGATTTGGTATAATATTATTATAAATATAATGAGGTGATGTTTCTTGTTTAAAAAATACGGAATTCCCGTCATAGGAACGGTTATACTGTCGGCCGTCAACTACTATTTTTCACTGCCTGCACTTAACCTTAAATCCGCCTCCTTCTGGGGCTTTCTGTTCTTTATCGTCATAGTTTTCGCTGTGCTGAGACTGCTCGTTTCGGGAGGAAAGTTCCTTTCGAAGCTTGCTAAAGGACAGTTCTCGGTAACCGACGGAGAGGATGCGGCCGAGGATAAGAAGCCTTTATTTAAGCGTATTATTGAATATAAGCACTTTAAAAAGATCGTTGCCGCCGTTATTGCGGTTATTATACTCGGCTTCGGCGCAATATTCGTTACCTCGAATCAAATGTTCAACGCCGATAAGTATCAGAAGCTTCTTACCGTTACCGAAGCAAATTTCAACGAGGATATTGCCGAAATTCCCCTTTCACAGATCCCCGTAGTCGACCGCGACACTGCAGAGCGTCTCGGCAGCAGAAAGATCGGTGAGGTCGTTGAACTGGTTTCACAGTTTAACGTATCGGGCTACTACACCCAGATAAACTTCCAGAACAAGCCTACCCGTGTTTCTCCCCTCGAATACGCAGATATAATCAAGTGGTTCACCAACAAGGACGAGGGTATTCCCTACTACGTTAAGATAGATATGGCGACTCAGGAGACCGAGCTTGTAGAGCTTCCCGAGGGAATGAAATATTCACCCAGTGAATGCTTCGGCCGCGACCTTATGCGCCACGTCCGCTTTAAATATCCCACCAAAATGTTCGACTCCACCTCCTTTGAGATAGACGAAGAAGGACATCCTTACTGGATCGTTTCCTGCTACGATTATACCATAGGTCTCCTCGGAGGCTATGATATTACGGGGATCGTTATGGTTGACGCTGTAAGCGGCAAGATGGAATATCTCACCATAGACGAGGTTCCCTCGTGGGTCGACTGCGTTTATACCGCAGACGTGGTTCTGACCCAGGCCAACTACTGGGGCTCCTATAAAAACGGATACTGGAATTCGATAATCTCTCAGAAGAACGTGGTCAAGACCACCGAAGGCTATAACTATCTTGCCATCGACGACGATATCTGGGCATACACCGGAATCACCTCGGTAGTGGCCGACGAGTCTAACGTAGGTTTCCTGCTTGTAAATCTTCGAACAAAGGAAGCAAAGACCTATTCGATAAACGGTGCGGAAGAGTATTCGGCTATGAGCTCGGCAGAGGGCAAGATACAGGAAAAAGGCTATACCGCCACCTTCCCCATACTTGTGAACATTGCCGATACCCCTTCCTATTTCATAAGTCTTAAGGACGACGCGGGACTTGTTAAGGCCTACTCCTTCGTATCGGTCTCCAATTATCAGATCGTAGGCGTGGCAGATACGGTTGCCGACGCCGAAGAGGAATACCGCCGTCTGCTTAAGGATTCGGGCAAGCTTGAAGATGAAAAGCCCGAGGAGTCTGCTCCCGTTACCGCATCGGGCAGGATCACGGCAATTTCCTCTGCGGTAGTTGAGGGAAATACCGCATACTATATTATTCTTGAAGGTAACGACAAGGTATTCATTGCCGACGTTACCCTTAACGACCGCCTTCCCTTTATGAAAACAAACGATAATATCACCGTAACCTACACCGAAAAGGACGGAGATATTACGGTTACCGCCGTCGATCATACCAAAACCGACGAAGTCCCCGCAGAAGAATAGTATTCATTTAACAAAACGGCTACGAGTGTTTATTCGTAGCCTATTTTTAAAGGAGCGTTATTTATGAGCTTTACGCCTGACAACAAGAGCATCGGAACAGATTACAAATTCGTTTGGGGTGATGAGTTTGACGGAGACGAGCTGGACAGCAGCAAGTGGACCCTGCGCCTTAAGATGGGCGGAAACAAGAGGGTCATCGTTTCCTCCGACCCCGACACCATCTACCTTAAAGACGGCAAGCTTCATCTTGTCGCCCACAAAACGGAGGACGGAACGTATAGGGTACCCACCTCGGTCATTACCCAGGACAAGATGAATTTCAAATACGGCTACGCAGAGATAATGAACAGAACCAGTAAAAACGGACAATAGAAAAACGGCACCTCCTATGGTAGA
>CAZRHF010000061.1:0-12646 GCA_964599835.1 uncultured Eubacteriales bacterium | reverse complement strand
CGGTCGTCGCTGTATATGCTTGCGATAACACCTGACATTCCGTTGAAGATGAATACTCCGGCATAGTATATGCCACCTGATTTATTCTCTCCTTTTTTTACAGTAAGGAGAAGTGCGGCGGTAATAATCACAAAGCATACTGCTTTGCCGAGAGTAAATGCATCTCCGTTAAATAGGATACCGTAAACAAAGGGGAGCGCCATTCCGCCGAGCATTGAAAACAGCGAATAAAGAGAAAGGTTTATCTTACCCAAGGCTTTTAAACTGCAATACGAGAAAGCCAGTCCGTTTAAAGAGGATATGATCGACATAATAAGGGCGAAAACCGAAAATTCAAAGATAAATCCTTTAATAAGAAGCAGAGCAATGAATCCGAAGATTCCTCCGCCTATGTTTGTAACCAGTGTCGCCTGAAGTCCGCTTCCGTAATTCTTGCGGAAAAGGTCTTTAAAGAAAAACATCAGCCCGAACATAACGGTGGATACCGACAGCAGGCCGTAGTTTAAGATATCGTTCAAATGAATCACACCTTTCGGTAGTATTCTATCATCTTTTTACCGATAAATAAATAGAATATTTCTATGTAACGCTTTAATTATTCTATGTATTTATATCTGGTGTTGTATAATTACATCCTCTTGGTTTTTGTTGAATAAAGATGTGATTGCATTTTCTGCAATGTCCTTAACCGAGTAGTCGACAGATATTATCGGAAGACCGAAGCTTTCGATCATTTTAATATTATCAAACCCGTATATGTCGGCCGAAACACCCTTAAAATGAACCTTTAATGCGTAATAATCGGTTGAACAAATTATTGCGGTATTTTCGCCAAGGGAGGCTTCTATTTGCTCAAGCTCGGTAATTACCGAATAATCTTTAAAGCCTTTTACACCCTCCATAAAGCCCTCAAATCGCATTTTCTGAGCGTATGCATCTGCATATTTAAGGGCAGGGGAGAAGTAAACAACATTTCTGTAACCACGGCTTAAGACAAAATCGGTCAGATCCTTCATTGCCGCAAAATCGTCGATCCCAACGAAGGGAATACCGTCTATCTTATTCCCAACCGACACTATCGGAATGTTAAGGGTAGATAGGAAGCTTGTGAATTCGGTTCCGGAATTTACAGAGCATAAAACTATTCCGTCAACACCTGCGCCGTATAACTTTTTAATACATTCGATCTCGTATTCTTTACTGTAGTGCGAAAGCATAACGGTAGCGGTATATCCGATACCTCGAAGAGCGAATTCAATCTCGGTTACAAGGTCTGTCAGGTACTCGTTATTAAGATTAAAAACGATAACGCCTATCTGTTTTGAAGAGGCGTTTTCGGGCAAAGGGCGGTAACCGTATTGAATGGCAGTATCTATGATTTTTTGTTTTGTTTTTTCACTTATACCGGCTCTGCCGTTCAGCGCACGGTCAACAGTACCCTGAGATACGCCGCATATTTTTGCAAGTGCGGCGGTTGATATCCTCATATTTCTCATAACGCAATTTCGATCTTATCTTTTACGGTAAGTTTTTCAAAGCTTACGGTTCCACCTGTGAATTCAAATTTAACCTGTTTTCCGTCGATCGCAACGCAGGCAACTTTGTCAGCAAATTTCAATCCCACGGTATTCAAGGTCAGACTGCCGCCGAGAAGCTTTACTACCGCACAGTCTTTTGCCTTTTCAAAATATCCCCAACCGCTTCCGAGACTGAAAAGACACCTGAAATAATCTCTGTTTTCAATAGGATTAAAGCCAATATGCCCTTTCGACAGATCAAACTCAAATCCGCTGAATATCGGCAGAAGAGCAAAGCTTGCCATAGAGCGGGCGTAGTTGCTTCCGCATTCCATTTCATTCCATGGATTGCGTTTTTTGCCGTCGTATCTGTCGCGTACAGCTTTTATAACCTTGAGTCCGTCTTCTATCTTTCCTGCAGCAATAAGTAGCCCTGCAAAGGAATATTCGAAGCCTGTCATATTTTCCTCGCAGTAGGGCACGGGAATAACGGGTTTCTCAATATGGTCGGGATATCCGCACATAATGGTGCCCGCTTCGTCATTCAGGCAGAAGATGCGCCAGGGATTCGCGAAGTTTCTCATAGAGCGGATGAAGTTATACTTCATCATACTGTCAAGGGCAGTATGCATCTGTTCCTCGTCAAAGATCTGACCGCCGCCTAAAATGTACGAATGCCATTGACCCAGCATTTGGTCGATGATAGAGCCGTTCGCTATCTGATATTTGATCTGCTCTTTTTCATAGTTCCAATAGGTATCTGCGGCATCAAAACGGTCAACGACCGATTTCTCCTTAACGTCTACCTTGTGAATGAAGTATTCGCCGTTAAATAGCTCTTCCTTCATAAATTGGATACCGTTTTCGTAAAGAGCAAGATATTCCTTTGCTGAGTCGCCGTCCCCCATAAATTCGGCCATTTCTGCGCCAAGCTTAAGGGCTAAAAGATACATTCCTTCAAGCCATGAGGAGGGACCGAAAAGCTCCATATCCAGGGTATGGTGCTGGCGGCCTTCAAGAACTCCGTCCTTGTCAAGATCCCATTTGTGGGGATTTTCGGGATGCCAGGCATATTCGAGAACGCTTTTTATAGTCTTCCAGTTAGCTTTCAGCCACTCGTCATCGCCGGAGATCTTCCATTCGCGGTACGCCTTGATAACAGAGCCCATCTGTCCGTCTACGCAGGCGCGTTTTTCCCAGCAGGGCCAGCCGGTTGGAAGTTCCATTCTGAAATGCATATGACCGTTTTCGTCGGTCGCATATTTGAATTCATTGTCACGAAGACTGCGTTCAAGATTGGGGAAGAGGAAGCAAAGGGCGTAGGCATAGTTCCAGACGTGTTCGCAGGTACCCTCGCAGGAGCCAACCTTTTGATATACGCCCTCCCAGCCGTAAAAGCTACCGTCTTCAAGGCGAAAAACGGTAGGGGATTTAAGAACAGAAATGTTAGAAGAAACCGCGTCAATAATAACGGGATCAAGTGTGGAGGAATGAAGGGTTTCTTTAAACTTAAGGGTCTCGCCGTACAGACGCTCCCAGTTGCTCAGCGAATACTGAGCTGAGGCAACGGAATCGGCAAAGAGAACGGCATAATAATTTTTCCAGGTGATCTTTTTCTGTTCTTCGTTGCCCGTCCAATAATTATGCATATTCGGAGAATTCCAGCTTAAAACAAAATTGGAGTTACCCTCAGACTTTGCGGAAAGTCTTAGCTTTGTGCAAAGGGTTGCGTGGTCGGAATAATTAAGATTGATTGCGTTTTCGGTCGAGGTTTCGTTATAAACGCGATCTTTAAGGTCGTTTTCGCTGTTAAATTCGTTCCAGAAAGTTACAATACCGTCTTTCCAACTGCCGCGATACCAATAGGTTTGATAAAGTGCGTCATCACAGTCGGTGGCGATGGTCAGATCTCCGAAGGCTGTATCATTATCCGAAAGGGCGGTCTGGTAAAGCTTTATAAAGTGCTTCCCATCTTTGATCAGATGCTTATTTTTCGAGGCTTTAAAAGGATTGGCCACAGAAAATGCGATTTGATATTCGATATCTTCGTCGGTATTATTTATAATTTCAGCGGTAAAAAAGGCGGCCGGAATACTGGAATCGTCCTCATTTAAGGGGATAAAAGGGTTGAAGGCTGTAAGCCTGACAATTCCGGGGAATTCGCTATCGCTAAACGTGAGTTTAGCTATTGGAAATTCGCCTTCAAATTCTACGTTTTTAAAATGAGGGAACCCCGCAAGGGAGGCTCCTATCGGGCCTGTTCCGAAAGAATTTGTAGAAAACTGTCCTGAGAAATCCTTTAAAAGATCTCCTCTTAAAATCTTTGTCTGTATGCCTTTGCCTGTAATTGCTTTTACTGCAAAATGGGTATATCCGTTGTAACTGCCCTTGTCTGGCTTGTTGAAAATTTCCCAGTCTATAAGACCTCCGTCACCGCCGATACCTATCGAGCCTGAACCGATTCCGCCTAACGGGAAGGAAATTTCTTTTGTGTATTCGCCGACGTATTTCATAGTGCTACCTCCGAAAAAACTCTATAAATTAAGAATAATATATAAAAATCTCCGTGTCAAGAAACACGGAGATAATTTTTACAGTTCAAGCTCGAAAAGCAGACCGTAGTGGTCGGACGGATATTTTCCGTTGAAGGTCTGATCGAGAAGAGTGGTACTTATGGGCTTTATCTTGTCGTCGATAAAGCAGAAATCGATATGAGAGTCCTTGGTTTCAGGTTCGTATCCGTGATAGGTCGTTCCCTTATATTTAAGGGTGACGGCGTTAACGTCTGTAAAATGCTCGGTTATTTTTGCATAGCCGAGTGAGTCGGGACGCATATTGAAATCACCCGTGATAAATGTGGGAAGAGCGGAAATATCTTTGCTGTATTTATAGATAAGTTCTCCGCTGTCTACCTGACATTTATCCCCAAAGCCGTAGTGGGTGTTCATAAAGCAGAACTGTTTTCCGCTTTCCTTTTCCTCCAGAACAGTATACATACAGATCCTATAGCAGTTATAAAGCTCGTCCCAACCTTTTGACTCGACTTCAGGTGTATCCGAAAGCCAGAAATAGCCCTTTTTAATGCAGTTGAATTTATCCTTTTTCCAAAGTATGGGGCCCGATTCATCGTCTCCGCGATGCTTCAAAAATATTTCGTATTTTTCGCCGAAATCTCTGGGAAGGCACTCTTCCCATTCGCGGCGGCATTCCTGAAAACCGATAACGTCGGCGTCAATGGGATCCAGGATCGATTTAAGCCTCGGAGCGCGCTCCATTATAGAATGTCCGTCCTTGTCATCGCAACAGCGTATATTAAAACTAACAACTTTTAGATTCATTAAAATGACCACCTTTCGTTTAGTTTAATTATATGTTTAGTTTACAAAAAGTCAATAGTTTGCCTTGAAATCAGGATATAAGTGTGATAAAATTTCAAAAGGATGTGATGTTATGAAAAATACTTATATTTTCGACTTTGACGGCACTTTGGTGGATTCAATGCCTTATTGGTCGCAAAAGATGATAAATATTCTGGAGGAGTATAAGGTCGATTATCCCGAGGACATCATAAAGATAATTACACCTCTCGGCGATATCGGTACAGCCCGCTACTACCGCGAGGTTTTGGGAGTTCCTCTGTCCGATGAAGAGATGCTTAAAATGATGGACGAATACGCCCTGCCGAAATACAGAGATGAAATAATATTCAAAGCCGGCGTTTACGACTATCTTAAATTTCTTAAGAGCAAAGGCTGTTCCCTAAACGTACTTACGGCAAGCCCTCACAGAATGCTTGACCCCTGCCTTAAGAGACTCGGCGTTTTCGACTGGTTCGAAAATATCTGGAGCTGTGATGACTTCGGCACCACAAAATCAGATGTAAAAATATATACCGATGCAGTCGAGAGAATAGGCGCGGATGCATCCGATACCGTCTTTTTCGACGATAATATCGGTGCCCTTAAAACAGCAAAGGCGGCAGGACTCTGCATTGTAGGAGTCTATGATCCCACCGCCGAAGATTTTACCAATGAGGTGAAAGAGCTTGCAGATGTTTATATAAACTCCTTTGCAGAGCTCAGCGATCTAATCAAATAGAGGAGGCTATTATGTTTTTCCTAAAAAGTAAGCCAATGTGGGCAAAAGGCGAAGAAAATACCATGAACTACCACCTTATCCTTAAGGCTGTTGCGGATGATACTGCCGATTTGACCCTTTATATCACCGCGACATATACATACAGACTTAGTGTAAACAGAGAATTCGTAGCATACGGTCCGGCAAGAACGGCGAAAGGATATGCCCGTGTTGACGAAATATCTCTTGATAAATTCGGCGGTGCGCCTGCCGAAATAGTTATCGAGGTTTCAGGTTATAACTGTTGTTCTTATGTTTGCGCCAAGCAGGCTCCGCTGGTTGTCGCCGAGCTTCGTCGCGGCGACGAAGTGCTTCTTAAAACCGATGATTTTAGGACATATAAGTCCTGCCGTAGAGTAGTCGAGGTCGAACGGTATGCCGGTCAGCGGCATTTTACCGAGGTCTATGATGAGAGAAACGGTGATATTTTTGCAGAGGTAAATAAAGTAGAGCTTGCAGAGGTAGATATTGGAATAAAATTCCTTCCTCGTCATGTTCTTTATCCGGAGTACAGTGTTGTATCTGCAAGGAACTGCAAGCATTTCGGCTCTTTTGAATATAACCCCGATTATGACCGAAACAGGTTCAAAGGCATTTTCGATCCTAATAAGGAATGGGGACGCTTCGAGCAGGATGAGATCAAACACAGTCCCTTCCTCTTTGTTCGTCAGCAAAAGCTGATACACAAGACGAGCGACATCAGGTATCCTGTTATCGTAAAAGCAGGGGAGTATGCCGTATTTGACCTTGAAATGCTTTATGCAGGCTTTTTAAACTGGGATATAACCGCAAATGAAGAAAGCGATGTGGTCATTGCCTTTTCGGAAATGTGCTTCGACTGTGATTTCGATTTCACCAGTTTGAATGCACGAAACGTTATCGAGCAGCTTCTTCCCGCAGGTATGCACAAGGAAAGTTACAGCTTCGAGCCATATACTGCACGATTTGTTGCTTTCTTTGTAAAAGAGGGAAGCGTTACCGTAAACGGTTTTTCTATGCGAACCTATGAACATACTTTTAAGGGAGCGAGACCGTACAGAGGACATGATAAAGAGCTTGGAGAGATATATAATGCGGCCATAAGAAGCTTTGCCCACAACGCCGTTGATCTATATACCGACTGCCCCTCTCGTGAGCGTGCCGGCTGGCTTTGCGACTCGTATTTCAGCGGTAAGGCCGAAATGGAGCTTTTCGGAACTCATATCGTTGAAGATAATTTTCTTGAAAACTACGTCCTATATAAAAATGAAGGAATACTGCCCGAGGGTGCTCTGCCGATGTGCTATCCTGCCGACAGCGTTACGGGGGAAAATGATAAATTTATACCCCAGTGGAACCTTTGGTATGTCTTAGAGGTCGCAGATTATCTGACTAACCGAAATCCAAAGGCCGACAAAGAAAGTTTCAGGCCCGGCGTTATGGGGGTACTAAGCTTCTTTAAGTCCTACGAGAATGAAGAAGGACTCGTTGAGAGGCTTCCGTCCTGGAACTTTGTAGAGTGGTCTACCGCCAATGAGTGGGTATGGGATGTAAACTATCCCACCAACTTCCTTTATAGTGAGGCCTTGACCCAGACAGCCAAAGTTTTCGACCTGCCCGAGCTTGCGGACAAGGCAAAGAAGATAAGAGAAAAGGCTATCGAGCTGTCCTTTGACGGCGAGGTGTTCTGCGACCATGCTGTAAGGAACGATGAGGGTGTTCTTATAAATCAGCCCCACTTCTCCGAAGCCGCCCAGTATTATGCCGCACTTTTCGGCGGAATAGATATTTATGATGCGAAATATGAAAAACTTCTTTCCCATATCCGCGAAGGCTTCAAAAACTTTAATAAAGACAATAAAGAATTCGTTCCCGTAAACGCCTTTATGGGCTTTTATCTGAGAATGGAATATCTTATGCGCCACGGCGAAAAAGCCCTTTTAGAGAATGATATTAAAGACTTTTTCAGCCAGACTGCAAAGCATACCCAAACCCTCTGGGAACATAAATACCGTAACGGCAGTTATGACCACGGCTTCGCTTCCTACGTTGCTCTGGCAATAAATTATTTAGAAAAGTAGGTTTATAATGAAAATTCATTTTTTAGGTACCTGTGCAGGTACCGAACCTATGAAAAACAGAAAACATATGTCCTTCGTTATCGAAAGCGGCGGAAGGCTTTACTGGTTCGATGCAGGGGAGGGCTGTTCTTATACGGCTCATAATATGGGTCTCGACCTTTTGGCCGTCAAAAGTATCGTAATTTCACACACCCATATGGACCATGTCGGCGGGCTCGGTAACCTTTTGTGGAATATCCGCAAACTCCGAAACGTTAAAAAGATAAAACCCTTATTTGGCGGTGTTGACATTTACATTCCTAATATGGATACCTGGAACGCCGTTTATAATCTGCTTCTTCACACCGAAGGCGGCTATAAGGTGGATTTTGACGTAAATGCCCATAAGGTCAGCGGGGGTGTGATATCAGACGATTCGGTTATGAAAATTACCGCCCTCAGAAACACCCATCTGCCCGTCTGTAATACCGACGCAGTAGATTCCTATTCTTATAAGATTGAGTGCGAAGGAAAAAGCATTATCTACTCGGGTGATGTTGGAAAATATTCCGATATGGATGCTTTTTTTAATGAGAGATGCGATGCTGTTATAATTGAAACGGGTCATTTCGGAATTGATGATGCTTACGGATATTTAAAGGATAAACAGATCGGAAAGATATTCTTTAGCCATAACGGCCGCGAGATATTAGACTGCCCGCAAGAATCAAAGCAGAAGGTTTTGAATCTTTTTGGAAGTAAAGCCGTTATCTGTGAGGATGAAATGACGGTGGAGCTGTAGCTGAGGAGAACTTTATGAAAATCGGATTTATATGCGATATGCACCTGCCGGCAAGTAAGGCATCACCCCAGTATGCATTTTTAGAGCAGGGGATATCTGCGCTTAAAAAGGATGATATCCGGACGATAATAAATCTCGGCGACATCTCAGCTTGCGGAGAGACGGAGGCTTTGAACATATACTTCAGTGCTGTATCCGACCTTGAGCACTATTTTGTTATCGGCAATTCCGACGTCAGAGATGCAAATACCCGAGATGCTATCGGTAGCTCTGCCAAGGGCTTCGTTTTAAGGGTAGGAAAGCGTAAAATAGTCGGCATTAACACCCCATACTCCGTAATCAGTGAAGCTGAGAAGCCGCTTGTAGATGACCTTGAAAACGGAGATATTCTGGTGCTTCACCACGCACCCAAAAGTCTCGCTGAGGAAAGCCGTGTATATTTAGAAGAAATATTGAACTTTAAAAATATCACGGTAATACACGGACATTCCCACTGCCGTATGGATTATACTTTCGGAAAATCTCATATCATCGGCATCAGGGCGATAGACCCCGATAAATCTATCGGAGATTTTCCGTGCGCCGTAGTTTTTGATATTGCCGATGACGGAATAACCTACGCTGAAAGATTTATCGAAGTAGATAAGAAGGCTATTTCCGAAGTGTCGGACTACTTCGGTCTTGCCTGCGCCGATAATCTGGCTGACCTCCGCTTTGCAATAGATAATAGGGTTAAATACGTTGAACTCAGATGTGCAAACCGCGAAAGCTGTCTCGAAGACGGTGTAACTGAGCTTGTAAACGAGTGGAGAGCTAAAACGAACGGATATTTGTCTATCCATTTTCCTAATCTTTACTACGACGAGAATGGATTCAGGGGCGAAGAAGCCTTCAAAAGTGCACTTGATCTCGCAAACCTTCTGAAAGTTGACGGTATTACTATCCATCCTCCTAAAACCCATATATCATATATGGAAAATGATAATGTTAAAAACCGTTTTACAGAGCTTTATGCTTCTGTTGCAAAAAACGTTGCTGACAATGTGAAGATCGGAATTGAAAACCTGCATCTCGGAAAGGGCGAAAATGCAACTGACAGAAATTTCGGCTATACGCCCGACGAGGTTTCGAATTTTGTTGATCTGGTAAATAAAGCACTTAATAAGGAAGGCAGGGTAGGACACCTGCTGGACGTCGGTCACGCTCGAAATAACGGCGTTTTCTCACAGAAATATCCCGTAGGCAGATGGTATGGCATAATAGGCAAAAAGGTAGTAGCCTACCACCTCCACCAGGTCGTTCGCGTTGACGGAAAACTTAAAAATCATCAACCTGTCGAAGACTGGTTCGGCCCGATGATCTCATTTGCTTCGTTCTTTTACTGCTGGAAACAGGGAATATTAAAACACGCCCCTATCTTCCTTGAAGTGAGAGGCCATAAAAACTTCAAAAAAAGCATAGACGCTTTTAAAAAAACGTTTGAAATGAAATAATTATTATTGCATTTTTAACGTTTTCTGATTATAATTTTGATAATCTTATTTTCGAAAGTGGGGTGGACAAAATGATTAGTTTTAAACTGATAATTTCAAAAGCCGTTTTGTCCGCTTTAATTTAACTCTTTTCGGATATAAAAATCGCTCTTGATTTTATCAGGAGCGATTTTTTATATCAAATTAAAGAAAGAGGAAATTATATGAACGAAATTGAATTTGCAAAACTTAACAACGACAACATAAGTATTTTTAGGAATTTTATGCTGTTATATGCACAAGAACTGGATAGACACCAAAACAGAAACACCACTGAAGAATTAGTGTCAAAATGGTCTGAAAGTATTATAAATTTGCTCGGAGAAAAAGAGCGTTTTCTGGAGCTTTGTACTATAGACGGAACTCCGATCGGATTTATATACGGAAAAATAGACCGACCGCATCATAAAGGCTTTATCAAAACGGGGTCTGGCTATATAATGGAATTCTATATACTTCCGAAGTATCGCCGAAAAGGATTCGGAACAAAAATGTACTATCGTTTGGAAGAACTGTTACGCTCTTGCGGCGCGAGACAAATTTATCTCACTGCCGATCCTGTGACAGGGAAACCGTTCTGGGCGTATTTAGGTTTCGTAAATAAAGGCGAAGTCTCACCTGAAAACGGCTTGGAGATCTATGAAAAAGAGATTCCGATACTCTTTGCAGACAGTATAAGAATTATTAAACATCCGGGTGATGACATCATACGTTTCGTGGCCGATAAACACGGTAATATATCGGATAAAGTGTTTCGGGGACTTAAAAGCATTATATCGAGAGCGCAAAGCTGTACAGAATATTTCTGTGCAGTACTTTATAACGGTAAAAACGAAATAATCGGATATGCCGATTTCGTTCAAAACAGTAAAGAACATACTAAGTGGTTTTATACCGATCTATGGATAGCACCCGAGTACAGAAGGCAAGGAAACGCAAAGCGTCTTATAAAGGCCGGCATCGATTACTTGTCGGAAATCGGTGCCGAAACGTTGCTCTGTACGGTGGACTTTGATAATCAGCCTTCGATAAATACCCAAAAAGCTTTAGGCTTTAATGAGACAGCTCCTGAACCGTTTGAGTTTTTCGAAGTTGACGGTCTTTTGATGTTTGAAAAGAAACTTAAATAACGAAAGGCAGGGGAGACCCTGCCTTAACTTTTACATATTTAGGTTATGTATTTCGTAACATCTTACTTCACAGGTTTCGTTAGTACCGAATTTGCCGGGCACAATGTCGTTGTGTGTATATTTCATTCCGCATTTTTCCATAACTTTTCCCGAAGCCGGATTTTCGATATGGTGCATAGCCTTAACCGTTTTAATGCCATCGTCAAACAGTTTTTTAATGACGGTGCTAAGTGCTTCCGTAACATATCCCTTGTTCCAGTGCTCATAAGAAAGAAGATACCCAATCGTAGCAATCTCCTTATCTTCGGAAAGGTTTACTACGTCAATACAGCCAACAAGCTCATTATTTTCTCTTAAGACTATTCCCCAAATGTAATCGAATCCTTCTGCTGTCTTTTGGATATACATATCGAGTAGTTTTTTGGTGACTTCGATGCCTTCGTGAGGATACCAACGGCAATAGCGCGCAACGCGCTCGTCATAGGTCCAGTTTTTGTACATTGCCTCTGCGTCATTTTCGCAAAAAGGCCTTAATAACAAGCGTTTTGTCGTAATTGTGCTCATAAAACATTCTCCTTTTGCAAAAGTTTAACATAACTTTACGTGAGTGTCAATTTGTTCTTGACAATTCACCATAATAATGTGTATAATATATCGGTAATTGTTAAAGACTTTGAACGAGTTTCAGTAGGAAGCAGGTTCTCCTTCTTAGAGAGCGGCGGTTGGTGTGAAGTCGCAGGGAGCTGTTATCTGAATTTCGCCTCGGGAGTTGCCTTTGGAAACAAGGGATGTAGTTGCTGCATTAAAGCATAAAAAAGTGGCAGACTCTGTCTGCAATTTGAGTGGTACCACGGAAACTTTTTTCGTCTCATACTTTGTATGGGACGATTTTTTATTGGAGGTTTAAAATGAACGAACAAATAGTAAAACTGCAGGAGCAGTTTGAAGCCGAGCTTGCCGCTGTTCAGGATGCGGCTGAGCTTGAAAACATAAGGGTCGCATACCTCGGTAAGAAGGGAAGCATTACCGACCTTCTTAAAGGTATGAAGGATCTTTCCGTCGAGGAGAAAAAGGACTTCGGACAGAAGGTAAATATTCTTAAAAACGAGGCAACTGAAAAGATCGCCGCTAAAATGGTAGAGCTTAAGGAAAAGGAGATAGAGAAGGAAATAAACTCTATGCCCGAGTTTGACCTTTCTATGCCCGCAAATCTCGATCGCGGTTCCTATCATCCCATAACCCTCGTTCAGCGCGAGTGTGAAAGAATATTCAAGTCAATGGGCTTTAACGTTGAGGACTACAGCGAGATCGTTACCGACTATGAGTGCTTTGAGGCTCTTAATATCCCCAAGCATCATCCTGCCCGCGATATGCAGGATACCTATTATCTCGAAAACGGTCAGCTTCTTAAATCTCACACCTCTGCCGCACAGAATGCCATCTACAAGAAATATAAGGATGCGCTTATCAGCGAAGGCAAACCCATAAA
>CAZRHF010000060.1:0-12919 GCA_964599835.1 uncultured Eubacteriales bacterium | reverse complement strand
AAGATAGCAGAGAATACGACTGCGATGATGCCGAGAACGAGACCGGCAGTAGCGATTCCGGAAGGAGCGCCGACAGCCTTAAGCTTCTTGCCACCCATAACTGCGAGAACAAGACCAACGATGGATATGGGCAGAGCGAGTACAGAGAACCAGCCGCCTAAGAAGCTGAATACGAGACCTGCGATACCGAGGACTAAACCTGCAATTGCTTGACCTTTACCGTTGTTTCCCATGATAGAATTCCTCCTAATAAAGTATTTATGCATTTATATGCATATCCTTCGGCAAATATTCATAAAATGAATTTTCGACCGAAAGGTAGCAAAAACTACTTTTTTATTATATATGTATAAACTGTGAATAATGTAACAGTTTGTTAATTTTTTAAATATAATAGCCTCTTGAATAAAATTCTCCGATATGCTAATATTGTAGCGGTGATAAAATTGTTGTTTAAAAGAAAAGAAAAATTCGCATCCTCAGGCTTTGATATGATGATAGTCGGCCTCGGTAATCCCGGGCTTCAGTACGAGGGGACCCGCCACAATATCGGTTTTGCCGCAATGGATGCTCTTTGCGAAAAATACGGGTGTGAATGTAAAAAAGCAAAATTCAGCGCATATACGGGTGACACAGTCATAGCAAATAAGCGGGTTCTTCTCTTAAAGCCCCAGACCTATATGAACAATTCGGGTCAGGCGGTTGGCGAAGCGGCACATTTTTACAAAATATCACCCGAAAACATCCTTGTTATGTTCGACGATATTTCTTTAGAGCCGGGCACCGTCCGCATACGCCGAAAGGGAAGCGCGGGAGGCCATAACGGCATAAAAGACATAATAGAAGTGCTCGGAAGTGAAGAGTTTCCCCGCATAAAGCTGGGCGTCGGCGCTAAACCCCACCCCGACTATGACCTTAAGGACTGGGTCTTAGGCAAATTCAAGTCTGAGGACAGGGAAAAGGTACAAAACTCTCTGGAAACGGCCGTAAAAGCCGTAAACGAGCTCCTCTCCCGCGGAATCGACTCGGCAATGAATAAATACTCGAAGTGAGCAGGTTACAGGTGTCAGGTGGAGTTTTAAGGAGAAAATGAAAATATGCATTACAAAGAATTGATGGTTTGACAGAAATCAATCGTTTGCGTCAAACACAATAGAATAATATGATTGCATAGTACAGTTCTCGGATTGTGTTTTTTGAAACCTGCAACCTGAAACCTAAAACCTGCAATCCATTCGGAGGAAGAAAATGCAGTTTCTAACCTCAATCATCGGCCGCACAAAGGGGTACGGTACCCTGCTGAATGCGGTAATGGCAGGCAGATTGCCCATCGAGGCAAACGGACTTTCGGGAGTTCATAAGGCTCTTATAATTTCGGCCCTTTTAAAGGATACCGAAAGAAAGGGCGTCCTTATAACCCCCGATGAAGCCGAGGCAACAAGAATTTCCGAGGATCTTTCCTCCCTCGGAATAAATGCCCTGCTTCTGCCTGCCCGCGACCTCTTTATAGGAAACGTTTCGGCCGTCTCAAAGGAGTACGAGCATAAACGTATCGACACCCTATCCAAGCTTTTGGATGGGGCTTTTGACCTGCTCTGCCTTTCTGCCGACGCGGCCACGCAGTACACCCTTTCTCCCGACGCCGTAAAGAAGGGCTCGATATCCCTCTCGGTAGGCGATACCGCCGAGCTTTCCAACCTTACCGACACCCTCCTCACCGCGGGCTACAAACGCTGTGAGCAGGTTGAGGGTACGGGTCAGTTTGCCCTTCGCGGCGGTATTCTGGATATCTTCGCCCCCGGAACCGAAGCCCCCGTCCGTATAGAATTTTGGGGCGACGAGGTGGATTCCATCTCCTCCTTTGACGTTTACAGTCAGCGAAGAGAGCAAAGCTGTGAAAGTGTAAAGATCCTTCCCGCAGGCGAGACGGCCTGCAGAAGCGAAGAGCTTCTTGCCCGTCTGGAGGACTGTCTTAAAACCGCAAAGCTCAGCGAAAAGCAGTCGGCAAGTCTTCGCCGCGATATTGACGCTTTGGGCGCGGGAATATCCTTCTCCCTCGACCGCTACATTCCCTTTATCTGCACCGCCACCCCCTTTGATTATATCGAAGACCCCCTTATAATAACCAGCGAGATAGTCTCGGTACGGGACCGTCTTAAAAATATTTCCTTCCAGCGCAACGAGGATATTTCATCCTACCTCGAGGAGGGTTTTTTGTCGGCGGCTACCGCAGGGCTTTTCGGGGATGAAGCCGACCTTTTATCCCATATCGAAAAGGGTATTATCCTCGACAATTTCGTTCCCTCCTCGGTACCCTTCGGTCTAAAAGAGCTTATAACCTTCGACTTTAAGCGAAATTCTCCCTGGAGCGGCGACCTTGCCGTTTTAAAGGAGGATATTCAGTATAATCTTTCGGTAGGAGGCACCGTTGTTATCGCCGCAGGAAGCGAAAAGGCGGCACAGATCCTCGATACCGACCTTAATTCCGCAGGCTTCAAAACCATGTATTTAAAGGATATAAAGGGTCTGCCTAACCGCGGTACGGTAGTCACCGTAGGCGGTCTTTCCTCAGGCTTTGAAATACCCGAGCTTAAATTCCTTTTCATAACCCACAGATATATTCAGTCGGATGTAAAGCCGGCTAAGAAGCGGAACAAAAACGCCTACAATTCTCTTGAAGAGCTGAAATTCGGCGATTACGTCGTCCACGCCTCCCACGGAATCGGTATATTCGACGGGATAAACCGTATCACCACCGGCGGCGTTACCAAGGACTATATAAAGATAAAATATGCCAAGGGGGACATTCTCTACGTTCCCGTCACTCAGCTCGACCTTGTCTCACGTTATATAGGCGGGGCTGAGGAGGGTACTCTGCGCCTTAACCGTCTGGGCGGTCAGGAGTGGCAGAAGACCCGAAGACGTGTAAAGACCGCCGTAAAGGATATGGCGAAACAGCTTACCGCCCTTTACGCTAAACGTATGTCGGTAAAGGGTCACGCCTTTTCGGAGGATACCGACCTTCAGAGCGATTTCGAAAGACGGTTCGAATACGACGAGACCGACGATCAGCTTCGCTGTATAAACGAGATAAAGAACGATATGGAGCGGGCTGTACCTATGGACCGTCTTCTTTGCGGAGATGTAGGCTTCGGAAAGACCGAGGTCGCTCTCCGTGCCGCATTCAAGTGTATAAGCGAGGGCAAGCAGTGTGCCGTCTTAGTACCCACAACCATCCTCGCCTGGCAGCACTATAATACCATTTTAAAAAGACTCGGCGACTTCCCCCTGGAGATTCGGATGCTTTCCCGTTTTGTTTCACCCCGTCAGCAACAAAAGACTATTGCCGAGCTTCGCAGAGGAAGCGTCGACCTGGTGGTTGGAACCCACCGCCTTATCTCCAAGGACGTACAGTTTAAAGATTTAGGTCTCGTTATAATCGACGAGGAACAGCGCTTCGGCGTTGCCCAGAAGGAAAAACTCAAGGAAAACTATCCGGCCGTCGACGTTTTGACCCTGTCTGCGACCCCTATCCCGCGTACCCTTAATATGGCTATGTCGGGTCTTCGCGATCTTTCCTCCCTCGACGAGGCCCCGGGTGACCGTCATCCCGTTCAGACCTACGTCTTAGAGCATAATAACGGGGTGGTCTTGGAGGCCATCCGAAAGGAGCTACGAAGAGGCGGTCAGGTCTATTACCTCCACAATAAGGTCGAGACCATTGAGCGTGTGGCATATAGACTTAAAGAAGCCCTCCCCGAGGCAAATATTGCCGTTGCCCACGGAAAAATGGGTGAGGAGGAGCTTTCGGACGTATGGAAGCGGCTTATCGAGCACGAGATAGACGTCCTTATTTGCACAACAATTATCGAAACGGGCGTGGACGTCCCCAACGCCAACACCCTTATAATCGAGGATGCCGACCGCTTCGGCCTTTCTCAGCTTCATCAGCTTCGCGGCCGTGTTGGACGCTCTCCGAGGCGTGCCTACGCCTATTTCTGCTACCGTCAGGGCAAGGGACTCAGCGAGATCGCCACCAAGCGCCTTTCGGCCATAAGGGAATATACCGAATTCGGCTCGGGCTTTAAAATTGCTATGCGCGACCTTGAAATAAGAGGCGCGGGCAGTATTCTGGGCGGTGAGCAGAGCGGAAATATGGAGGCCGTCGGCTATGATATGTATTTAAAGCTTCTTTCCGACGCTATGAAGGAGGAAAAGGGGGAGACCCCCGAGCCCGAAACCGAATGTCTTGTGGATCTGAGTATTTCGGCTCACATCCCCGAAAGCTATATTGAAAGCCTGCCCGCAAGGCTTGGAATCTACAGAAGAATTGCCGAGATCAAATCTAATGAGGATGCAAGTGACGTTATCGACGAGCTTTGCGACCGTTTCGGCGATCCGCCCAAGGCGGTTATGGGGCTTATAGATATTGCCCTTTTCCGAAGCCGTGCTGCCGCCAACGGAATCTATGAAATAACCCAGACACCGGGCAGTTTACAGCTTAAGGTCAAGGAAATTAAGGAGGAGCAGGTCGCAAGACTCTGCGACGGACTTAAGGGAAGGGTATTCCTCGTTCCCACCGAGGAGCCCTACTATACTGTCAAGCTTTTAAAGGGGCAGTCGGTATCGGATGCCCTTAAAGAAATTGCCGAAATTTTATAGGAGGAATTCTTATGATAAGAGATAACCACGTCCACATTCACGAAAAGGGTACAGCCCCCGAGATAGTTTCCTATATGGAGAAATTCAAAAAGCCCTTCGGAATCGAGCATATAACCATTCAGAGCATACCTATGTCGGGCTCGGTAAGAAGACTTCAGAATCTTAAGATCCTTATGATAAAGGATATGATGTACCCCTACGCCTTTGCAGGCTTCGGCCTATGGCAGGGGGAGGGTCACAAGGACTATCTGACCCAGCTTACCGAAGGCCTCTGCCAGGGCTTCGACAGCGTGAAGATGCTTGAAGCCAAGCCCGATAAGCGCAAGGAGCTGGGCAAGCCCATCTATGACGAGTCCTTCGACGACTTCTATAGTGAAATTGAAAAAAGAGGACTTTACCTTCTTATGCATTCGGGCGACCCGAGGAGCAGTTGGGACCGCTCAAAGTGCTCTCAGTGGGTCATCGACCACGGACGTTGCTACGACGGTGAAGGCTTTCTGACTGCCGACGAGCATTACGCCGAGGTCGAAAAGGTTCTGAAAAAGCATCCCGACCTTAAGATCGCCCTTGCCCATTTCTATTTTTTAGAGGACGACCTTCCCGCTGCGGCAGAGTTTTTGGATAAGCATCCGAAGGCTATGCTCGACCTGACCCCCGGCGGACATTATGAGACCTTTTCGAAAAATACGGAGGAAGCCAGAGAATTCTTCATAAAATATGCCGACCGCCTTATTTTCGGCACCGACGTTAACGACGGTATTCTCTACGATACCAAGGAATACCACGCCTGCCTTTATTCGATGGCGATAGGTATGATAAACGGAGACCCCATCCGCCCCTTCAGGCAGGGAGGCTATAATTCCTTAAAGCTTCCCGGGGAGGTCGCTGATAAAATTCTTTACGAGAATCATAAGAAGCTTATGGGAGAGGATCCCAAGCCCGTAAATTACGACGCCGTAAAGAAGGAGATCGCCGAGATCGAGGCCGAATACACTACCCTGAATGAGGACGAAAAGGCCGCTTTCGACGAAATCAAGGCCTACTTTTGCCGTAAATAATTAATTTATAATTTTTTATGTAGACATTTCGTCTGAAATATTATATAATATATGAAATGTTAAAACTCTCGGAGGTATAAAATGAAAATACTCAAAAAGGCTGTTGCCCTTCTGCTTGCCGCAATAATGCTCTTTACCCTGGCCGCCTGTCACGGAAAGGACGAGGTTGCGATCTCTTCGGGCGACTATGAAATAACTTCTGCAATGTATTCTTATTATCTCGTTATTGCCAATGACGAGGCCAAAGCCAAGGTCGAAGAATCTGCCGATACTACTGCTGAAAACTTTTCGTATTATAAGCAGACCATCGACGGCGTTAAGTTTGAAGACTACGTTAAAGACCTTGCAATAGAAAAGTGCCTTTATCATATCGCTCTTCAGAAGCTTGCCGATGAAGCAGGCGTTAAGCTTGACGACGAGACCGTAAGCGGCTATAAGTCTACCGCTGAATATTACTGGAACTACGGCTACAGCACCATTCTCACTGAAAACGGTGTAGGCTATGCTACCTATGAAAAGATCTTCTTAAACGACGCTCTTTACGCCCTTCTTTTTGAGCATAAGTACGGCGAGGAGGGAACCGAGGCCATCAGTGCCGACGCTATTTCCGCCGCACTTCCCGAAAATTACGCAGGCGTTTATATGCTTTCCATCGACTACTCCGAGGACGAAGATGCCGACGTAGATAAGCTTAAGGAAGAGCTCAAGACCTATCAGGAGCGCCTTGACAAGGGCGAGGACTTCACCAAGGTAAAGGCCGACTTCGACGCCGCACAGAAGGCTAAGGAAGAATCTGCCGATACCACCTCTTCTACCGCCTCGTCCACCACTTCTTCTACCACCGATTCCTCTTCTGAAGAGTCCTCATCCAATACCGACTCTACCTCTTCCACCGAATCGTCTTCCGAAGAAGCTTCATCTGAGGAAGGTTCCTCTACCACCTCCTCCGAGGAAGAGGAAGAAGCCAAGCCCGAGGACTCCAACATTTCGGTTCTCACAAGCTACGAGGACACCTATAGCGGCGTTGCCACCTATTTTGAGAAATTCGCCAACGTTAAAAAGCTTGAAGCGGGTAAGACCGAGATCATTGACGACGGCGAGAGCAAGGTTATGTATCTCGTTATGAAGAAGGACGTTACCGCCGATAAGTATTATCTTGACGAGCTCACCGACGAGATCCGCTACCTCTTAAAGGGCGATACCTTCGACGATTATCTCGACGACTACTGTGCTAAGCTCGACTACAAGGTAAGCGATTTTGCAATCGGTCAGTTCAAGGTCAAGAAGATCTACGACGGTACCGAGGCTTAAATAAATAACCTACAGGCTCGGGTGACCCGAGCCTGTTTTTGTAAAAAGAAGCGATGCTAATGAAAAACAAACTGCAAAGAATACTTAAAATTTCGGTTTCGGTCCTGCTGGCGGCGATAATAGGTCTTTTTGCGTCTGCCTGCGGAAAAACGGGGGAGACCTTGTCTCAGTCCTCCGAAAATATCTCCTCGACCCCTTCGGAGGAAAGCTCATCGACCCCCTCCTCCGAAACGGTATCAAGCGAGGAAGCGGAGCCCGAACCCGAGCCTGAGTCTGAGCCCGAAATATCCCTTTCGGTAACAAATCCCACCAAGACCGATATCACCGTAAATACTCCGAAATTCACCTTCCGCGGCAGCGGCGACCCTGCACACCCCTTTATTTTTAACGGGGAGGATATACCTCTGGACGAGGAAGGCCTCTTTTCGGTAACGGTTCCTTTGGAGGAGGGCGCGAACAGTTTTAAGCTCGTCCACAAGGACAAAACTCTGAACTACACCGTCCGATATAAAAAGATAATCATAAAATCGGTATATCCTTCCTCTGCCGTTACGGTGGAGTCGGGGGATAAGCTTACCGTCTCGGTGGTGGCTCTTAAGGATTCTACCGTTACGGCCACCTTTAATTCCAAAAAAGCACGTCTCTATCCCGTCGATTCGGATGAGGAAGATCCTTTAAGCGAATATGCCACCTACGTGGGAAGTGTTGAGACACCCGTCAATACCGAAAATCTGAAAAGCTACGGAAATATAAGATTTTCGGTCACCTCCCCCTCGGGTACAGCCTCTGTGTCGAGCGGTACGGTCAAGGTCAGAACCTTCGATATCAGCAGGTATGACGGCGGAAACGGCTATCCTGCCGACAGTATTTATAAAAACGTGGGCAAGACCCTTGTTGCCGAGGTAATATGCGATTCGGCCGAGACCTTCAGCGGAAACGACACCGCCGACACCTCCCGTCCCACAAATAACTATCTTCCCAAGGGCACGGTAGACTACTGTTCCCCCTACACAAGGCAGTATTATACCGGCACCCAGACCGTAACCCTCCATACTCTCCGCTACGGAAATCAGCTTTACGAAAAAACCAAAAATTCAGGCACCAATATCAAGGTCTACGAGGGAACCCTTCCCGACACCAATACCGTCGCCCTTTCTTCGGTGACTCAGGAGGGTCACCACACCCTTATGACCTTTGACGTAGGCTGGAAGGCCCCCTTCCGTTTCGACCTTCTGCCCCAGAGCTACCTTTCTTCGGGCAAGGATAACGTAAACTATAAGGTCAACGCCGTCACCTTCGAATATGTCGAGATAGTCTTCTGCTATGCCGACAGTCTCTCCTTCGATCTCGATCTTTCATCACACCCCGTCTTCTCCCGTTATGAGCTCGAGACAAGAAGCTACGACAGCGTACTGCGGCTCTATCTTAAGGAGAAGGGCAAATTCTACGGCTGGTCGGCGGTATATAACGATGCAGGTCAGCTTGAATTCCGTTTCCTTTGCCCCGTGACCCTCAGCGTCGCCGAAAATGAATACGGCTATTCCCTTGATGGGGTAACCGTCCTTATCGATGCAGGTCACGGCGGACGGGATCAGGGCGCCGCAGGCTTTGTTTCTGGTGTGAATGAATCACAGCTTAATTTAAAGCTTGCGCTGGAGCTTAAAAAACAGCTTAAAGCCCTTGGTGCCACCGTCATTATGACCCGAAGCGACAACAGCTATATTGAGGTGGTCGACCGAATGTCGGCGGTGCAGCAGGGACGTCCCGATTACGCCATTTCCATTCATAGGAACGCCGCCTCTGCCTCTTCGCCCAACGGCTTTATCTCCTATTACTTCAATCCCTTCTCGGCTTCGGCCGCAGAGGATATTTACGAGGCCACCTCGGCCGCCGATATATATAACGCAAGTATATGGGAGGGGGTAAAATGGCACTATTTCTTCCTCTGCCGAAACACCGAATGTCCCGTTGTACTGACCGAGAACGGCTTTATTACCAACCGCGTCGATTACGGCATTATGACCGATAAAAACGAGGAGTGCGCCAAGGCCCTTACCGACGGAATTATGAAATATTTTATAAACAATATGCCAACATAGCAAAAACGCCCACGGTAACCGTGGGCGTTTGTGGTTAGAAAGGAGATCATTCAAAATCGAAAATGTTTATCCATCCGAGGAGGAAATCTCTTTCTTCCTCTTTGTTTTTGGCGACCTGAGAGGCGGCAACGATGGGGAGCCACTTCTGTACGTACTGCTTGGCGGTGTCGCTCTTAAGGCAGTAGAGGTCGATATACTTTTCGGCAAGGGTATCCTCTCCGTCCAGCTTGAAGGTGAGGTAGGTTCTTGCTACGTCGGCCGAGGCGTTACCCTGAGTTGCGTGGGACCAGTCGATTATGTAGTCGACTCCGTCGTTTCCCACGATAACGTTACTGGGGCAGAAGTCGCCGTGACAAAGCTTGTTGTGGCGGTGCATACCCTCGAGGCGCATATGAAGCTCATAGCGGACGGTTGCGGGAATGTAATCCTTGGTGGAGGATATTTTATTATTGAATTTATCCTTCTGAGAGGAAAGCATACTGGCGGTCTTGGAGTTTATAAGCATCTGCAGATCGACCAGCTTTTCTAAATATTCAGACTGCTTTTCGGGATTTTCGGCCATAAGCTCGGCTAAGGTCTTACCCTCGATATAGTCCATCACGATGGCCCAGCGGCCGTCCTCAAGGCGGGTTACCTGGCGGATCTTGGGCATTGGAAGTCCCGATTCGCAAACTCTTGCCTGATTAAGGGCTTCGTTTAAAATGTCGGCGGGAGAAAAGTCGGTAGAGAAAACCTTGATAAGGCTGTCGCCGCTTCTGTACATAGTTTTGTTGGGTCTGGTTGCGATTACCGATCCGAGTTCCATTTAAAACGCTCCTTTGGAGTTATTTTTTACACCTTAATTATACCCCCGCATAATGCCCTTTGTCAATAGTAATTATGCAATTTATATAATATACGAAAACATATTTTTACTTTTTAGGTAAAAACGCACAGAAAATGTGATTTACTTATATCTGCGAATGTGGTATAATAAGGAAAAAGAGAGGGGAGGAGAGCGGTTTTGCGAAAAATTATGATAATCGGCTGTCCCGGTGCGGGAAAAAGCACCTTTGCCCGAAAGCTTCGGGATAAAACAGGCCTACCTCTCTACTATCTCGATATGCTTTGGCATAAGCCCGATAAGACCACCGTACTAAGGCAGGAATTCGACGCCGCCCTTGCGGAAATAATAAATAAAGACGAGTGGATAATCGACGGAAACTACGGCCGTACCCTGGAGGTGAGGCTTGCCGCCTGCGATAAGATATTCCTTTTCGATCTCCCCACCGAGGTATGTCTGCAGGGTGCCGAGGCGCGGATAGGCACAAAACGGGAGGATATGCCCTGGGTGGAAACCGAATTCGACCCCGAGTTTAAGTCCTGGATAGAAAACTTCAAAGCCGACGAAATGCCCCACGTTTACGCCAAACTTGAAAAATATAAAAATAAAGATATAACCGTCTTTCATTCCCGTAGTGAAGCCGACGAATATCTTACGAAAATTTAAAGGAGACACTGATATGAACGAAAAAACACTTTTTAACATTTCCTACGGACTTTTCGTTTTAACCGCCAATGAGGACGGAAAGGACAACGGCTGTATTATCAACACCGTTTCTCAGGTTACCGACACCCCCAAGCAGATAAGCATTACGGTTAATAAATCCAACCTCACCCACGATATGATAATGCGAACCTCTAAATTTACCCTTTCCATAATCGCCGAAAATGCAAGCTTTGATCTGTTTAAACGCTTCGGCTTTGTCTCGGGCCGCGACACCGATAAATTTGCAGGCTTCAGCGGTACAAAAACGGCAGGCAACGGAACTAAAATAATAACCGAGGGCACCAACGGCTATATCCTCGCCTGGGTAACGCAGACGGTGGATCTTGGCACTCACACAATGTTTATCGCCACCGTTACCGATATGGATGTCCTTTCGGATATTCCTTCGGCAACCTACTCCTACTACCACGCAAATATAAAACCCAAGCCTACAGCCTCCAAGGGGGATAAAAAGGTCTGGAAGTGCCGTATCTGCGGTTATGAATATGAGGGAGAAGACCTCCCCGAAGACTTTATCTGCCCCCTGTGCAAACACCCCGCCTCCGACTTCGAGCTTGTATAATAAAGTTCCTATATAAAAATAAGCCCCACAGATATGTGTTTATCTCTACACGTAGCTGTGGGGTTTGGTTTTACAGCGGCTCAAAGGCTCTTAAACCGGGAATCGATAATATCGGCGGTCAGGTCGTAGCCCAGTGAGGTAAGATGCTGTCCGTCAATGTAAAAGCCTGTGTTTTCGGGCCGGTTCTGTTCGGGAGTCTTGGTGGGGTCGTACATAGAGGGTAGCTTCGGGTTAAGATAACAGCCCTTCCAGAGGTCGATATAGGGAATTCCCCATTTTTCACATATCTCTACCGCCTTGTCGAAATAAACGCGGCGGTTCTCAAACTTTTCGGTAACCTTATCGCCCATCTTCTGCGCCATGATAAAGCCTGTTTTCTGCTTTCATAGCTATCATCCCTGTTTAAGTCTAAGTATACCCCACATTTTTACCGAGTGCAATAGGGTACACCGCAGATATCGGATTTAAAGAATGACGGGAAGCGCCCTTTAATACGTAGTATATTTTTCTCTCTTTGCAACCACCTGTGCGATATTGTTATAATCGTTGGTGAGTATAACGTCGACCCCCATATCCAGAAATTCCTCGGTCTCTTTGGGGTCGTCCGACCAGAAAACGTTACAGATAATACCGTTTTCATGGGCCTTATCGATCATTTCTTTGTTAAAATATCCCTTAACAAGCTGTAGCTTTTTACAACCGTATTTAACGGCGCGCTCGACTATCTCCCATTTACCGTCACCGCCGCCGCAGCATCGCGGTATCCCGGGATATTCCCTTTGCAGTCTCTCAAGAAATTTATCCCTTCCGCTCATAAAATAAACGTACTTTTCACAGTCGTATTTTCTTATAAGCTTTACCACCTTATCGAGATACTCGGGTTTTTCTCCCTCGGTCTTCAGGTGGATATTCATAACGCAATGACAGGCGAATTTTTTAAGTATTTCTTCAAACGTAGGAATTTGCATCCCGGCAAATCTATCAGAGCGCTTACAGCCAAAGTCCAGCTTTTTGAGCTCTGCGAGGGTATAGTCCCATACGTTTCCGGTTCCGTTTGATACCCGTTCAAGGGTCGGGTCGTGAATGGACACTACCTCTCCGTCTTTTGTAAACCAAAGATCAAACTCGATCTCCTCGGCTCCCATAGCAACAGCGGCACCGAAGGCGGGCAGACTGTTTTCCGGCACTACGGTATTAAATCCTCGGTGTGCACAAACGCGCGGATAGGGCATAATATCGTCGTGCCTGACAATGGCACTGCCGGCAGGACGGTATTTCCAGGGACGACGGCCTTTTTCGATATATTCATAATGAGCCGCATCGGGATTACCGAAGCCGGCCGGCTTGTAGTATTTTTCAGAAGGATCGATCTCTGCGGTTTCAAGTCCTACGCGGCTTTTCATATTAACAAGGATCTCACCTGTGGGCGCGACCACCATAGAACCGCCGCCTATATCGGAGCTTTCGTCCATAGAAACAGAAGAGCGTATAACGTAGGTGTTTGTGTTATAGGCCAGAAACTGCGACATTATTTCCAGCGCTCGGTGGGTATCGCTGCGCTGATGGGAACAACCGATGATAATGTCTAAATGCTGCCGTGCCATATTGGCAAAGGCCTCGGCGCAATAAAAATCATAGCAGGTGAGAAATCCAAAACGCAGGCCCTCTATCTCGATAA
>CAZRHF010000059.1:0-12926 GCA_964599835.1 uncultured Eubacteriales bacterium | reverse complement strand
ATAATCCTTACAATGCCCGAAACTATGTCTGTCGAGCGCAGAAGTCTTATGAAGGCCTACGGTGCGGAGCTCGTGCTTACCGAGGGGGCAAAGGGTATGAAGGGAGCAATAGCTAAGGCCGAAGAGCTGGCCGCCGAGATCCCGAACAGCTTTATACCCGGACAGTTCGTTAATCCTGCCAATCCGAAGGCCCACAGAGAGACCACCGGTCCCGAAATATACGAGGACACCGACGGGAATGTAGATATCTTCGTTGCCGGCGTAGGTACCGGCGGCACCGTAACCGGTGTCGGCGAATACCTGAAATCAAAAATATCGGATATCAGGGTAGTCGCCGTAGAGCCTGCTTCCTCACCCGTTTTATCGGGAGGAAATGCAGGCGGTCACAAGATACAGGGCATCGGCGCAGGCTTTATTCCCGACGTGCTTAACACCGACGTCTACGACGAAATAATCACGGTGGAAAACGACGACGCCTTTGAAACCGGAAGACTTATCGGAAAAAACGAGGGTGTGCTTGTAGGTATTTCATCGGGTGCCGCCGCTTTTGCGGCGATCGAGCTTGCAAAGCGTCCGGAAAATGCAGGTAAGACCATCGTAGTTCTTCTTCCTGACACGGGGGACAGATATCTTTCCACACCACTTTTTGCAGAGTAATCAGAAGACGGTGCCCCTCGGAGCACCGTCCTTTTTATCAAACTAAGGAGTAAATTATGATCTATTTAGACAACGCCGCAACAACAAAGATGAGCAGAGCCGCAATAGCCGCTATGTTGCCCTTTATGGACGAGATCTACGGCAACCCATCCAGCCTGCATTCGGCAGGACAATCAGCGGCCGACGCCCTCGCCGCCGCAAGGCAGACGGTCGCCGACTGCATAGGAGCGTTGCCCTCGGAAATAACCTTCACCTCCGGCGGAAGCGAGGCCGATAATCAGGCCATAATCTCTGCTGCCCGTATAGGCGAAAGAAAAGGGAAAAAGCACATTATCTCCACATCCATTGAACATCACGCAGTCCTTCACACCTTAAAAAAGCTGGAAAAGGAAGGCTTTGAGATAACCCTGCTGGAGGTGGGGGAAACAGGAATGGTCTTACCCTGCCAGGTGGCTGATGCCATTCGCGACGACACCTGCCTTGTATCGGTGATGTATGCAAATAATGAGATCGGCACCGTTCAGCCCATAAAAGATATCGGCCGCATCTGCAGCAATAAGGGGGTGCTTTTCCATACCGACGCAGTGCAGGCCGCAGGACATATTTTTATAGACGTAAAGGATCAGAATATTGATATGCTTTCTATTTCCGCCCATAAATTCCACGGTCCGAAGGGTATAGGTGCACTTTACGCCAAAAAAGGGATCAGACTTGAAAATCTCATTGAAGGCGGAGCCCAGGAACGGGGAAAACGGGCAGGCACCGAAAATATTCCTGCCGTTATAGGAATGGCGGCGGCACTTACCGAAGCCTGCGACAATATAGCCGAAAAAGCCGACAAATTAACCGTTCTGAGGGATAAACTGATCGCCGGAATTTCCGAAATTGAGCATTCCGTCCTAAACGGAGACCCGATAAACAGACTCCCCGGCAACGTTAATTTCTGCTTTGAAGGAATTGAAGGGGAATCCTTACTTCTGCTTCTTGACGATAAAGGTATCTGCGCCTCCTCAGGCTCTGCCTGCACATCGGGCTCTCTGGATCCCAGTCACGTGCTTCTTGCCATAGGCAGGGTACACGACATAGCCCACGGCTCTTTACGGCTGACCCTGTCGGAGGAAAACACCGAGGAAGAGATCGACTATACGATAAAGGCAGTAAAAGAGGCCGTCGAGATGCTTCGAAGCATGTCTCCCGTATGGAGAGACCTTATAAACGGTAAGAAACAATTTATAATAAAATGAGGTAAAATATGGCTTTATACAGTGAAAAAGTAATGGATCATTTCAGAAATCCCCGTAACGTAGGGGTCATAGAAGACGCTGACGGTATCGGCGAAGTCGGAAACGCCAAGTGCGGAGATATTATGAAAATATATTTAAGGATCGAGGACGGTATTATTTCAGACGTCAAATTCGAGACCTTCGGATGCGGTTCGGCCATCGCTTCAAGCTCTATGGCCACCGAGCTTATAAAGGGTAAGCCTTTGGAAGAAGCACTTTCTCTCACCAATAAGGCCGTAGCCGAAGCTCTTGACGGTCTGCCCGCCCATAAGCTTCACTACTGGCAGAAGAGGCTATCAAAAAGGCTGTTCAGGATTACTACGAAAAAAACGGCATTGAATATGATAAAAAACTGTTTCCCTGCTGTGAAAATTGTGCCCATTGTAAGGATATTTCATAAAACATCTTGATTTACCTACCTACTTGGGTGTATAATATAGCTCTAAACTTTTTAAAGAAGGCAAACGTATGAAGATCACCGATATTATAACAGGAGAGTCCCCCGTTTTATCCTTTGAGGTATTCCCTCCCAAGACCGAAACGGCCTTTGAAAGCGTTAAGACGGCCACCGAGGAGATCGCCAAGCTTCGCCCCGCGTTTATGAGCGTTACCTACGGAGCGGGCGGAGGCACCAGCAAATATACCCTTGATATTGCAAAAAACATCAAGGAGCTTTACGGCGTCCCTACCCTTGCCCATCTTACCTGCGTTTCCTCCACCAGACAGACGGTGAAGGAGCGCATTGCCGACATTAAGGCGGCAGGAATCGGGAACGTGATGGCCCTTCGGGGAGATATTCCGAAAGAGCTTGAGGGTGCCGACCGAAGCGAATGGGACTACCGCTATGCCATCGACCTTGTAAGAGAACTTAAAGCCGCCGACGGGGATTTTTGTATAGGCGGAGCCTGCTATCCCGAGATACATCCCGAAAGCGCTAACGGGAAGGATGATATAAAAAGGCTCAAAGAAAAGGTTGACGCAGGTGTGGATTTTCTCACAACCCAGATGTTTTTTGACAACAGTCTCCTTTTCAGTTTTCTTTATAAGATACGTGAGGCAGGCATAACCGTACCCGTAATTCCCGGAATTATGCCCATAACCAATGCAAATCAGGTCGAACGTTCCATTAAGCTTTCGGGCTCCTTTATGCCACACCGCTTCAAAAGCCTTGTGGACAAATTCGGAAGCGATCCCGAGGCTATGAAGCAGGCAGGAATTGCATACGCCACCGACCAGATAATCGACCTGTACGCCAACGGAATAAACTGCGTACACGTTTATTCGATGAACAAGCCCGAGGTTGCCGCCAAGATTCAGGATAACCTTTCGGCCATACTTAAAAAATGATAGGACAGATATACGTAAAAAATTTCTCCGCCCCACCCGTAAGCACAAAGGAAATTCTGCGTTATGCAGGCTGCAAGGAGGCAGGCGAGGATATCCTTACCCTTATAAAGGAATGTATGCCGGAAGCCGAAAGAGTCTTATCCTATAAGGTTTGTTACGGAGAGTTCGGGCTTTCGGTTTCGGACGAAGTTTGCGATTTCGGGGCGTTTTCGGTAGCCTCCTCCGACCTTTCGAAAAATCTTGAGGGATGTGATAGGGTGCTCATTTTTGCGGCTACGGTGGGGGTGGGTCTCGACCGACTTATCGCCAAATACAGCCGTATTTCCCCCTCCCGCGCCCTTCTTTTTCAGGCTATCGGTGCCGAGCGGATAGAGGCTCTTTGCGACCTTTTCTGCAAAGAATCAGGACTAAAGCTTAAACCCAGATTCAGTCCCGGCTACGGCGACCTGCCGCTCTGTACTCAAAAGGAAATTTTCGCGGTCCTGTCTCCCGAAAAGCGGATAGGACTTACGGTAAACGACAGTATGCTTATGTCTCCCACCAAGTCGGTAACGGCCATTGTGGGGATATCGGAGGAATAAAATGGATTTCAGAGAGTTTTTAAAAGATAATATCGTCTGCCTCGACGGCGGAATGGGCACATTGCTTCAGGCTAAGGGGCTGACTCCCGGAGAGCATCCCGAAAGGTGGAATATCTCCCATCCCGAGGTTATAAAGGATATTCATAAAAGCTATTTTGACATGGGAAGCAACGTGGTCTGCACCAACACCTTCGGTGCAAACGCACTTAAATTTTCGGAGGACGAGCTTGATGAAATAGTTAAAACGGCGGTAGAAAACGCCAAGGCTGCAAGAGAGGAAAGCTGTTCCAAGCAGGAAAAGTTCATCGCCCTTGATATCGGCCCCTCGGGCAAACTGCTCAGACCTCTGGGCGATCTTGATTTCGAGGATGCGGTGGAGGTCTTCGCCAAAACCGTAAGGCTGGGCGTAAAATGCGGGGTCGACCTTATTATTATAGAGACTATAAACGACAGCTTTGAGACCAAGGCCGCTCTGCTTGCCGCAAAGGAAAACAGCGACCTTCCCGTCATCGTCACCAACGCCTACGGAGAGGACGGCAAGCTTATGACAGGTGCCTCCCCCGCCGCCATGGCAGCCCTTCTTGAAGGAATGGGAGTCGACGCTCTTGGTGCAAACTGTTCGCTGGGTCCCCGTCAGCTCAGAGGAGTAGCCGAGGAGCTTCTTAAAAACGCTTCGGTGCCCGTGGTTTTAAAGCCTAACGCAGGCCTGCCTAAGGCGGTGGAGGGCAGAACAGTATTCGATATAACCCCCGAAGAATTCGCAAAAGAGGTTGCCGAGCTTGTCAGAAAGGGTCTTCGCGTAGTCGGCGGCTGTTGCGGTACCACTCCCGAATATATCAGGGCCTTAACCGATAATATCGAAGGTCTTTCTCCCCTGCCGATAACCTGCAAAAACATTACCGTCGTTTCCTCCTACACCCACGCGGTCACCTTCGAAGAAAGGCCCGTACTTATCGGGGAGCGCATAAATCCCACCGGCAAAAAGCGGTTTAAGCAGGCTTTACTTGAAAACGATATCGACTATATATTAAACGAAGGAGTAAACCAGCAGGACAAGGGTGTTCATATCCTCGACGTAAACGTAGGGCTTCCCGACATTGACGAAACCGAAATGCTTACGTCCGCCGTCTGCGAGCTTCAGGCGGTAACAGACCTTCCCCTTCAGATAGATACCGCAGACCCTGCCGCTATGGAGGCCGCTCTTCGCCGCTACAACGGAAAGGCTATGATAAACTCAGTGAACGGCAAAAAGGAAAGCATGGAGGCGGTTTTCCCTCTGGTTAAAAAATACGGTGGAGTGGTCGTTGCCCTTACCTTAGACGAGGGCGGTATTCCCGAGACCGCCGAGGGTCGGTTTAAAATTGCCGAAAAGATACTTAAATCCGCCGAAAGCTACGGAATTGAAAGGAAGGATATTATTTTTGACACCCTTGCTATGACGGTCTCTGCCGATAAAAACGCGGCAAAGGCCACCTTAGAGGCTCTGCACCGCATAAAGACCGAGCTGGGCTGTCACACCTCCCTTGGCGTTTCAAACGTTTCCTTCGGTCTTCCTGCCAGAGATGCGGTAAACGGGGTATTCTTTGCACTTGCCCTTGAAAACGGGCTTAGCGCGGCAATTATGAATCCGTATTCGGCTGATATGATGAAGACCTACTACGCATTCAAGGCCCTAAAGGGGCTTGACGAGAACTGCGAGGAATATATTGCGGCGGCAGGTTCATTTGCTGTTTCTTCCGCCGCACCGACAGCGGCCCCCGAGAAAACGACCGAGGAATTTGCCTCGGAGCTTCAAAAGGCCATTATAAAGGGCTTTAAGGAACGTGCCGGAGAGCTTACGAAGGAGCTTCTTAAAACTACCGCCCCTCTGGACATCGTAAACGGAGATATTATTCCTGCTCTTAACACCGTCGGTAAGGGCTTTGAGGAAAAGAAGGTCTATCTGCCACAGCTTCTTATAAGTGCCGAGGCGGCAAAGTCTGCCTTTGAGGTCATAAAGTCCTCTATGGCAGGTGAAACTCAGTCGGCAAAAAAGGGCACGGTGATTATCGCCACGGTGCACGGAGATATTCACGACATCGGCAAAAATATCGTAAAGCTTCTTCTTGAAAACTACGGCTTTAACGTGGTCGACCTTGGCAAGGACGTACCGCCTGAGGTCATTGCCGAAAGGGCAAAAGAGCTTGATGCACCCCTTGTGGGCCTGAGCGCACTTATGACCACCACCGTACCTGCTATGGAGGATACAATAAAGCTTCTGCGCATATCTGCCCCGAAATGTAAAATAATAGTGGGCGGCGCGGTACTGACAAAGGAATACGCAGACAAAATAGGTGCCGATAAATATGCTAAGGACGCAATGGAAACGGTCAGATACGCTGAAGAGATTACGGGAGGTAAGATATAATGCTTATATCCACCAGAGGACGCTATGCCCTAAGAGTTTTGCTCGATCTTGCCGATAATCAGGGCGACGGTTATATCGCCATGAAAACGGTTGCCGAGCGGCAGGGACTTTCCCTTAAGTACATAGAAAAAATTATGCCTGTTCTTTCAAAAAGCGGATATGTTGAAGGGGTTCACGGCAAGGGCGGCGGATACCGCTTGGCGAAAGCCCCTGAGGATTACCGCGTGGGAGACATCTTACGTCTCGCCGAGGGAGATCTCTCACCCGTTACCTGTCTGAGCTGTAACGCAAAAAAATGCGAACGCGCCGAAATCTGCCCCACCCTTCCTATGTGGACGGAGTTCCATAATATGGTAAACGACTATTTCGACGGCATAAAGCTTTCGGATCTGATGAAATAATATAACAAAAACCCGAGGTCAGTTACCTCGGGTTTTAAATTTCCATATACTTATTGTACGTTTCCTCTCCAAGCATGGCGCGGTAGACGGTGGAGTATCCAAATATGGGGTCGGGCGTTTTTTCGGGGTAGGTAAGCAGGACGTAATCGACGCCGAAAAGCCTTGCTTTATGTTCGGTTAAAGCGAAGCCGGAACGGGTATAGAAGTTTATTCTTCTTTTCCTTATTTCTTTTTCACCCGGGTCGGGGGCGGCGGAGATATCTTCACATTCGATAAGAATGTGGTTATCACCTGCGGCCGCTTTTAAAAATTCCAGAGTCCTTGTGCCGATTCCCCTTCCTCTTTTTTCGGGGTTTACGGCAAGATAATCCACCAGAGCGTAGCCTCCTTTTACGCAAAGTCCGAAATAGGCAAGCATATCTTCTCCCTCAAACCGGGCATAATAGGTACAAAGCCCCTCCTCCACCATTTTAAGCAGGTGAGGAAGGGGTTTAAGCTCGTCCGGCGGAAAGTCGGCCGTCATATATTTATTATAAATAAATTCGATTTGATCACGATTTAAAACAGTAAACATTTTAACCACGTCCAAATATAATTATATCATATTAGAAATTCATAGTCAATAGTTTTAAAAATTATTTATTTTTCACAAAAAATATTCACAAAACACTTGACAAACTGTAGGAAGTGTGATATATTAAAGATGCAGAAAAGAGAACTGAGTTAAAAAATCTTGGAAAGGAAAGGACTGATACCCGATGAAAAGGGAAGCAGAACCTCAGGTTAAAAGAAGAATCTAAGGGAAAGGCGTGAGTCCAAAGTACAGTTAAATTTTTTCTCGACCAAAAATAACAATAAAGGAATGAGTCCAAAGGTTTATTAAGCTTTAAATCGAACCAAAAATAAACGTAAAGGAATGAGTCCGAAAGTTTAGTTAATTTTAAACCGTAACTTTTAGTCTTAAGAAAGGACCCAGGTCCGATGAACAAATAATTCAAAACCGCTGTCAGGTAGACGGCGGTTTTTCTTTTGCCGTAAATTATGTAACAAACTGTTATATTTTTATTGTAACAAAAGGTTACAATATATACGGTGATTTGATGAAGGGTCTACGAGAGATACGAAAACGTAAAAAACTTAATCAGCTTAAGGTCGCCTCCGACCTCAACATTTCAAGAGAGTCTATCTCCTACTATGAAAACGGCAAACGGGAGCCCTCCCTTGATCTTCTCGTTAAAATGTCGGAATACTTCAACGTTTCCATAAACTATCTTATCACCGGAAAAGAATTTGTTAAAAAATAGCCTTCAAGGACGATGCGCCCGAAATGAAGGCTATTTTATTTTGGTGTTTTCCCCATAACCTCTTTATAAGCCTTATAAAAACCCGAACTGCTTTTAAATCCACAGCTAAGTGCTATATCCAGCACCGAACGCTCAGGGCAGGCGCGGAGAAGACGGCTTGCGTTGTTTACACGGATATTTCGGATATATTGTCCTACGCCGATTCCGTGTACCTTTTTAAATTCCTTTTCAAGATGGCTTTTGCTGACGTTTAAATGCTCCGCTACTGTTGGGACGGTTATATCCTCTGAAGAATTTTCCCAGATATAACCGGCGGCGGAAAAGGCAAGGTCACCCGTACCGCTGACCGTGGAGGCCGAAAACAGATCTTCCAAAACGCAGAATGTGCTCTGTAGCAGATGGTAACCGAGTGGATCGTTTTCGCCTGCGCCCCTTAGCAGATCGAGTATATCGGAAAAGATGGGGGCCTCACCTGCCCTGACGGCTGAAACAGCTTCGCCGTAAAAGATCGAGATCAACCTCGGACGGTTTCGTATCTCTTCGGGCGAAAACTCAAAAACCTCCAATCGAAGCTTCTTGCCGTTAATATTAAGCATCTTTCGGGCAGTCAGATTATTCAGCAGGATCACGTCACCTGTGTAAAAATGATATACCCTCTCCCCTATCTGCCACTCCACCTCACCCTCGGTAATTCTTGCAAAGCGGAGAGATGGGAAAAGATAGGTGATATGTGACGCATTATACATTGTCGAAATGAAAAAATTAACTCTCATAGTATCACCAGCTTTAGTTTAAAGTCAAAAGTGGAGAAAGTCAAGCAAAAAGAGGAGGAAAATCCGATAATTTGACTGTATTATGTAATCAAAAGTGCAGGTGACGATATGGATAACACTAATATTTCGTTTAAGGACTTCGGCCGTTTTGATCTTGTGGCGGTTGGCGGCGGCTGTACCGGAGTTTTTGCGGCTATAAGGGCGGCAAGACTCGGAATGAGGGTTGCAATAATAGAAAAAAGCAACTGCTTAGGCGGTGTTGCCGCTAACGGTCTTGTAAACGTCTGGCATACCCTGCTCGATGCCGAGTTTAAAGAGCAGATAATCGGCGGTCTTACCGAGGAGATCCAAAACCTCCTTTTGCAGGGCGGATTCGCGGCGGTTCAGAACAGCGAGTCGTCGGGAATACGGTTTGACCCTAATGCACTTAAGCTCATTCTTGACAGTCTTGTAACCAAACATAATATCAAGGTGTTTTTTCACACTCATTACGGTTCGCTGATTTCAGATAATAACAAAATTAAAAGCATAATTGTTGCAAATAAAGACGGCTTAGGAACCGTTTCTGCCGATTTTTATATTGATGCCACCGGTGACGGCGACCTATGCCGCGACGTCGGGCTCGCCTCCTATACTTCGGCGGCCATCCAACCGCCTTCTCCCTGCTGTCTTATAAGAGGAAGACCCCAAGGTAACATCGGCAGGCTTATAATGGAGCACGGAAAAGAATTCGGCCTTGAGGACGACTGGGGCTGGGGCGGCTTTGTACCCGGGCTTAAAAATATAGATATGCGAGCTGATTTTCATATTACGGGCAAACTTTGCAGTCGGGCGGATGACCTGTCTCTTGCCGAAATAGAGGGCAGAAGAAAAATGTACGCTTTGTCCGAGCTTCTTAAAAAGTACGACGACCCCGACATAGGTATTGTAGCGGTGTGTTCAAGTATCGGGATAAGGGAAACAGTTCATTACGAGACCGATTTTAAGGCAGAAGAGTATGATCTGCTTCTTGGAAAAAGATATGAGTATCCGATAATGAAGGGCTCCTACCGCGTGGATATTCACGACAGCTCCGGCGGTATCACCTTTAAATATTTAAACGGCAAGAAGGTTTATATGCACGGCAAGACCGACCCTCACGTTTACGGAAACTGGCGGGAAGAGGAAGGATTTTCGGGAGAATATGCAAGGCATTACGAGCTTCCTTTTGAGATTCTTAAGCAAAGTAAGGTATCTAACCTTATTCCCGCAGGCCGTATGATAAACGCCGACGAGGGTGCTTTTGGGGCGCTCAGGGTAATGGTAAATCTAAACCAACTCGGTGAGGCGGCGGGAGTTGCCGCATATTTGGCTGTAAACGGGAATTTGCCTATTAGGGATATTTCGGGTAAAGAGGTAAGAAAACTGCTGGTTTCAGGCGGTTCATTATAGGAGATTTGAATATGAGTAACATTTTTGAAAAATGGCATTTGGGTGTGACCTTTGGATTCAGGGCAAAAAACGGCTGGTATGAGACCGAGGAGGCATTCAGAGAGGCTGACGCCATTGCCGAGTCGGGGGCTGACTGGGTGGTGCTTGTTGTAACGGTATATCAGGAGCATTTCTGTTCCACTAAGCAGTTCCGTGATTTTAAGCTGACCCCCTCTGACAGAGAGGTAGAAAATATGATAGACTACCTCCACGGGCTCGGCCTTAAGGTTCAGCTTCGACCAATGCTTGAGACCCTTGACGGTGCAGGCAGACTTGCCGTATGGTTTCCGAGGGATGATGCGGAGGGTTCGCGTATTCCCGGTTGTTCCAGAACCCAGCTTGCCGACTGGTTCGAGAGTATGACCGAGCGTGCGGTATACTATGCAGGAATAGCAGAGAGAACGGGCTGTGAGCTTTACTGCCTTGACAGTGAGCTGGACCGACTGGTAATTTATAACGACCACTGGAAGTCGGTAGTAAATGAGGTGCGCAAGGTATACAGCGGTCCCGTCACCTCCTGCCACACCACCCACATGGGGCTTATCGACTATGAAAAAGTACTGTCGAATAAAAGTCACTGGTTTTATGACCTTGATCTCCTTTCTCTCTCCTGCTATCATCTGGCAGGAAAAGGCGGTATGAGCAAGGATGAAATGCGGGAGGGTTTTGCCGATCAGGTAGTGCGGTTTGACAGAATGGCCGAAATATACGGCAAGCCGATACTTTTCGGGGAGTTTGGATGCAACAAGATTCCCTCAGAGCAGGCCGACTATCTGGAGAACTTTTTAGAGCTCTTTTCGGATAAACCCTGGTGGTACGGACTTTACTGGTGGAAATGGGACGAGCAGGTTCGCCCGCTTCTCGAAAAACGATGGCCCATTAAAGGCCGACCCGCCGCAAAGGTTTTAAAGGAATGGTCTGAAAAAGACAGAAGCAGATAAAAAGAACCCCTTAACGGAATCCGTTAAGGGGTTCGGTTTGGTTTGTTTGAATATTAGTTGTTGCTGTTATAATTAGTGAAATCGTTTACAACAACGGGGGTCGTCCAGCTTGCTTCACCCCAACTGGAAATGGCGTAGATACCGCCGCCCTGATATCCGTCAGCGGATACGAGGTTATTTGCATCGGAGGTGTTATTGCCCTCAAACTTAAGGTCAACATTTACGTTGTTTACGCCAACTCTGAGTGCCATACCCAAGAATGCCGAAGCACCTGCCTTATCATCAGTAGAGGTAGTGCCTGTAGCTTCAACCTTTGTGTTGGACACAGAGCAATTCTTGAAGATGAGCTCAGAAGCACTGTCGTCACCGTTTCTACCGACAAGGGCACCAACGTTACAAGTTCCGGTAACGGAGCTGTTGATTACGTTTACGTTCTCTACGTAAAGCTTACCGTACATCTGTCCCCAAACAACACCGGTATGAACGCCGCCGTTAACGGTTACTTTGTCGAAGGTGATATTCTTAAAAGTTGTGGGAGTGTTGTTACCGGAGTTCATTGCGAAAAGGCCAGTACCGGGAGTAGCGTTTCCGGAATTGGCAACAATGGTAAGATTGCTGATGGTATGGTCGTTACCATTAAAGGTAAATCCATTTCGAGATGCGGAACCGGAAGCTATAACGGCAGTTTCCCAGGTCTTTCCGGTGGCATCGATGTCAGACATAATGTTTATGGATTTACCTGCAAGGGTATCTGAACCCCAGGTGCCGATTCCGTCACGCATTGCCATCAGACCGTTTGTGCTGTAAATGTAGAGATTACCGTTGGCGTCGGTGTAATATCCGTCGGCAACCTTGGTCTTGTCGCTTACGTCAACAACGGTATAGGTGCCGTCGCCATTACTAATGGCTATGTGTCCGTCGGCAACAAAAGCGGCAGAGGGATTAACACTGAATGTACCGCCCATAAGGGAGATCGTGTTGCCGCGGCCGTTTGCATTTTTGCCTCCCCATTCATAGAAGTCAGCATAATCGCCTGAGAAAGTGCCGCCATTAACAGTTATATTTGCACCGTAAATTGCACAGATACCGCCGCCACCTGCAGCGCTCATGGAGATATCGCCAACCTTTTCAAAGGTGCCGCCATTTATCGTTACATCACCGTTAGCAAAATACGCAATATGTGAGGATGTGTTCTGAAGACCGGTCATAGTGTAAGTACCGCCGTTAACAGTAACCACACTATTGACGCCGTATGCGTTAATGCAACCGAAGGTTGCGTTTACATCAGCATCATTGATGGTGAGCGTGTTGTTAGTGCCCCAGCTATAAACGGGATAACTCGAACCGCCGTTTATAGTTGCGCTGTTGATCGTGAGGCTACCGCCGTTGTTCTGAAGAACGTGTTTACCGCCTTCTTCTGCATTGTAGGTACCACCGTTAATGAAAGTTGTGCTGTTTGCACCGGTGTAAACAATGCCTTCAACAACGCCTGTAGTGCCTGCGCCTGATGCAGTATCACCAACAATGAGTGTACCGCCCTCTTCGTTGACGATAGTGTAGATGTCGTCAACTGATGAAATCGAGTTTCCTGCAAGGTCAAGTGCTAAAGTCTTGCCTGCGGCAACGCTAACATACTCGGAAAGAGCAATATCGGCTTTTAACTGATAGGTACCACCGTTTTCAGCAGCAGCTTTAAGCGAAGCCTCTGTGCTGATCTCTCCGTCGTAGTCGGCGAATACATCATAGTCGCTTCCGAAAGAGT
>CAZRHF010000058.1:0-13096 GCA_964599835.1 uncultured Eubacteriales bacterium | reverse complement strand
CTGCACCGCCTGTGGTTAAAATTGCCATAAATATCACACTCCAAAATTTTACAGTAGGTTAATTATATCACTTATCGTACTGCCTTGTCAATTAAAACTCAAATTCGCCTATAAGGGGGCAATGATCGGAGGAATTGAGGGCATCGGTCGACCTTAAGACCTCAAAGCGAAGGGGCTTTAAAGCGTTTTCGCCGTAGGTCATAATGTAGTCGAGGGTATAGGAGGGGGCGGGTCCGTTTACGTATTCGTCATTTTCATTAAGCTTGGGATAGTCGTGGCAGGTGTGGCTGTCGGTGGTTATCCCGGCGGCGTGACGTATATCGGTGAAGCCGTCCGCCATCATTTTTTCGTAGGGCCTCGTATCCTGCGGAGCACCGAGACCGTTATTGAGATCGCCCGAAATAATTACGGGGACGTTAAACCTTGCTATAATATCCTCGGCGGCGGCTTTAAGCTCGGCGGCATTGTTTATGCGCCACTTAGTGTGCTCCTCCCCTGTCTTCCACCAGAAGTGGGTTGAGAAAACGGCAACCCTTTTACCGGTAGCCTTTTCCTCTAAAACGGCACGGGTGACCGATTTTGAATCGAGATCGTTAAGCCCCGAATATTTTATCCAGTCGGAATAGACCACGGTAAAGCGTTCTTTATTGTAAAACACGGGAGTAAAATTCTTTTTACCCATATCGGTGGGGACTTCGGTATAAAGTGAGGCTATAAGACCTTCTATGGTTTCGCCGCTTCTGAAGGTTTCAGGGTTACATTCCTGAAAACAGCAAAAGTCGGGCTTCTGCTCAAAAATAAGATTTTTTACAAGTTTATTTCGGTTACCGACCTTCTGATCTTCGGCATAGGTGCCCCAAATATTGTGGTTATAAAGTTTTAGCAAAACAATATCCTCCGTTTCGGTCTGTTTTTTATATTATAAATCTATTCCTGCTGAATGTAAAGTTCGGACTTTAAAAATTTTTTAGGTTTACAAGCGAAAAAATTTGTTATATAATTGGTTTACTAACGTTTTGAAGAAGGAGCATTTTGATGGACTACATACTTAATAATCTTGCCTTTACGTCCTCTTTTCTGGTGCCTGCGGCGGTTGCGGATCAGCATCTGAAGCTTGCAAGCGGAGACCAGATAAAGGTCTTGCTCTGTTTTTTAAGAAATGCTTCGAGCGGTGTCGAAATTTCGGATATTGCAGAATTTTTAAAGCTACCAGAAAGCGAGGTTGCCGATGCCCTCGAATTCTGGGCGCAGGCAGAAGTTTTGACCTCGGTCAAGGCGCCGACACCCCCTCCGGCAAAGGAAACTGCACGCAAGGCCGCGAAGCCTGTTGCCGTAAAGCCTACGCGCGAAGAGATCTCCTCCCTTTCCTTTACCGACGAAAAGCTTTCCTTCCTGCTTAGCGAGGCCGAAATGAAGCTTGCGCGCTCACTCAGAGGAAACGAGCTTCAGACCCTTGCCTGGCTGTATTTAGACCACGACATGGACGTTTCCATTATACTGATGCTTGTAGAATACGCCGTAAGTGAGGGCAAGCCTACTATTACTTTTATTGAATCCACCGCACTTTCCTGGATAGATGCGGGGGTCACTACCCTTACCGACGCCGAAGCGCAGATAGAGGAAAGAACAAGGAAAAAGACAGCTTGGGGCATGATAGAATCAGCATTCGGAATAGAACACCGCCTTCCCAGCGACAAGGAGCTTGAATATGCCAAGGTCTGGGTCATTGAATGGGGATTCTCCAGAGAAATGCTTAAAGAGGCCTACAACCGCTGTGTTGACGCAAAGGCAAAGCTTGATATGCGGTATATAAACGGTATTCTTTCCCGTTGGTTCAAGGACGGAATAAAGACGGTTGAGAAAACCAAGGAGACCGAAAAGCCCGCCGCGAAGCCCTCCGAAAAGAGCGGTTTTTCGGCCTATGACAAGAGCCTTGTGGACAAGCTTTTAAATAAGGACGATTAAGGTGTTATATGGGATACAGTAAAGAAATTTATGGAAAAGCCCTGGAAATTAAGGCAGGGCAGATAAAAGCCGCTAATAATAACTATGAAGCAGCTCTTTCAAGACTGCGGCAGGAATCTCCCGAGTTTTGCGATATTGAGGTCTCGCTTGCCAAAGCAGGAAGCTCTCTTGCCCTTGCGGCAATTTCGGGGGAAACCGATAAATTTGACAAGCTTAAAGAATTTTGTATCGAAAAGAACAACCGCAAACGTGAGCTTATGGATGTTTTCGGTGTGAAAAAGCCGGGATATATATGTAACGAATGTGAAGATTCGGGTTATAAAAACGGTAGTCTTTGCAAATGCATTACCAATATCGCAAAAAGCATCGCTTTTAGTGATATGTCTTCCCGTATGCCCATTTCGGAAAGCGGTTTTGATAATTTCTGTTTAAATTATTATTCCGATGAGGCCGATGAAAGCGGAGCCGTACCGAGAAAACGCGCCGCTTCCATACTTAAGCTCTGTAAAGATTTTGCCGAAAACTTTTCCCGCGACAGCCGCTCCCTTCTCTTTATGGGAGATGCGGGACTCGGAAAGACACATCTTTCTCTGGCTATCGTGTCGGCGGTATCGGCAAAGGGCTTCGGAGTGGTTTACGGCTCGGCACAGAATCTTTTCGGTGCGGCGGAAAAAGAGCATTTCTCATTCAGCGGAGAAACTTCCGCCCTTGACAGTCTTTTAAACTGCGATCTTCTGGTTATTGACGACCTTGGAACCGAGTTTTATTCATCCTATACCGCTTCCCTGTTCTATAACGTGATAAATTCCCGTCTGCTAAGCCGAAGACCTACAGTCATAAACACCAACCTGACCTTCGACGAGCTTGAAAAACGCTACAGTGCAAGAATAACCTCCCGTTTTATCGGAAGCTATGATATGAAGAAGTTCATAGGAAACGATATAAGGCAGATAAAAGCAATAGAATAACAAAAACACCGCCCTTTTGGGGCGGTATTTTTGTTTGAAAGGAATATTTAGTGAATAATATACTTTCTTATCTCTTTGAGGTCTGAGGCGTCGAGCACCGTATCGCCGTTAACGTCGGCGGTGTTCATATCATACTCAAGCTCCTTGCCCTCAATAACGCCTGCCACGGTTACAAGGTCGAGTATATCGACCTCTCCGTCGCTGTTGGCGTCGCCCGATATCTCGGCAAAGGCACGGTCGAGATAATAAAAATGTCCGTCCTCGGCACCTACAAGCAGGTCGGGGCTTCCGTCACCGTTCCAGTCGCAGACCGAGGGAGAGGTGGTGTGATAGGCAATTCTGCGGTCGTGCATAGTGCCGCTCTCTCTGAAGACGAAGCCGTTTCTATCCTCCGAAACGTTTACATAATAGCAGACCGAGGTCGCGTCGTTTCTTATAAAGTCGAGCATTCCGTCGCCGTTCCAGTCGGTGAGCACGAATTTCTGACGGTTTGCGCCGTTATTAAGACCCGTGCCTGTGGCAAGAACTATGGGTTCGGAATTTTCGTCGAGGAATATGCGCTGTCCTTCTCTGAGCTTCAGGACACCGTTATCTTCATATCTTTCGAAATATGCCATATAGCCCTCGTGATCGCAGATAACAAGATCCGTAAGACCGTCACCGAAGAGGTCCACCATATAAGGTGTGGTACGCCAATAGGTACAAAGCTCGTTGCCCTCGGGGGCCCACCAGTTATAGGAAGGATATTTTGCACCGTCGGTCCATTCGACCTCTACCGCTCTTGCGGCTTCCACCTTAAGGGTCTCGCCATTAATACCCTTATACCATTCCACACGTCCGAAGACGTTGTTGGCCATAATGTCAAGGATACCGTCACCGTCCCAGTCGCTAACGGAAACCACCGAGTAGCCGTTTTTAGCCTCTGCGGGACCCTGAACCGCGCCGTTATAGCCTGCCTGATAACGGATGACGTTACCGTTTTGATCGGTGAGGCGGACGGGATCATTCCAGGAGGGGTTGGTGAGGTCTCCGCCCTTTGGCGTAACGTTTTCAATGAAGGTTATAAAGCCCGACGCATTTCCCGAAATTATATCCTCGTCACCGTCGCCGTCCCAGTCCACCGAGAAGGGAGTGCTGAAGGAGGAGCCTGACTTAAGGGAATCGGTAGAAGTCTTAAAGTATTTGGGTGCAAGGAATATAGGTGCGCCGTTTTCGTCGAATTTTCCCGTGTTTTCAAGGAGGGATACCCTTCCCTCTTCCTCGCCGACGATAAGGTCGGTAAAGCCGTCGGAGTTCCAGTCAAAATCGGCAAGGGCGGGCATAAACTGCTCAACCTTTAAAGCAACAAGATCCGAGGTTTTGTCGCCGTCGGCAAGCATAAGATTCCTGCCCTCAGCACAGAGGAATACGCCTTCGGAATTAAGGTTGGATCCCTCCAGATCGCTTATATTCTCGAAATAGAATATCTCGTCAAGAAGGGTGGAATAGATTATATCCAGATCCTTGTCGCCGTCCATATCCACAAAACGTGCAGAGGAGGAGGTTCCGTAGATATCGAGATGCTTTTGGCTTCCGTCGGCGGTCTTTACCATAACGGCCTGAAGCTCGCCGTAGGAGGCCGACTGAATATTGTTTTCCGAGGTGTTTTCAGCCCAAAGGATCCAGGCGTGCAGGGGGTCTCCGTCACCGTCGCTTCCCCACTCACCCTCGGAGGTGAATTTACCTGCCCAGCCGTACTCCTTCCAGGAGCTGTAGCTTCTGACGGCATCCAAAAGGCCGTCGCCGTTTATATCCACAAGGGTATAGAAATTATGATAGGGTGAGTTTGCGACCTCGCCCTCGATGGTCTCGGGAAGAGTAAGGGTCGGGAAGGAGGTCACCTTGGTCTGATCGTTTCTGAAATCGGTGAATATGCTTGCGCCTGCGGTAAGCACGGTATCCTTATAATTGCCGTTTTCGTCGTAGAGATAGGAGCCTGCAAAGTTACCGTGGCCGACGGTCAGGTATCTGCCCTTTTCCATAAGGAGGTAGCCGTCGTTTGTGCTGTCGGAGGAGGCGGCGTTACCGTAGAAGACGTAAACTCCGCTGTAGGGCACGCCGTTACCGCTTACCACAAGATCGTTATAGCCGTCCCCGTTCATATCCATGACCGCAGGAGAGGCCCAGAGTCCTATGCCGAGGTCGGCGGTTATTTCCGAATTGTTATAGGGCACACGGTTTAAAGCCCCCGTATTCTCCTCGGTTACGTAGTTTCCTATCTTAGTGGCGTCGTAGGCAACAAGATCGTTACCCTTTGCCGAAAGATCGGGAATGAGGTTTTTGCCGCCCGAGGACATATCGTAGCAGAAGATAAGCGCCTCGTCGGCAGTATCGATATCGGAAAGGTCGGCCGATATCTCGGAGTCGGTTCGAAGGTCGGAGAATGTTGCCAGGCCGTAAAGCTTAGCCGATCTAAGATAATTCTTATTGCCTGCGGTAAGGTCTCCGCCGACGGCAAAAATACTGTCGGGCTGTGGATCGACCTCGGTCACGGCAGCTCCGTCATAGTCGGCAAAGGCCTTAAGCCTCGGTGTATTTCCGCTGACCGTTTCGAAATAGTTTTCAAAGTCAAGGGCACTCATATTGGCCGAGGCCGCCGCACCCTTCATATTTTCACCGTCCAGTATGGTACCTGCAAAGCCCGTGGTGGCATAGTTATCGTGAATGGCCTCTTTGCCCGCATAGGAGGTGTTTCCTCTGTAAATTGAGGAGCCGAAGGTATAACAGCCGCAGATGGAATAGTAGGCGTTATATGGGCCGAGTATTCCGTTCAAGGCGCCCGCGCCCGAAAGAGATGCCTTGGTGTAGCAGTTGGAAACGGTGAGAAGGGCTGTGCTGTTAGTGGGATTCTGAACGTAGCCGACGATACCGCCTGCATTCTTCGAGCCGATGACGCTTACGGTCTCGTCCGAGAAGCAACCGTCTATCGTAACATCGGTTGAAGGTACCGACTGACCGACGATGGCACCCGCATAGGTACCCGTTATATACGACCTCGCAACACCGAGATCTTTAACCGAACCGCCCGACATATAAGGTATGAGGCCTGCCCAGTAGGAGCTTGCCGAATACCAAATACCGTAAATAATATGTCCGTCACCGTCGATGTGACCGCTGAAGGCAGTACCGGTACGCCAGGCCTTATTGGAGTCAGACTCGTACCAGTTATCGGCCGAAACGTCGTTTAACCGTATGTCGTTTGTGACCTTATAATACTTATCTGAGCCGAGGGAGGCGGAGCTTCCGAGTACATACCAAAGCTCTGCACCGTTGGTGATAAGATAGGGATTCTCTTTGCTTCCGTCACCGAAAGTAGGTTTCGTGCTCTTTCCGTCCCAAACAGGTATGGGAGCATCGTAGTCGGCAAAGGCTTTAAGCTCGGGAGTGTTTGAATATACTGCCTCGAAATAGTTTTCAAAGTCCAGTGCGCTCATATTCTCTGCCGCCGCACCGCCCTGCATTTCAGAGGTAGTGAGAATTGTTCCTGCCGAGCCTGCAGATGCATAGTTATCGTAGACCGCACCGCTTCCCGAGGTGGAGGCGCTTCCGTTATAGAGTGCGGCTCCGTATGAGAAGCAGCCGTGAATGGAATAGTTTGCCGCCCAGGCTCCGAACATACCGCTTAAGGTCTTTCCCGAAAGAGATGCCTTGGTATAGCAGTTGGAGAGGGTAAGCAGAGCCGTGCTTCCCGAAGGATTCTGAATATATCCGATAATACCGCTTGCGTTTTTCTCGCCGATCACATAGACGCTGTCATCCGAAAAACAGCCGTCAATGGTAACGTCTGTTGAAGGTACCGACTGACCGACGATGGCGCCTGCGTAGGTACCCGTTATATAGGACTTGGCAATGCCGAGATCCTTTACCGAGCCGCCCGACATATAAGGTATAAGGCCCGCCCAGTAGGAGTTTGCCGAATACCAAATGCCGTAAACGATATGTCCGTCACCGTCTATATGACCGCTGAAGGCAGTACCTGTACGCCAGGCCTTATTGGAGTCAGACTCGTACCAGTTGTCGGCCGAAACGTCATTTAAATAAATATCGTTAGTCAGCTTATAATACTTATCCGAGCCGAGGGAGGCCGAGCTTCCGAGTACATACCAAAGCTCTGCGCCGTTGGTGATGAGATAAGGATCTTCTTCGCTTCCGTTGCCGAAGATAGGTTTAGTGCTTTTTCCGTTCCATATCTCATTTTTGGGTGTGACGATGACCTGCTTTAAGGCTCCGTCGAGATAGCATTTTGCTACCTGCTCGGTTTTATCCCAGACGACCGTCAGCTTTACCCTGCCCAGGCCGATAAGGCTTACTTCATCAAAGGTAAAGGTCTTATAGGCAGAGCCGTCCTGCAGGAAAAGCTGAGGATGACCGCCTTCGGTTATTCTGAGGTCGGCGCCGTCGGTGCCGTCGGCCTTATAGCTTCCCGCCACCGTTCCGAGTACGGTTGAGGGGGCATCGGCATCAACCTCAATATCCGCCTCCCAGGTAAGAGGAAGCCCGGTCACCGAATTTACGGTGTGATAGCCCTCGTTTACTGAAAAGCGGGTTCCTGTGGCAGGGTCTTCGGCCAAAACAGCGGCCATACACCCCGTAAGTATTGCTAAAGAAAGAATAAATGCGATAAATTTTTTCATACACACTTCTCCTTTTATCGTATTAACTACATTATACCTTTTGCACTGCATCAGATAAATGATATAGTTTAATCTTATATTTAACATTTTTTAATATTTCGGTAAAAAACGCCATTTTTTGTAAAAATAATTAGACATTTTATTTACTCTCTTCCATTTGTGATGTATAATGGTTACAGCGGGGTGAGTTTATGGAAAACAAAAACATCCACAGAAAATTTCACTTTGAAAAATGCTACGTTACCGATCCGTTACTGCTGGGCAATATTCAGCTTATTCAGATCGGCAGGACCCATTGCACCGAAAATCTGATCGTCGGGGAACATCCCCACCTTAACTGGTTTGAGATAACCCAGATACTCGGCGGTGAGGGAGATATTACCACAAACGGGATCTCCACCCACGTAAAGGCGGGAGATATGTACCTTTCCTTCCCCGGGGATATTCACGCCATATACACTGACAAGTTAAATCCTCTTAAATTCAACTACCTTTCCTTCTGGCCGCAGGACAAGGAGCTGCTTGACGCCCTTGAGAAAATAATGATATTGCGCAGTGATCCCACCAGACGTCTCTTCTCGGATAAGAACATTGAAAGCCTCACCGATAACAGTATTTCGGAGGCAATTCTTAACGATAGATACTCGGCCGATATGCTTTCCCTTGCTCTCAATCAGATAATCCGCTATCTTATAAGAGACTTTACCGCCGCAGACCCCGCAACAAGGTTCAAGGTGGGCTCTGTTCAGGAGCTTTGCTATCAGGTAATGAATTATATCGGTACGCACATATACGTTATCAATAATCTTGACGTGCTGGCGGGATATTTCGGCTATAGCTACGGCTATCTGTCAAACATATTTCACAAAACCACAGGTGAGACCCTCATCAGCTATTACACCCTCCGACGTCTTGAGGCGGCGGCAATGCTTCTGAAGGACAGAAGTATGTCCATAAGCGAAATTGCAGAGCTTCTGAAATATTCGTCGATATACTCCTTCAGCCGTGCCTTTAAGACTCATTTCGGGGTAAGTCCCACGGAATATAAAAAACTGCAATAAAATAAGGACCGCCGGGCGGTCCTTATTTATTATTTATATGTGTATTGTAGTATTTTGAGCGGTAGGCGGTGGGGCTGCAGCCTTCGTGATAGCAGAAGAATTTTATAAATAGATTTTCTTCGCTAAAGTTCAGCTCTAAGGCTATCTGCTTGACGGTTTTGGAAGTGGTCAGCAGCATATCCTTGGCAGGCTTAAGCCTTTCGGCGGAAATATATTCCTTCAGCCCTACCCCCACGGTATTTTTAAAAAGCTTTCCGATATAATCGGGGTTGTAGCCGAAGTGGGAGGAAATTTCGGCTACCGTGGGATATTTTAATAGGTTTCCTCTTATATACTCTTTTATCTTGCTTACAAGGCCTAAGTTTGAAGAGGCCTCCATTCCGCCGCGCTGAGAAAGCTCTTCAAAGATAAGAAAACCGAGGGCGTCGGACACATCGGAGCTGTAGGAAGGGGTATTTGTGACGTGTAAAAGCCGTTTGAGCTGCTTTTTTATTTCATACACCTCGGCGCCGCCGAGTGTCTTGAAGGGCAGAGGCAGGTCGGTGTGAAAATGAAACCAGTAAAAGGCGGTGGTTCCAACCGAGGTCTTAAAGCCGTAGTGCTCCTTATCGGGTGACAGAATGAGAATACCGTCCTTATAAAGAGAATATTGGGCTTCCTCCTCGGCAATATGGACTTCCCCCTCCAAAACCAGAATGACCTCGAAGCTGTTTATCACCCTTCGGGGGTGTATCCAGGGCTCGTCAGAGCGAAACTCCCCTATCATTTCGTAGGAAAAGAATCTTCCGTTTTCAAATCTTATCATATCGGATTTTCTCACTTTATTAAAGATTTTGGGTCTTGCGCACAGTGCACGGTTTAATTATAATGAAATCAGGCTTTAAAAGCAATAGTTTGGAGTGATTTTATGAAGAATATTGATTTCAGAAGTGTTAAGGTCAATGACGGATTTTGGAAGGTTAAGCAGGATATGTGCCGAGATATCACCGCAAAGGCCGTTTTTGACCGCTTCACCGACACCTACCGTTTTGCCGCGCTGAAGCTAAACTGGAAAGAAGGAGACGAAGAAAAGGCCAAGCCCCACTTTTTCTGGGATTCCGACGTAGCTAAGTGGATAGAGGGCGTTGCCTATATGCTGGAGCAGAGCGATCTTCCCGAGCTTGAGGCCGTCTGTGACGAGGCTATTGACGATATAGCCGCGGGCGCCGACGAAAACGGATATTTTAACAGTTATTTCCTTATTTTCGACGAAAAAAAGTTTTCTAACCGCGACCGTCACGAGCTTTACTGTCTTGGTCATCTTATTGAGGCGGCTGTTGCTTATAAGCGGGCTACGGGCAAGGATAAATTGCTCAAAGCTATGTGCAGATATACCGACTACGTTATAAAGGTATTCGTAGAAGAAGAATCGGCCGGCTTTGCCACCCCCGGTCACCCCGAGCTGGAGCTTGCCCTTATGAAGCTTTATAAGGAAACGGGCGAAAAGAAATACGCCGACCTTGCCAAGCATTTTATCGACCTTCACGGCTGTAACGACAAGGACGGAGATAAGCTTTGGTGGATGGCAAACAATAAGTATAATCAGGACGAGGTTCCTTTAAGGGAGCGTGAAACCGCCGAGGGACACGCTGTGCGTGCGCTTTATCTCCTCAGCGGTATGGCCGACGTTGCATCAGAATATTCCGACAGCGAGCTTATGGACGCCTGCAAGCGTTGTTTCGATAACGTTGCTTCTTCGCGTATGTATATTACGGGCGGTGTGGGCTCCTCTCCCCAGGGCGAGGCATTTACGGTAGACTACGACCTGCCCAACCGCACGGCATATACCGAGACCTGCGCCGCCATTGCTCTGGTTTTCTTCTGCCACAGAATGTTTGAAGCTACGGGCGAGGCGAAATATCACGACGTTCTGGAACGCGCCCTTTATAACGGCGTTCTTTCGGGAATCTCCCTTGACGGAAAGAGCTTTTTCTATGAAAATCCGCTGGCTATTGATCTTACCTTCAACGACGTCGACACATCGGTCACCGAAAAGCGCAGATATCCCATCACCCAGCGTCTTGAGGTCTTCGGTTGCTCCTGCTGTCCTCCCAATATGGTGAGGTTTATCCCCTCGGTTGGAAATTACGCCTTTTCCGAAAACGAAGATACGGTATTTGTGAATCAGTATATGGACTGCACCGCAGAGCTTGACGGCGACAGCCTTAAGGTCAAGACGGCTTACCCTGCCGACGGCAGAGTAAAGATAGAATATTCGGGCAAAAAGAAGCTCGCTCTTCGTATTCCTGCTTGGTGCAAGAATTTCTCCTTAAACTGCGAATATGAGCTTAAGGGCGGTTATGCCTATGTTTCGGCAAATGACCTTGAGCTTACCATGGATATGCCGATCAGAGTCGTTGCCGCAAATCCGAAGGTTCACGAAAACGCAGGCCGTGTAGCGGTTACCCGAGGCCCCGTAGTTTACTGCGCAGAGGGTGTGGACAACGATTTCAGTATACATTCGATGCTTATTGACCCCAATGGAGAGTTTACCTTCGGAAATACCGAATTTTTGGTTCCCTCTGTCATCACCGAGGCATACCTGCCTAAAGAGACCGACGCGCTGTATTTTGATGCAAATGACGAGTATGACAAAAAGCCCCTGACCCTTATCCCCTACTTCGCCTTTGCCAACCGCGGAAAGAGCGATATGCTGGTCTGGATACCTAAAAATTAGTATAAAAAAGCACCGCTAAGCGGTGCTTTTTTGTTATTTTATATTAAGCTTTTGGTAAAGGAAGCTTTCGGCGGTATCGGGGTCTGCCGTCCACTCGGGGCCTATAAGGCGGTGGGGATGGACCTTGCCGATGAGACGGTGTATTATAGTGCTGTTTCGCATAGAGGAGACGCATTTATAAACTATATCTCCGTATTCATCCAGAGTAAGGAGCTTTATTTTTCCTTCTGTAAGATCCTTTTCCAGCTCGGTACCGCTGAAAACGCAAAGTGGCTCAAACCTTACCCCGTCTACCCCAAGCTCGGAAATATGCATCGCAGTGGCAAGGATATCCTCCTCGGTCTCTTCGGGCAGACCGATTATCATATTCGCAAACGTTTTTATTCCCGCAGATTTAAGTTTCCTTACCGTTTCGTCGAATACCGTGGTTTTAAAATTTCTTCCGAGATATTCGGCGGTACCGTCGTGGGCAGTGTGAAGCTTCAGCTCGATCCACACGGATTTTTTCGCGCTGATCTCGGTTAAAAGCTTTATGATCCCGTCGTTTAAGCAATCGGGACGGGTGGTAATATAAAGGCCTACGACGTCTTCCGGTTCGATAGCCTCACGGTAAAAGAATCTGAGGTTTTCAACGCTTGAATAGGTGTTGCAAAAGCCCGAAAAGCAGGCGATGTATTTACCGCCCGGCTCCTCCGAGGATACCCTTTCCTTCGCCCATTCGAGCTGAGATGCAAGGTCGGAATAATAGCCCTCCGAAAAGCTTCCCATAGAAAGGGAGGGACAAACGAGGCAACCCTTTTCGCCTATGGTCCCGTCGCGGTTGGGACATCCCATTCCCGCATCCAGAGGCAGAAGATGCACCTTGTCGCGGTATTTAAGCCGTAGAAGACCGGAAAATAATAATTGCTCCATAAGCCCTCCTATATTATATCGTTACGGTCGGCGCCGTAGGTATTACGGTATTTGAGGGGGGAGATATCAAAATAAGCTCCGAACACCCTTGAAAAATAAAACTGATCGCAAAAGCCGTATTTTTCGGCCAGATCCTTCACCGAGGTATCGGTTGAACGAAGGTCGAATTCGGCAGAGGTCATTACCCAGTCCTTTATGTACTGACCTAAGGGCGTGCCGACCTCCCGTTTAAACTGCTTCTGCAGGGTTGCGGGAGAGATAAAAAGCTCCTCGGCGATATCGGTAGCCTTAAGATCGATTCGGCATTTCTGATTTATAATTTTTATGGTCTGATAAACGGTTGGGGAATATTTTATGGCGTTACCGTAAGAAGCACCCGCCTTTTCGAGAGCTTCGAAGGCGGCCTCATAAATGAGTATTTTAAGCCTCAGGCAATCCATAATATTCCTATCGTTATAACACCTTATGGCTTCGGCGACCGTTTCGTTTTTATCTTCGAGAACGATTATGTCCTTAACCGAAGAAAACATATCGTAATGATCGTAGCGGAAGAGACTGAAATGGCAAAAAAGCTTATGAAAAGAGCCTTTGCAGGAATATCCGTGTTCAAGATTCGAAGGGACGATATATATATTTCCTTCCTTTAAAAACACCTGCTTATCGCGGTAGTGAAGCTCGGCAGTTCCCTTTCCTTTTTCCACAAAGAACATTTTTACATAGGGCTGACGGGCTCTTTTTATCTGCCACCAATCGGAAATATTTACGTAGGCCAGCTGTGATATAAGCATACTCAGTCCGTTA
>CAZRHF010000057.1:0-13864 GCA_964599835.1 uncultured Eubacteriales bacterium | reverse complement strand
TTTTTGATTTATAGAAAAAGAAAGGGAGACTACTTCTTTACGAAGTGTCTCCCTTCGGAGCTTTATTTTTTATGCTTGATTAAATTTTCTTAAACACTCTCATATCGCTGATCTGGTCGTGGTCGCAGTTCTGGAAGATTCCCAGATTCATAAGGGTATCTCCGCCGTAGACCTTGCCGGTGGCAACCTCCTCATATTTTGCAGAAGAGTCAAGTCCCTGAAGCTTTAAGACCTTGCTTGGAACGGCGACCTTACCCTGAATATTGTAGGTCATAACGATAACGGTGTTTTTGTCCTCCGAAACGAATTCCCAGGCGCTGTTCTGACCCTTGAATATGGAAGCCAGCTTATAGAAATCGCCACTGTGGAAGACCTCGCCATACTCCTTGTAGGTCTTTATAAGCTCCTTGGAAGCAGCCTTGTCCTCGTCGCTCATCTTGGAAAGGTCAAGCTCAAAGCCAAACTGTCCGGGAAGAGCAACCTGACCGCGAAGCTTAATGGGTGTGTTTCTGCCTATCTGATGGTTGGGGATGGCCGAAACGTGGGCGCCCATGGTGCAGAAGGGATAAACCAAACCGAGACCCTCCTGAATGTAGAGACGTTCAACTGCATCCGAGTCGTCGCTGGACCAGGTCTGGGGCATATAGTGAAGCATACCTGCGTCAAAACGTCCGCCGCCGCTTGAACATCCCTCAAAAAGCACATCGGGGAAGGCGGTGGTAACACGCTCTAAAACCGAGTAGAGACCAAGCATATATCTGTGGGCAACCTCACGCTGATTATCGGCGGCAAGAAGTGCCGAGCCGGCTTCGCTGAAATGACGGTTCATATCCCACTTAACGTAGGCGATGGGGTTTTCCGAAAGGGTCTTTGTAAGGAAGCCGACAATATAGTCGCAAACGTCTTTTCTGGTGAGGTCAAGGGTAAGCTGATAGCGGCTTTCGGTGCGATCTCTGCCCTCGGTGTGGAGACACCAGTCGGGATGAGCGCGGTAAAGATCGGAATCGGGAGAGATCATTTCGGGCTCAAACCAAAGTCCGAATTTAAGACCCTTTGCATTGATTTTTTCGCCAAGTCCCTTAAGTCCCGAGGGGAGCTTTTCGGTATTAACGTACCAGTCGCCGAGACTGCAGTGGTCGGTGTTGCGCTTTCCGAACCAACCGTCGTCGAGAACCAGCATATCAACTCCAAGCTCTGCGGCGGCATCGGCAATGGCAAGAAGCTTTTCCTCGTTGAAATTCATATAGGTAGCTTCCCAGTTGTTTATAAGCACGTAGCGCTCGGTGTCGCGGAATTTACCGCGGCAAACGTTCTTGCGGATTATGTTATGGAACTGACGGGTCATCTGTCCAATACCCTCGGAGGAATAAGACATAATTACCTCGGGCGCGTAAAGACTGTCTCCCGGCTCCATCTGCCACTCGAAATTAAAGGGATTAAGTCCCATCATAAGACGGGGACGGAAATGTCTGTCAACGTCGGCACCGCCAAACCAGTTTCCGCTGTAAACAAGGCAGAGACCGAACACCTCACCTGAGGTCTCGGTTGCTTCCTTTTCGGCAAGGGCAACGAAGGGGGTGTGGTTGGGGCCGCTGGCACCGCGCTTACTGTCGACCTCCTGCATACCGACGAAAAGAGGCTTTCTTTCAATGTGTCCCTCTCTTGCCCAGGCACCGTACTGATTCACCATATCATAGTTCATATGAGGGAAGTCGGCGCAGAAGCTCATAAGAGATTTAACCGTAAAGCGGTCGGCAGAGCTGTTTACGACCTTTACGAAGCGGGTCATAATATCCTTTTCTTCAAAAACGCAGTAGTAAAGATAAACCGTAACACCCTTAAGCTCGTCGAAAAGCTCGATCTCTAAGGTCTCGGCGGTGTCGTCATCGTTGGAATATGTAGAGGGAAGTCCTTCGGGACGAAGCTTTTCATTATATACTTTATATCCCTTGTAAGAAAGCTTGGTGATGGGGCTACCGTCCTTATATACGGCGTGGAAGGCAGGGGTGCGAAGGTCACAGCTGCCGTAGGTGGGGAATTCCTGCATAAGCACGTCGGAGGAGCTGGGACTGAAGCCGCGAAGGTCGGAAGCGGCAAGGTTTGCTCCGGTCATGGGGTAAAGCTCCTCCATAGGAGGAACCTCGTTCACTCTTTTGCCCCAATAGCTGTGGGCAAGAAGACCGTGAACTACCTCAAAAACGTAGCTGGTGCTTTTGGTGTGAAGATAAAACTGGTTGGTTTTTTCGTTTACGATGATTGCCATAGTAAAGCTCCTTTAAATTTCTATAAAGCCGTTCTTGTCCGGCAGAATTTCAGGTGTGTGGAAGACGATCTTTTTATATTCGTCTCCTCTGTATTTTTCAATAAATTCACGGTTTTTCTCTCGGTTTACGGGATGACCCGTGCCAACGTTTCGAATAAAACATTCCTCGCTGTAGACCTCGTCACCGCAGAAAAGAAGCTTTTCCCTCTCGCGACAAACAAGAACTGCCGAAGAACCCTTGGAGTGACCGCCGATGCAGAGTGCCTCTATGCCCTCTGCGACCTTTACGCCGCCGTCAAAAAGGCATAGCTTTGCACCTTCGGGAAGATAATTTCTGCCCTCCTCATATTCATTACGCTGAATATAAAAAGTGGCGTTGCCGAAATGCCTTGAGCCTCCGATATGGTCGTGATGAGCGTGGGTGATTACGACATCGGTAATGTCCGAGGGTAAAATACCGTATTTTCTCAATTGCAGGGCAGGGGAGACTAAAAAATCCATATTCCACCCGGGCATACTGTTACACCCCGTGTCGATAAGGATACGCCTGTCCCCGACCTCTATAAGATAAAACAAAAAAGAGATGGGAAGGAGCTTTGTGCTTTCGTTTTTATCCTCAAAGAAATTATGCTCGGCAAAGCAGGCCTGCCCATATTTAAACACAAAAATTTTCATAAAAAAAGTATATCATAGTAGGAATAAAAAGTCTATTAAAAAATGAAAAAGAATAAGAGAATGTGACCGTCAGATCACATTCTCTTCAGTTTAATCTGTTCTTTTAATCTTTCTTTGAAGCAAACAGTAGCATACCGTGTGTGATATTGCCGCAAGACCCTGAGTTATGGGATATATCATCATCAAAGTGTCGATAGTTCTGTTCTGCGGAAAGATAAGAAATATCCACAAAAGCCGCACTCCGCAAACCGAAAACAGCGAGGCAATAGCAGGAACAAGGGTATAACCATACCCTTGCAGACAGCCCGACATAATGTCCATCACCGCCTGTACGGGCTTAAAGAGCAGGGTATATTTCATTCGGGAAAGAGCCAGTGTAATAACCGCGGCATCGGTTACGAAGAGCTTAAGCAGACTGCCGCCGAAAGCAAAGGCGGTAATGCTCAGCACCACCGAAACGAGGTTGCACAGAACCAAAGCGGTGACGGTAACTCGGTTCAGTCTGTCAAGTCTCTTTGCGCCGTAGTTTTGCCCCGTAAAGGTTGTGGCCGCCTGAGCAAAGGCGTTGCCGAAAAACTGAACGTAAATTTCAATGCTTGCGGCGGCGGTCGAAGCGGCAATAGCATCCGTGCCGAGACTGTTTATTGCCGACTGGGTACAGATGTTTGATATCGAGAATACCGAGCCTAAAAAGCTGGAGGGCAATCCTATTTTAAGCAGGGCGATAACGATATCCTTTTTCGGCTTTATGCACTTAAGATCAAGCCGTAGCTCATCCTTTCTCTTAATGAGAAAAATAACGAGCATAAAGGCGCTGAGACCGTTTGCGCAGACGGTGGCAAGCCCCATACCTACGACTCCCATATTAAATACCGCAACAAAAAGCAGGTCGAGGACGCATTTAAGCAGACTGCCCGAAACAAGGCAGAGCATAGGGAGCCTCGTCTCGCCCTTGCTTCGGAATATGGCGGCGGTAAAATTATATACCATAAAAAACGGGATGCCTAAAAAGTAGGTTCGAAGGTATGCCGCCGAAAGCTCAAAAATGTCTTCGGGTACCGACAAAAGGGTCAGTATCGGCCTTGTAGCAGAAAGTCCTATTGCCGCTATACCGAGGCCGAATATAAGGGATAAAAACACCGAGGTATGAACCGCTCTGCCTGCGTTTTCCTTATCGCCCTTACCGATAAACTGGGAAATAACTACGTTTGCGGCGTTTGAAAAGCCCAGAAAGAATTCGATAAAAAGAGAGCTGATTATAGTGGTGCTTCCGACCGCCGCAAGGGCTTGCTTGCTGATAAAATGCCCTGCAATAGCCATGTCCAGGGTGCTGAAAAGCTGCATAAAAACGCTGGTAACAACAAGGGGCAGGGCGAAAACCAGCATTTTCTTTACAATAGGTCCCTCTGTATAAGAGGTGTCCTTAAGTCTTAATGCCGTCATCGCTTAAAGGTTTATAAGTCTGCCGCTTTGGGCCGACTCCAGCACTGCGTCAACCACCCTTTGCGCCTTAACGCCCTCGTTTACGTCGGGGAAGTAGGGGAGTATTTCACCGCCGATGGCTCTTATAAAGCATTCCTGTTCGCCGAGAGCATAGCTGTCGGGCACCTGAACGGTGTGAAGACCGCCCGTTTCTCTGTCTACGTCGCCGATGCAAAGGGCGATCTCCTTCTGGGAGTTAAGGTTGAATTTAATAACTCCCTCGGTGCCGTATATTTCATATTTAATGGTGTTGCCCTCTCCGATGGCGCATTTGGTAACCATAAAGTTGGCAATGACCTCGTTTTCCAGGGAAGCTACGAAGGAGGTTATGTCGTCGACTAAAACGGGGGCAAATTCGTCGCTGTCGAGCTTCATTCTTTCCTTAACAACGGTGCTCTGCATAGCACATACCGATCTAAATTCGCCAAGGAGAAAACGGGTCAGATCGATAAGGTGAACACCCAGATCAGCAAGGGTCCCACTGCCTGCAAACTCCTTTACGAATCGCCATTCAAGACGTCTGCCGGGAATAAACACACCCGACTGAAGATATTCGATATTTACGTTAACGATCTTACCGAGTCGGCCGTCGTCAATAAGCTTTTTGGCATAGCGTACCGCCTCCTTAAAGCGGTAGGAAAAGTCCATCATATTAACGACGCCCTTTTCCTCTATCACGCGGGTCAGCTCATCGATTCCGTCGTTTAAGGAAAGACCCAGAGGCTTTTCCACCTGAACCGCCTTTCCCGCTTTAGCGGCGGCAGTAGCCATAGGCACGTGGAGATAGTTGGGGGTGCATATTTCCACCGCTTCCACCTCGTCGCAGTTTATAAGATCAAGATAATCGGTAAAGCGGTATGCTTCGGGAATACCTAAACTCTCTCCTACCTCATTAAGCTTTTCAGTGTCGATGTCGCATATTGCGGTGATCACCGCGTTGCCGTATTCCTTAATACCTGCGATGTGCTTACGGGAGATCCTTCCCATACCGATGATTCCTATTTTAACCATAGCTTTTTTCTCCTTATTTAAGATCTTCAAGGGGTGCGAACTCCCCTAAGGTGGGCTTTGTAATGCCTACGGGGCAGGCCCACTCGATAGCGTTTATCAAAATTTTGGTCACGTCGTCGCGGTAGTAGGTGGGATATTCCTCGTGACCGGGTCGGAAATAGAAGATCTTTCCGAGACCTCTTTTATAACAACAGCCGCTTCTGAAGACCTCGCCCCCTGCAAACCAGCTTAAAAATACAAGCTCGTCGGGCGCAGGTATCTCAAAACGTTCGCCGTAGGTCTCTTCTTTTTCGAACTCGATATATTCGGGAAGGTCTTTTGCAATAGGATGGGAGGGTTCAACAACCCAAAGACGTTCCTTTTCGTTGTTACAGCGCCATTTAAGGCGGCAGGAGGTTCCCGTAAGTGCCTTGAAAAGCTTGCTTGCGTGGGCCGAGTGAAGGGCGATAAGTCCCATTCCCTCAAGCACTCTTTCCTTGACCTTTAAAACGATATCGTCTCTTACGTCGGCGTGACGGCAATGTCCCCACCAGATAAGCACGTCGGTGTTTCGGAGCACCTCATCGGTAAGTCCGTGGTCCTCCATATCCAGAGTAGCGACCCTTATGTTATAATCGGTTGCCGCAGAGAGCTTTTCTCTTATTGCCCCATGTATTCCCTCGGGGTATATAGCGGCAATGGCAGGCTCGCTCCTTTCGTGGCAGTATTCGTTCCATATAGTTACGTTAATTTTTTTCATTTTGTCACCTCAAAGCTTGATTTGCTTACATTATAAAAAGCCTAACGGCAACCTTCAAGGTATAAAACGCTACTGTTTATAGCACTTTTCGATACAAACATTGACAAGGCGGGCTTTTGAATGTAGTATATAGACAGAGGTGACGCGCGTGGACAGTAACATTATAACCTTAAACAAGCTTTACGAAACCGATTTCGAACTGACCGACATTTTTGCAATGCGGCAAAAATGGAAATACGGCGTCCTTTTTAAAAGGGATGGTCCGCGAAAAACCACGGGAATAATTTTTCTGAACAAATGTCGGGGTGTCTATACGGATAAAAGCGGGGTAAGCTTTGAAGCAAAGGAAAAAAGCATAGTGTGCTTGCCTAAGGGAAGTGAATATACCTGCCTTAATCTTGATTGTACCGCAACGACTGACGATGCAATTTGGATAGAATTCAATATGACAAAAGACAACAGAACTTTAACCCTCGGCGAAGCCCCGTTTTTAATTGAAAACGTGAAGATATCTCCGGCTAAAGAACTTTTTGACAAAGTGCTTCAGGCTTGTGAAGCCTCGGTTCGGTCTCCGATGGAAATAAAAAAAGCCGCTTTTGAGCTTTTGCTTCTCATTACGAATACAAAAACTCAAAAACGGCAGGAAAGATTTTCGGTTATAAGCAGGGGAATCGAGCTTATAGAGGCCGACCCCCTTGCCGACCTTTCCATAGAGGAAATTGCCCGTGTCTGTAACGTCACACCCTGTTATTTCAGACGGCTCTTTAAGGAGTACGCTTCAAAAACACCGTTGGAATACCGAATGGAGCATAAAATGAATATGGCAAAAAGGATGCTGGAAAGCGGAGAATACAGCCTTGAACAGATATCCGAGGCAATAAATTTTGAAAGTGCGTCATATTTTTGCCGAATATTCAAAAAGCGTTTCGGGATGACCCCAATGCAGTATAAAAAGGCTCAGACTCTTGATTTTAAAGATCGCTGAAGTTATAATAAACTCAAAAAATCCAAAGGATGATGTTTTATGTATAAGCAAATGCTTTGTATCGGTCTTCTTGGCGGACTTTCCATAACCTCGGCCGAGCAGATAAAACTGATAAAGGCCGCAGGTTTTGATGCAACCTTTGCCGAGTGGTCGGGAAAGGGCACTCTTGATGAGGTCGCCGCCGAAATTAAAAAACAGGGTCTTGTCTTCCAGTCGATACACGCTCCCTTTAGAAAATCTGCCGATTTTTGGCACGACGATGAGGAAAAGGCCGAGGTGGCGATAAAGGAGCTTATCGACTGCCTTGACGACTGCAAAAGGCTGGGCGTTCCCATAATGATAACCCACACCTTTATCGGTTTCACCGAGCATAACCCCACCGAGATCGGCATAGAGCGCTTCGGCAGGGTAGTTGCCGCCGCAAAGGAAAGGGGAGTAAAAATAGCCTTCGAGAATACCGAGGGAGAGGAATACCTCGACGCCCTAATGGCGGCCTTTAAAAATAACGATACCGTAGGCTTTTGTTGGGATACGGGTCACGAAATGTGCTATAACCGACACCGTGACCTTTTGGCCGACTACGGCGACCGCCTTATCGCTACTCACCTGAACGACAATCTCGGAATTTCCCGATTTGACGGCGAAATTTATTGGACCGACGACCTGCATCTGCTTCCCTTCGACGGAATTGCCGACTGGGACGGTATTGCAAGCCGCCTTGATAAATACGGTTTCACTGATATTCTGACCTTCGAGCTGACGGTAAGATCCAAGCCCGACCGTCATGATAACGATAAATATGCCGCTATGCCCATCGAGCAGTATTTTGCCGAAGCCTACGCCCGTGCCTGCAGGGTCGCCGCTAAACGTCAGGTACTCCGCCGCGGATCATACAGACGTCCGTAATGAAACTTACGTAAAAGTGAGCCTTCCATAGCAGGGAGACCGCGAAGCGGTGGATGAGGTGTGTATATACATCCGTAGTATACACCTTTACTTTGCATTATAAAACCCGCAGAAAACTGTTTTACAGCAGTTATCTGCGGGTTTATTTTATCGTTTACCCGTGAAGCCGGGTGAAATTCCATTTTGTTCCGATGTCGGTCTCAAAAAGCATACTGTCCTTGGCGGTGTTGAGCTCCACCTTGTTGGCGCCGCCGGTAAGGTCAAAGAAGCGCTCCGAATCGCAGACGATAACGCCGCTCAGAGGCTCCTTGCTGAAGGCCGAATAGAGGAGGTTTGCGGGTGCGCTCATACCAAATCCGCTGAGTACCGAATCGCTGAAGGCGAAGCGGGTGAAGGAGTCGTAGCGCACTCCCTCTGCAGGGTCGGAATAATACCATTTACCTTCAAGCTTTAAGGCCATAAAAAAGAACTTAGAGGGGCCGAGCTCAGCCTCAAAATCACAGTAAAGGTCTAAAGCGTCGATTCCCGCTTGGGTGAGGAGATAGCAGTAGGCCTTGGAAAGCATTTCGCTGTCGCCTTTTTTGTGGAAAAGGGGACTGAACGGGCTGTTCGGCAGTACCGTTTCGGGCTCGGCTTCCCCGTCTGCTCCCTCCGCTGGCTTTTCGGTCTCCGCGGGCGCAGTGCCTGCTTCGTTATACTCAATATTGTTATAAAGCCGCTCGTATATCACCATAGCAATTTCGGTGTCGCTGTCGTCGTAGCGAAGGTCGGTAAGGAAGCCTTCGGCCTTAGCTGTAAAATCGGCTACGGCCTTGTCGTGCTGAGCCTTGGTCTCTGAAGAGAAGGTCCAGCCTATGGTGTTGTTTTCGACGTTTACCGTAACCCCCGCCGTGTCGCAGTAGATGACCGGGAAATAGGCCTCTATGAGCTTTATTACGGCTCCGTATTTTACTCCTGCCTCAAATTCGACCGAGCTTCCGAAATCAAGATAGGTCTTAACTGCTTTTTTATAAAGAGCAAGCTCCTTTTCGCCTATCCTTTCGGAGAGGGTGAAGGGAAGGGCTGTGTGGTCTATAGCCACCGAGTAGGTCGGAGACTGAAGAAAATCACCTCCCGTAGAGGGGTGGGTGATAGGGGCGTCGATGGTGGGGTCGGTGTTGCGATTTTCCTCACAACCCGAAAGACAGCTTATAATAAGTGTAGCTGCGAGAAGAATGCAGGCAAGTTTTTTAAATGATCTCAAGGCTCTGACTCCCGAAAAGTAATTTACAAATATATATTATCATCATTTGACCGAAAATTCAACCCGAAGATTTGATGTGCAATATAACTAAATTTCCAATTCGTTATTTTACGAATTGATTAATTGAAAAATTTAAGATCCGGTATTATAATATATGTGTACAGTTTACCGGAGTATCCTGAAAGGAATGATACCTATGAAACATACCGCAACCAGACTGCTTACCTGCCTTCTTGCAGCGACCCTTTTGGTTTCCTGCCTCGTTGTTCCCGGGGCGACTATTGTTGCAGAAACGGTCGGGGAAGAAGCTTTGTTCAGCGAAGCGATACTTGGCGAGCTTGGCATAGCCCCCGGCGAGGTCGTATTTGAGAATGATTACACCGCCTATGAGGTGGGAGATACTTCCGCAAAGGCGGGATGGAGCGGAAGCACCGATAGCCTTTCGGTAGCCTCGGTCGTCCCCGCAGGAACCGAAGCTTCAGTTAACGGACTTCAGTTCTATCAGCCAAACGAAAACGCCATAGCAAAATATCAGCTTTCAGCAGAAAACTTTGTGCTTAAGCTTGATATGTATACTATGGGCACAAAAAAGGGAAACTGGGATATTCAGATATTAAACTCCGAAGGTAATGCCGCTTATACCCTCACAGTTCCCGCCTTCGACAGAACCACTGACGCTCAGGCTACCAGCAATACCTTCAGAATTAAGAACTATATCGGAACAGGGGATCTGTATCCTGCTGCTACGGGTTACACCCTGAACGTTCAGCATACCGACCTTTCTATGGAGCTCGCCTGCTACGACGGATATTTCTATTTGATTAATATGAACGGACAGGTTATTTCGCGTATGCCCTCCTGCACCGATACGACGGACGCCTATCAGCTGAGTTTAAGAAGCTGGGGCGCAGGTGTGGTCATAACCGAAATGTCTCTTATAGAGCTTACCTTCGCCGAGGATAGCTTCGCTTCCTCTATAGGCGCAAAGGTCGACGATACCGTCTTCTACGCCGACTACAGAGGCTACAGCACCGGCGATAACGGCGATACTACCTATAAGACCGACCTTTCTTCTTACCCGAGCACCGTCAAGATAGCCGAGACGACCCCCTATAACAAGACCTCTAAGGTATCGGGACTCAACATATATAACAATTCCGGCGGAGCTACTGCCGAAATAGACTTTACTGCTGCCGACTACGTTGCAAAGGTATCCTATGTTCACGCTTCTCATAGCGGCGGATATTCTGTAGTAGCTGTTTCTGACGAAACCGGTGCTTATAACGCCGAGATAGCCCTGCCCTTCTCCAACCGTAATAACGACAATAACCACAGTAATCTTTTAGCGTATAAGAATAATATCAACGTCCGCACCTCTAAAACACAGTCCTTCGGAGCCTGCACAAAATACGTTGTGGGAACCGACGTCTGGAATTTTTGCAATACCGACGCCAAAGAGACAGTGACTTTGAGAAACATTGGCTGTGCCAACGGGATGCTCGTCAACTGGGGCGATGGGAATTGGGAGCCCAGCGTGGCTTCTCTTGCGACTAGTTCGAAGACCCATACCTACACAACTGCGGGCGAAAAAACGATAAGCATTTCGGGGGACATAACCACTCTTGGCGGTGGCACGTCGGCCATCTGCTCCTGCAGTGGAGCAGGTTTCGTGAGCGACATCGTGGTGAGAAACCCCTCGATTCTGACGATTAATCAATATGCCTTCCTGAACATGACGAAATGCTCGCAAATCGTATTCGAAGACGGGAATAACGCGTCGAACTGCACATTTGCGGCGGCGAATGCTTTTTCCGGACTCGGGAGCGCTTTGTCCGTCAGGTGGATTTTCGGAATCTCCTACAGGACGCTTGTGGAAGTCGGAATGTGGGATTCCAGCACCGTCCCAATAAGCAACTTCCCGAAGACGGGCGACACCTTGTTCGAGACGCTGGACGGATACATCCAGAATGGCGAATTCCTATTCAGCGGCATACAATACTCCGCCAGTTTCACCGAAAGGAAGGAGATAACATTACGGGAAACATGGTACTGGTCTTTCACCGGGACAGATCAATACATCTACAACGGCGTTACCTACTGGCCCAACGTCAAGTATCTGCTGGCCGGCCCCAACGGATGGCACCCACCCAATACCAGCTCCCGATATGGCTTACCCAGTGTCAGTGGGAGGGTTTTCAGCGAGAAAGAGACCTACAGCATCACACACCGCGCTTTTCTAGGGCCTTTCCACTTCAAGAACGATCGGACGGGCTACATAACCATATCCGACGACCACTCGCAAGACGGCCCGCTTCAAAGCGGTCTGGGGGTGGACCTCCCCGTCAAGACCGCGGGGAATACCACGTCCACCAGAAACCCGACCATAAGGGTCACGGGACGCCTCATCGGGGTCGATAGCCTGATCCAGCAGACGCCCGACGAGGAATTCCCGTCGCCGAGAGTCTCCAACCTCAAGTTCGGCGTAGCCTGCGAACTAAGTTCCATCGGCTCGTTCTCCAATGTCTCTTCCACGCGCATAAGGGAGGGCGCGGTCTCGCGGAGGGACGGCGACGATTCGGGACTAACGCCCATAGAGCCGCCCGACAGCGACTTCATATGGCTGCCCGACACGATAGAGTTCTTCGGCGCGGGGTGCTTTGCGGGAAACGACGAGATAGCCGACCTCTCATGGCTTCCCTCATGCCTCACGAACGTTTCCTACAAGTGCTTTGCGGACTGCCCCAACCTGTCCTCCATCTCGGGACTGACAAACGCGGAAAACCTTCTCTCGATTGGAGACTATGCTTTCGCCAACTGCTATGGCATTTCAGGGACGAACTCAATCCCCTCTTCCGTTTCAACCCTCGGGAAGATGATGTTCCTGAACATAGGGCAGAAAGCCGAAAGCCCCATCGTGGTGGACTTCGGCTCCAGGACGAAAGCAGAAATCCTAGGCATGCTCGGGAGCGTGGACTATGAAATCGACAACCGCATACACACCTACAACCCTTCAGACGGGGCCAAGAGCAAAATCGTCCTTAAGTGCCACGACGGATATCTGGTGGACACCTGCGAGTACGACCCCGAAACGAAGGAATACTCATCGGTCTACAAGGAGTACCCGGCAATCCCCGACTAGGCGGAACGGCAATAACCCAATGGCAATAAGTGAACGGAATTCTAGGAGAGCGGTCTTATGAGTGCGAAAATGAAACTTTGGGCAATGGGACTGTTTGCGGTTCTCTCCGTCAGGTTGTGCGCCCAGGAACTAGTCCCCGGTCTTCTTCAAGATCTCAACATCACGAACACCTGGCTATATACGGCGGAACAGGTTGACGAGCAGGTCCATCGTGGAAATGGCGTCCCCCACCAGTTCGATACTTCAGAATCCCAAAATAACAGGGGCAACATCTTCGCTGTTGACTTCACGCCAAACGCGGTCGGCATGGACGAGGGGGATCGCATAACCGGGTTCACCCTCTGGAGCACGGACGGAACCTACCCCACGCCCCATACAAACCTTGTCGCCAAACTTTCCTTGTTGGGCAGCACTGACGTATTGGCGGTTTCCTATCCCGTCACTTATCCGTCGACCTTGACCACCCCAACGGAATTCCAGTTCAGGCGGTCTGTAGAACTGGCACAGGGCGGGGACAACCACTATAGGATTTATTTCTACACCAATGAAACTGCCAAGACTTTCATAGGAATAACCCTGACAACCAACGCTTCGGCGGTAGTTCCCTATTGCATAGGTAGGGCACAGAACGGCACGGAGAGCACGCAGACCTCTTGGCTGCCCAGAATGCGCGTGTATTCCTACACCCCGTCCAGCGGAGGAGCCGATGTGACACGGATGGAAGAAGTCGACTGGGCGAGCCTGAAGTCCATGCGCGACGGCGGAACCCTCGTCCCCGGCTCTTCCTACCGCATCACGAACTACGTGGCCACGACGAACGGCGATATGAATAGCCGCAGCGCGAACCACCCGTTCGACATAATCGTGACGGCGGACGACGCGCTAACCCTCAACGAGCACGCAAGGGCGATTATCCACGAGGGAGATTTGCCTGATGACATAGTGGATGGAGGAACTCAAACCAAGTATTTCGATGGCTGCCGACTAGAAGCATGGGACGTATGGTACTGCCTCGACAACGACACGGCGCGCTTCGCATGGGCGCTCGCCGATGGCGCGACGGACACGCAGACGAGTACGACTGGGCGCGGCGTCGTCTACCGCATGATAGACGAGTTCGGGAACGACGTCCCCTACGACTTCAAGGGCATCCAGTTCCTCGCCTACGGCGATTCGGACAACGTCTACCGCTACACCTTCGACAGCGGCGCGACTAGCGGGAACACGGACCACTCGCTCGCCCGGACCAACAACATCTTCGAGAACACGATTGCGGCGGACAAGGACACAGCCTCGCTGCGCCTCTGGCTCAACCGCATCGTCTTCAAGGGCACGAACTGCTACGCCAACGTGTTCAACCCGCGGTGCAACTCCAACACCTTCGGAGCGAGATGCTACTACAACGAGTTCGGCGAGAGATG
>CAZRHF010000056.1:0-14074 GCA_964599835.1 uncultured Eubacteriales bacterium | reverse complement strand
GCTCCCTCGGTAATAGCCGCCGAAAAGCTTGACGCCGACCTTTATGCCGACTACAAGGTCATAAATCCCGCTATGTCGGGAAATACGACCTGGAATGCCGTAGGCGACAGCATTACCCAGGACGCAAGCTATTACTATAACAGCGTTGTTGCTTCCACGGGACTTTCGGGCAAAAATTACGGTCTCGGAGGCAGTACGGTCGCAGTAAATGAATATTCCAGAGGCGACATAAACAACGCTATCGGTTCTTCCTATGAATATACCTCCATAGTCGAAAGAATCCTTCTGAGCAGCTACAGAGACGCCGATATATGGACGGTTTCGGGCGGTACCAACGACTGGTACTACGGATCTTATATCGGAGAACTTAAGGCAAAGGGCTCCGACTTTGATAACGGAACAGTATACGGCGCATTACAAACAGTATGTGAGGCCATCCTTTCCAAAGAGAATTCCCCGAGACTTGTTCTTATCGCTCCCTCATTTGCAAACCGCTCCCGTGCACCTAAGCCTTATTATAAGTGCACCTATGAAGAGATAATCACCGCCTTTGACGAGGTTGCGGAGCTTTACGGCGTAGAGCTGCTGAATCTCTGGGATAAGGGCGGAATCACCGCAGAAAATGCCGACGAAATGCTTAAGGACGGCGTTCATCCCACTGCCGAGGGTTCAGCTCTGCTTGTAAAAGCTATAGAGCGGGCTCTGCGTCTCCCCGATACTATTGATAACTCGAAGACCGTAACGATGGAAAAGCTGGAGCTTAAATACGACGACTATCACACCTTTGAAAATGCAAATAAGGTGTCCCTGTCTTCGGGTAACGGCTGTGTTACCCTTGACGGAAACACCATTCACGCCGTCGGCACCACCGTCTCCCCCGTTCCCGTTATGGCAGACTATGTACTTTATATGGTAACCGTAAAGAAGGCCGAGGTCAGCATTATTCTTGTTGACGGACAGTCTAACGCAAGAGGTACCGCAGGCGAGCTTAACGGCACAGCCCCCTTAACCGCAGAAAAGGGTAACGCCTATATGTGGTTGAACGGCGGTCTTACCGATATGAACACCTACGTAAACGGACAGATTGCCTCTGCCGGTAATTCCAGCATCGGCTTCTACCCTGCCCTTGCCGCAGAATGGTATGAGCTTACAGGTCAGAAGGTCATAGTTATCCACAAGGGCTATGACGGCGCTCCCGTCCATTTCTGGAGCAGCAGAGGCTATATCTCCAAGCACGTTTCGGAAATCGAAGCCGCTATTCAGGCCGTAAAGGCAAACGGTAATTTTGAAATTGCTTCGGCAGGCTACTACTGGCTCCAGGGCGGATCTAATATGATACTTGAGGCCAACACCTCCGGCTATCAGGATTACGAGGTTTATACCACTCCGTCTCAGTACGTTTCGGCCTATCTTACCATTCACAATTCCTACATCACCGCACTTGAAAAGTCGGGCGTCACCGCTTTCGCAGGAATACTTTCCAATCGCAGTCGAGACTGCGTCAAAGGCTTATCCGTCTTCAGTGAATATGCAGGTGCACGCGCCGCTCAACAGTATCTCGCCAATAATTACGATAATATTTATATGGCATCGTCTCTCGCCGACACCTGGAATCAGACCGGCACAGATGCGTATACCTTTACCGCCGAATCCGGCAAACAGGTAAGCGTTTCTGCCGTTAAGAATCTCTTCGCCTATGCCCCCGTACACTACTCTCAGGCAGGATACAACGCCGTCGGTATGGATGCGGCAGACGGAATATTCAAGGCGTTGGGCGGTGCTGAGGCGAAAGACTTCACTCTCTACGGCGAGGACGGCGTAACGAAATATGCCGAAAACGATATTATATACCTTACCGATAATCTCCGCCGCACCGGCACGCAGAACAGCTTTGAAGAAAATGCCGCACAGCTTGCCGCTGTAATATCCCCCACCTACGGTAGATCCTCGGGTATGACCGTAACCGCCAAAGACTTAAGCGGACAGACGGTAACTGGAATAATCGAAGCAAACGGCTATATCTCCGATATTACCAAGGTTACAAAGCCCCTTGTCATCACCGTAACCGTAAACGGAATTTCCAAAGACTACCGTTTGCTTGGACCTGACGGCAAGGCCTCCGACTTCCTCACCTACTGTGACACCTTAGGCGCAGAGCTTAGTGACACCCTGTTCAGCTCCGATTTTGCCTCCGCTTCGACCACCGCAAACGATACCCTTCCCGCAAACTGGCAGTTCGGCAATTACGCCGATAACTCGGTAAGCTGGAACAGGCAGGGCAAACAGGCCAGCGTTAAGGACCGTGTCATCGACAGCTCAGGTACGGTTAAACGAGGAATACTCCTTGAAGGAAACGGAGCTTCGACCGTTATCGGAACCAAGGATTTAGGCACAAAAAACTACGTTGCCGCCGCAACCTTATATTATCTTACAAGTTATAATTCCGATCCTCCCTATTTCCGATTTGTCAACAACGTTTCGAACACTACCCTTTCCACATATAAGCTTTCGGTAAAGGGCTTTAAGTTCTCGGGTCCCAAGAAGAGCGACGGCTCGACTACCTCCACCTTTACCGCTTCGGACACCTCCTATAACTGCTCCGATTATATGGGGGAAAACGTTGATAAATACAGCCGTCTTGATCTTACCATCTACAGCTACGGCGGTTATAACTACTACTTTATCGACGGTAAGCTCGTAGGCTCCCACGCACAGGAGTCCCGCGATACCACCGGAGACGTGGTCGCTTTCTCCGCTTGGGGTGCCGGGATTCTCATAACCGATCTTAACGTCTACGCACTTTCGGCTCCTATTAAGGTAGACGGCGATATCGTCGACTATACCGAAGAGCTTGGCGCAAGCATCACCGCACCTATTTTAACACCCGACCTTTCTGCCGAGGCTACTACCTCCGAAGGCACCCTTCCCTCGGGCTGGCAGTTCGGAACCTCCAGCGGAAACAGCATAAGCTGGAATGCCGTGGCCAAGAAAGCAAAGATAGCTTCGGCAGCCGTTGACGCAAACGGAACGGTCAAAAAGGGTATTTATATTTCGGGTCACGGTGCTTCCACCGTTATCGGAACAGCCCCGATAGATACCAAGAACTACGTTGCCTCTGCCACTCTTTATTTCCTTGGCGGCGAGCACGCTACCGAGCAGTCCTACTTTAAGTTTTTCAACAACGTTTCGGATACTGCTCTGGCCTCGGGCGTTAAGGCTAACACCATACGAATTGACGGCAGTCTCAGCGACGGCTCGGCGGGAACAGGCAAGCTGTTTATCTCTGCGGCTTCCTCTTCTACCTACACCACCGCCGACCTTATAGGCCACGGTATTACGCAGTATACCAAGCTCGATATGGTTATCGTAAGCTACGGCGGTTATAACCACTACTTTATAAACGGCAAGCTTATCGCCTCTGCTACAAAGTCCTCCCGCGATAATGCAGGTGACGTTATCGGCTTCTCTTCCTGGTATTCGAAGCTTCTCATTACCGATTTCTCGGTTTACGGGCTTGAAGACGAGAATGCCGCAGGTATCGGTGCCGAGATCGGCGACGCTATCTACGTTTCGAACTTCGATTCCGAGTCTTCCACCTCCTACGGTACCCTCCCCTCGGGTTGGCAGATAGGAGCCTGCTCGGGCAACAACAAAATCGACTGGAACCGCGACGGAACTTCGGCTCAGATCGCCGAAAAGCAGATAGATGCCGAAGGAAACACCGAGAAGGGTATATATTTCACCACGGTGGCCGGTTCTTCAACCGTCTTCGGAACTACCGATCTGGGTACTAAAAACTATGTTGCCACCGCTACAGTTTACTATCTCGGCGGCATCGGAGACGTCCCCTATTACCAGATGTTCAACAACGTAATAAATACCACCCTGTCGGCGGCCGACAACGGAGCAAACAGCACGAGGATATACGGCTCTCTTGCCGACGGAAGTGACGGCAGTAATAAGATCCTCATAAACGGAAAGACCTATTACTCTACCGATTATTCCGACGGCGGAGTAACCCCCTATTCCAAGCTAACAATAAAGCTTTACAGCTTTAACGGCTACAACAACTACTATGTTAACGGTCGGTTTGTAGCGTCCTATGAAAAGACCTCCCGCGATACCGAAGGCGACCTTGTCGGTTTCTCCGTCTGGTATTCGAAGGCTCTCCTGACCGATTTCTCGGTCTACGAGCTTAACTGATATCTCCGATCATATCGTATATCCTTTCAACCGAAAAAGCGACGGTTTCCCGTCGCTTTTTCGGATTTTACATCAAAAACAATCTCATATATAATCAGCCCCACGGATGAAGGACTCATTCGTGGTTTTTTTGCTTTCTGAGTTCGGAGGGCTTGATGCCTTTTATGTTTTTATAGCAGGAGGCGAAGTAGGAAAGGTCGTTATATCCGCACTCCAGCGCAATGTCGGTTATAGACTTTTCGGTGGTGAGAAGCATTTTTTCGGCGGCGTCTATCCTTATGATGTTAAGGTAGTTTTTAAAGGATTTTCCGGTAATTCTTTTAAAGCTTCTTGAAAAATAACTGCTGCTGAGGGATGACCATTTACTGCAGGTCTCAAGGGTTATGGACTCACCGTAGTGACGGTGCATAAAATATATGGCATCGGCTATTGCCTTGGAAAGATGCTTGTCCTCTTCCTTTTCGTCTGCTTCGCTTTTAATATCCCGAAGTATAGCCTGCAGGACCTGCGCAACATATACCTTTACGGCAATGTCCGAGCCCCATTCATCCTTTTGATATTCATCGTTCATTAGTGCAAAGCTTTCGTATATCTTCATTCTTTCGGTCTCTTCACGGCTCCATTTGACCTTTTCTCCCCTGCTGCTGACCGAAAGGCGGTGCACATAGCTTTCGCTGTTGTCGGTGGATGCAAGACTCATAATCAGCGGAAGCCCCACCTTCAGCACCCGATAAAAGCTGACACCGTCGGTGAGGGCTTTGATGCTGTGCACCGCATTGGAGCGGAAAAGCATACACTCGCCCTGCTCGGCAATATGCTCCTTACCGTCTATTTCAACGGAAAAGGAGCCTATCTGAACGTACATTATCTCTACGTCAAGGTGTATGTGGGGGGCCGTATAATACGGTATGTCGCCCAGATGATTATAAATGTTACATATCATTATTCCGTATTTGGATATTTTTTCCTGGCTTTGTTCCACGAGATAATTCTTCATAAGCACCACCTTGTGACAAAAAAATTGTATTATGTGACATATAATTCGCAGAGATATTGTATCACAAATGCTATACTTATTACAAGTATAAGTTGCGAATTTTATATTTTTGCATTTTATACTCTTTCCACAAATGACAAATTTTTTGCACTCAGCAGAAAGGAAAGCGTTATGAAAAAACTACTTGGCATCTTTTTGGCAATTTGCCTTACGGCTACCGCTCTCTTCCTGCCTACTGCCTCGGCGGCAGACATCGACGTATGGGACGGAAGCATAGCCGAAAGCTATGCAGGCGGAAGCGGCAGTGAGACCGACCCCTATCTTATATCAACTCCCGAACAGCTCGCAAAGCTCCGCAATGACGGAAGCACGATAGGCAAATACTACAAGCTCTCCGCAGACATTTATCTAAATGACGTATCTTTGGAAAACTGGACGTCCTCCGCGAAGGGCTGGTATTCCTACGCTTCGCCCAACAATATCAGTTTCAGCGGCCATCTCGACGGTGACGGACACACTGTTTACGGACTTTATTATAACGGAAGCGAAGCCTATTTCGGCCTTTTCTGCCGCGTTCACGACCAATCAAGTGCTGTCAGCATTTCCAACCTCACAATATCCGATGCAAGCATCACCACCACCGGTGATTATGCCGGTGCACTTGTAGGCTTCGAATACAATTATACAAGCGGCTATACCTATAAAAACTGTATTATTGAGGATTCGGTAAGCATTACCTCAAATAAATATGCCGGTGGACTCGTTGGCTGGAGCCAGTCTGCCACCACCTTTGACGGCTGTGCATCTTATGCCGCGGTTTCTGCCTCAAGCAAGGGCGGTTTTGCCGGCTATTTCAAGGCATCCACCAAGTCTCTTACCATAAACGATTCCTTTGCAGTCGCCAACACATTCGTAGGCTCGGGCAGCGCCACCACCGCTACAAACAGCTACGAAAGCGTTGACGGGTCAACTGTTCAGGGCGAAGCCGCCGAGACCGCTATGCCCGACCTTTCCTGGGATTCCGTTTGGTTTGCAATCGACGAAGCATATCCCAAAAACGTTGCTTTCTATACCGTTCCCACCGAAGTTCCCTGGGACGGAACCATTGCGAGCGGATATGCAGGCGGCAGCGGCAGCGAGACCGACCCCTATCTTATAGCAACCGCAGAACAGCTTGCTCTGCTTGTAAACGACAGTTCTACCGATGCCAAACATTATAAACTGACCGCCGATATTTATTTAAACGACGTATCCAATAATAACTGGACCGAAACCGCCAGAAGTTGGAGTGACGGCACTACCCAGAAGAAATTTCAGGGAAGTCTTGACGGAGACGGACATACCGTTTACGGTCTTTATTATAACGGTTCCTATGCCTACTACGGACTCTTCTGTCTCGTTCAATCCAACAAAGCTACGATAAGCTTCAAAAACCTCAGAATTGCCGATGCAAGCATCACCACCTCAGGCGATTATGCGGGCGCACTTGCAGGACTTCTTTACAACAACGGTTTCGGCTATAGTATTGAAAACTGCGTTATTGGGGATTCGGTAAGCGTTACCGCCGCCACATACGCAGGCGGAATTATCGCCTATTCCCGCAAGGTTACCGATGTCAGCGGATGTGCCTCCTTTGCCAAGATTTCTGCCACAAACAAGGGCGGTTATGCAGGTTATAAGGACGGAACCCTCAACATCTACAACTCCTTCTTCACCGATTACGGCTTTGTCGGAAAAGGCTCTGCCGACACCACGGTAAACAGCTATGAAAAGGTTGACTTAAGCGCCATCATAGGTGAGAACGCCAAGACGGTTATGCCCGACCTTCGCTGGAACACCGTTTGGGTTGCCGCAGATGGCATTCCACAGAACGCAATCTTCTACAGCGGCACCTACACCGAAGGAAGCGGCAGTGAGACCGACCCCTTCATTATCTCAAACGAATATCTTCTCAGAAAAGCCATATACATCGACCACGGTATGAATTCCGACGGAAGCAAGGCTTACTATAAGCTGAGCCGAGATCTTTATCTGAATGACGTTTCTGCAGAAAACTGGATCGAGAATGCCACCGATTGGCGTGACGCCGTCACCGAGGACACCGAGTTTGTCGGAGCTATTGACGGAGACGGATTTACCGTTTACGGACTCTATTATGCAGGCAGCACCGAAAGCTCCGATTGCGGCGGACTTGTTCCCCTTGCAGGAAACGATGCTGAGATCAAGAACATTCGTGTTGATACCGCCTGCATCACCTCCCAGCGCGCGGGCGGAATCGTCGGATGGATAATGGATACTGCCTCGGTTGAAAACTGCTCGGTATCCGATCTTACCGCTACCGCATACTGGACGGGTGCAATCATCGGTCTTGCTTCAAACGGAACCGACATCGACGTTACAAACTGCTATGCAACCGACTGTATTCTCATCTCTACCAGCAGCTCCAGCCCCTACTCCCCCGGCTTCTACGGAGATGCCTACGGTGCAACGCTGAACTTCGAAAACTGCTATATTGAAGGCTATTATTTCAAACCCGTAAAGGCTGACGGCGGAGTACGCGGCGGCACCGCCACCAACTGTTATTTCACCTTGGGCGAGACCACCGTTCTCCCCACTTCGGACAACGGTTGCACCGAGATCACAGATGGAAACTGGTCGGCTGTCAGCGGATTTTCTTCCGACGTATGGTATCAGGCAGGCAGCAAAGCTCCCCTGCTTAAGATAAGAGGCCTTCGCCTTATGGACGTAAGCGGTGACGACAACTCGGTTATCGACACCGAGGATCTCTGCGCACTGCGCCTCTGCCTCATAGGCAATTCGGCATATGAGAACATCATAGGCGACACCGACGGAAACGGAATTATCGATATCTGCGACCTTGTAAAGATTTCTTCGTAAGTCATATCCTTTCAAGCAAAAGGGACTGTGCTGACGCACGGTCCCTTTTGCTTTATTCTGCTATTAATACTTTTTCGATCTTGCCGATTATCATATAGTGGAAGTCTTTTTCGGGGTACCAGCGGTCGATTACGGTTTTGTCGACAAAGCTTTCTTCGCTTAGCTTCTGAACAAACTGCTTTTTAACGACCAATACCATTCGTGCCTCTTTAAAATAGGTGTATTTTTCTCCTGCTACGGGGGTTAGACCTGCCTCCTTTGTTTTGTCACAGTCTCTGCCCGATCTGCTTCCGCAGATCCTGTGGATATCCTTATTGTCTCCGTAGAAGGAAACTGTGAAATAATCGTTTTTGTCGATAAACTCCATAGTGTATCGCTGGGGGCGGATAACGACGGCGACGCTGTCGGCTCCCCACATTTCCCCTACAAAGCCCCAGGAGGCGGTCATCATATTATAGCCCTTGTTTGTTCCTGCCGTAATAAGTGACCATTCGTCGGCCAGGCATTTTATTAAATTGTCTTTAATGTCCTTTGGATTAACTGTTTTAAATATCATAATCATCACCCTTTATTCTATGCAAGCTTTCACGTTATTATACTTTGATTATAACATATCAGGCAGGCTTCGGCAAACGGTTTTAACTCTTTTTACGTATAATCGGGCCTTAGCTTCCCTTTTCTCTGTATTCTTTAGGCGTCATTCCTGCCCTTTGCTTAAACACCTTGGCAAAATACTGCGGACTGTCAAAAGAAAGCTTTTCGGAGACCGCCGTTACGCTTTCCTTTTTTCGAAGAAGTCTTTTCGCCTCCTCAACTTTAAGCTCCTGATAATACTGCATTATCGTGACCCCTTTGAGCTCTTTAAAAATTGAGTTCAGATAGGTCTTGCTGTAAAACATACGGTTCGAAACGTCGGTGAGGGTAACCCTTGAATAAAGACCGCTTTTAAGTATTTTTACGGTTTCCTCCACCAACTGCTTTTTTGCACCTCTGCTGTTCAGCGCGATCTGAAATTTTTCGTTATTGTAGGTCGCCCGTTGCACCAGTTTAATAAGAAGCTCTTCAATATAGTTTTCAATAAGCTGCTGTGAGCCCAGACGAGGATTCGGGTTTAATGTGAGCTTTTTGTCGAATGGGAAAACAAAGGTTTCCCTTGCTTCAGAAAGAATTTTTGAGGTAAGCTCGCGCTCTTCATCGTTCAGATCGTTTTTGCCGCCTATAATCGAAAGTACACCCGATTTACTCTTAAAGCAAACACACATAATAGCCGAATTTCCTATCCCTTCGGCAGAAAATGACCTGTGGGCAACATTCGGAGGTATAAGAAGAAAATCGCCTTCCCTTAAAGCAATCCTTTCCTTTTGAGTTTCGCAGATAAGTCCTCCTTTTTCTGCAAAAAGAAATTCGTAAAAGCCGTGGGCTTCTTCAGGGTATAAAAAATCCTTCCCGACCTCAAAATATTCTACCGAGATAAGCTCCTGAACTGTTATTAACTTTTTAACGGTATAGGTATAATACTTTTTCATAACTCAATACTAACACCCATACGAAAAAAAGTCAACATAGATATTCTTTATTTGATTTTTTACACTTTTTTACTTTATTTAATCTATTGAATTTGCTGCGGTGAATGGTATAATCAAAATATAAAATTTCTTTCGGGAGGAACCGACAATGAATATACCGAAATACCGTGTGCTTTGGACCTGGGATCTTGGTTCTGACTGGGACATATCCAAGGGTGGTAAAATCTTGGGCAGCTCGGGTAAAAACCTAAGACGTAAGGCCTTTTTAGGCGACTATAAGCGGATGGTAGATTTTGCGAGTCTGCACCGTTTTAACGGAATCGTTATATGGGGCGCTCTCCGCAAACACGATAACGGCGTCGCTCAGTTTAAGGAGCTGGTCAGATATGGCAAGGAAAAGGGCGTCAGAATAATGCCGGGGGTAAGCGCCTTCAGCTACGGCGGAATTTTCTACGACCCCACCGAGGACGTTTCCTTCGGCGTCGACAGGCAGTTCGGTTCCCACCCTTACTCTCTTTACACCCATCTTAAGGAGCATCCCGAACTGGCCGCGGTGGACGAAAAAGGAAGGCCTTATCCCTTCGGGCCTTTAAACGTTTCGGCCTGCCCCTCGAGACCCGAAAATCTTCAGTGGTTTAAAGAGGCTATTTCCTGGCTTTACGACGAGTTCGATATCGACGGAATTCAGGTGGAGGTGGGTGACTACGCTCTTTGCCACTGCCCTCTATGTGAGGCACGCAGGAAGAACAACACCGCAAAAAGAGACTATGCGGCAGAGGATATGATAAACACCTATACCGCCGCAGTAGAGATATCTAAGGCCAAAAAGCCCGACTCCTGGGTTATCTGTGAGACCTATTCCGGGCTCACCTATCCCAAAGCCGAGGCTATGGATGGTAACTGGCAGTCGATGTGCGACGAGGACCGAAACCTGCTTTCCGACCTGCCCGACGGCTCGATACTTCAGTGGGCGTCCGACAAAGCGGTCGGCGGCTATGCTACCGAATATTGGGCCGATAAGCTTTACACACCGAAGGAGGATAATATTCTTCGTATTCACGCGGGAAGTCAGTACGCAACGGGCGGCCCTGCCGATTGGGCGGTCGAGCTTATATGGCAGCTTGTTTCTGAGGCGAGAAATCACGAAATTAACGGCGTTAGTATATTTGGCGAGGAATCCTTCATAGCGCCGCCGAACGAAGCTAACTATTTAGCTTTTGAGGAGGCCTGCGGACTTTGCGGGGAAAATAAGGAATTATCGGTTGAAAAATTCTATTCCGATACCCTTGACCCCTTATACGGAGGCAGAGGTATGGCCGCGACCTGGCGAAACCTTTATATTAAAGGCCGTATGCTGGTGCTTGGAGACGAGACCAAAAGGCCGCATCTTTCCCATCAGCCTCTCGAAGCCCTTACCGACGACCCCGATTTTTTAAACAAATCGACCGCGCTTTCCGACAGTGATAAGCTTTCTTTACTAAGAGGTTATTTCAAAGAGGTAAATAAAATTATATGCTCTTCAGCCGACGCTTCGGACGAGGTTTTGGGCCGATGGGTCTGGCTCGCAAACGACCTTAGAAACAGCATATACGTCCTTTCCACAAAGGGCGAAGAATAAAGTTCTGTCAAAAAAGAGGAATAAATATGAGACTGATCTTAGCGCAGATAGGCGACAATAGAACAATAAGGCTTGCGGTTAAAGAAATCATCCGCCTTATTAAGGAAATGGACGACCGCGTTGTTTTGGACGTAAGGAAATACGCCGCAAAAATCCCGTCGGTAAAAAACGCCTTATGGGTAGGGCTTGACGGCTCGGTTGAGAAGTCTGAAAAAGACCGCATTTACATCAAAGCGGAAAACGGTGCAGGTGTAATCAGCGGCTCTAACGAGAGAAGCGTTCTTATGGCGGCATACCGCTTTATGAAGGAGCTTGGCTGCCGCTATCTTTACCCCGGCAAGGAGGGTGAAAAGATCCCGAAAAGAAGGCTATGCTACACCGATCTGACGGCTCAAATAAACGAGACCGCAAGCAGTGATTTCCGCGGAATATGTATTGAAGGTGACGTTGGCTACGAGCACGTTTTAAACACTATCGAATGGCTTCCGAAGGTTGGTTTGAGGGAGTTCTTTACCCAGCTTTTTACCCCGGGCTGCTTCTTCAGAAGCTATTACGAGAGATTTTATGGCGATCCTTCCGATCGCGATTACAAAAACGAAATGTCAAACGGGGATATAGACGCTATCGTTTCCTCTCTTTCGGACGAGATCAAGGAAAGAGGTCTTATCTATCACGCGGTGGGACACGGCTGGACCTGTAGACCCTTCGGTCTTGACGATTCGGGCTGGGAGGTTTTCGAAGGCGAGACAGGTGAAAATATCAGAGCTCTTCTTGCCCAAATAAACGGAAAAAGAGAGTTCTACGGCGGCAGGCCTAACAACACCCAGCTTTGTTATTCTAACCCCTTTGTCAGAGAAAAGATCACCGACTGTATTAAAGATTATTGCGCAAATAACGGTGATATTGATTATCTGCATTTCTGGCTCGCGGACGAGGCACTTAATCACTGTGAATGTGAGGAATGTGTCAAAAAAATACCTACCGATCATTACGTTGATATGCTGAATATGCTCGACGAAAAGCTGACAAAGGCAGGTATCGATACCAAAATCGTTTTTCTTATATATACCGATCTTTTATTCGCCCCCGAAAAATCAGTCATTAAAAACCCCGACCGCTTTACCCTTATGTTTGCGCCTATAAACCGTTGGTATGCACAAAGCTATGCCGACGTTGATTTAGAAAGCCTGCCCGAGCTTCCCGTTTATGAGCGCAACAAGGACTTTCCTCGCCATAATGATGCACTGAACGTAGCTTACTTAAGGGAATGGCAAAAATCCTTTAAGGGCGATTCCTTCGTTTTCGATTATCACCTTATGTGGCGGCATCATTCCGATCCCGGGTATTATAATATCGCTCGGTTTTTACATAGGGATATGACCGCACTCGGCAGAATAGGGCTTAACGGAATGATTAGCTGTCAGCTTCTTCGCTCGGCCTTTCCGACAGGCCTTCCGCAGTATGCAATGGCGGCGGGACTTTGGGACAGGGATAGCCGATTTGAGGAGATCGAGGACGAGTATTTTGCGGCCGCTTTCGGAGAAGGCGGAAGGGCGGCACTCGATTATCTGTCAGCAATTTCCGATCTTTTCTCAAAGATATTTTCGCGAGGTAGCGGTGAAGAATTCAAACGGTATGCCATAGGACTTTGCGAGGAAGTTAAGGCTTTAACAAAGAATTTCGGCAAAGAATATATTGCTCCCAACAGAGAGAGCTCCAAGGACTTTAAGTATTTAGAGATCCACGCAAGGCTTACTGACATTCTTGCAGACATTTATATTGCCGCATTCGGGAAGGATGAGGAGAGGATCGAGTTCCTTAAGGAAAGCTTCCGCAAAACAGTTAGGGAATCGGAAGAAATAATCGATTCGGTTTGCGACCAACGGCATTACTGCGACAGCGTGCTTGGAACCTATCTGGACAGCAACAGAAGATTCATTTAACGCGTAAACACATAAATTTACGGCTACGATACTCGGGATCTGCATTGTTTCAGGCTCATAGAGCCGATAAAGATCCTCAACATCTGCATTAACGTCATTCCGGCACCTTCTGCCGTCGCCGAGCTTATCGGCAAAATAAAATTTCCGCTTACAGGCCGCTTGGAAGGCGATGCACTTAAAACGGCAAACGACTTATTCGCGAAGCTTGCGGAGACATCTACAGAGGATATACCCTTTGCTAAAAAAATGTACCGCATATCTGCTTCTTTTGCCTGCCCTTCTTGCCGAAAACAGCACTGTTCGCTCAAATCGTTAAAAAAATATCGAAAACCGTCGTTTTTCTCTTGTAATTTCATATTTTTTTTGTTATAATCGTTTTGTATGGTCAAGAGTATGACTTGCGACTAATTACCGAAAGGAGAAATCTACATATGAATTATTCTGTAGAAGTTCAAAACATGTGTACCGTTGCTAAGGGTCCCAAACACGGTCCCGCTCCCATTCCGGAAGAAGGCAGATGGGTACAGGCAAAAGAAATCACCGATATTTCCGCTTACACCCACGGTGTTGGCTGGTGTGCTCCTCAGCAGGGCGCCTGCAAGCTTTCACTCAACGTTAAGAACGGAATCATCGAAGAGGCTCTTGTTGAGACCATCGGTTGCTCGGGTATGACCCATTCCGCCGCTATGGCCGCTGAGATCCTCCCCGGAAAGACCCTCTTAGAGGCTCTTAACACCGACCTCGTTTGCGATGCTATCAACACCGCTATGCGTGAGCTCTTCCTCCAGATCGTTTACGGCCGCAGCCAGTCCGCTTTCTCCGAGGACGGTCTCGTTATCGGTGCAGGTATGGAAGACCTCGGTAAGGGCGAGCGTTCCATGGTTGGTAC
>CAZRHF010000055.1:0-14314 GCA_964599835.1 uncultured Eubacteriales bacterium | reverse complement strand
TTAAGATAAACAGTGTGGGACACTGTTTTTTAGACAGAGCGGTGAAGTCGGGTACTGTTGCCAAAGGCAACGGTCGACGAGCCATAAGTATGCGAGGCAATACTTACGTCGAGATCCCGCCTACGGCGCCCTTCGGGTTCGACTACGCTCAGGATGACCCGACTTAAGTGGTAGCCGAGCAGACGGTCGACTCCCCTCACCTCCACCAGAAAAAAGCACTTGCGAAAGCAAGTGTTTTTTCAATGAAATAAATCCCTGACGGGATTTGTGAAATATCGCATTGCGATATGAAATAGCTAACGCTATGAAATACGCTGCGGCGTATGAGGGGTTTATTTTATTTCACTTTCTGTGCAACAGAAAATTTCATAATTCGTAAGAATTATTTCATATTGCGCAGCAATATTTCATTAGTTTTCTTCAGAATTAAGCTTGTTATCGGATCGATGTTTGCTCACGCGCGTGAGCAGAACATATCACATCACTTATTACTTATTTACATACAGGTTTAATTTGTGATATAATGTTAAAAACAAAGCACATATTATGCCGATTTTAAGAGCAATGCTTATTACATTTTGCCAAGCCGCAAAGGAGAACGGATAATGTCGTGGTGCGATGAGCTCAAAATACAATTATCTGATTATGATGTTGATTTTGTGACACTTGATAACCTTAGCATATATGAAAGTATTTTTTATTGTAATGAAGAATACTTTTTGATAACCGACGGTCATATTGCGTCAAGACAAGATTGCATAGACACGATGGAATACAGTAATAATTTTTTAAGCGGCAAGTCGTTTTGCATAGGTTTTTCTTATGAGGATAAACCGGTAGCTTTTCTTTCGATCATTGAGGAATATCCTGAAAAAGAAACATTATATATCGGACTGTTTTTAATGAATGAGCATTTTAAAAGAAAAGGAATCGGAACAAAGATAATAACCGGCCTAATAAACGAAGCCTTTAAGGCGGATTATAAAAGCTTAAAGTTATCGGTTCAAGAGAACAATATAAGCGGATATTCTTTTTGGAAAAGGCTTGGTTTTAAAGTCACAGATAAAACCGAATGTGACGGATTTCAAAATTTATCTATGGAATTATCCCGTGGGAGGGTTTTATGAAAGAGCTTACTATTTTAAAAAACACCTACAATATCGGACTTCGTGAGCCTGTCAGATTTTTGCATATGACCGACACTCATATCGTACGGGACCGAAAGCGGGAAAACGGTCGTGCCGCCGTTTTTCACGCCACAGACGAGCAGATAGAGTCCTATTGTTTTCAGGCTTTAGCCTACGCTAAAGAGAATAATATTCCCATTATCCACACGGGGGATCTTATAGACTATATTACCGAGGACAATTTTAAGTTTTTACACAAATATTTTGACGAAGTCGACTATCTCTTTGCCCCGGGAAGCCACGAATACTTCCCTCTTATTCCGGGCGGCGAAGAGCATTTGGCTCTGCGTGCCGCAGGCTTTATCGAAGACGAGGCTTTTAAGTCAGGTCAGATAGGCATTATAGCGCCCCATTTTAAAAATAATTTATATTTCGCATCAAAGACGATAGGCGAGGTAAACTTTGTTGTTCTTGATAACTGCTATTCCCATATAACTGCAGGGCAGCTTGAGGCGCTGAAGGCAGAGGCTTCTAAAGGTCTGCCCATTGTACTGGGGATGCACAATCCCATCGATACCGAAGGACTGTACACCTTTCCTGAGGTCTCGCCGAAGGAAAGGCTTTGTTCTTCGGCCGAGGCTCAGCTTGCCTTTGCTAAGAAGCAGGGTATCAACGATCCGGAAAAGTACGTTTTTTATTTTGACGAGGATACATATTCAGCAGTAAAGTACATCAAAAACGAGCCTCTGATAAGGCTTGTTTTATGCGGTCATCTCCACAGAAATTTTGAAGGTCCTTTAAGCAACAGCGCAATTCAGGTTATGACAAACGGCACCTGCATAGGGTTTGTAAGAGAGATCACTTTAGTATAAATCCAAAACAATTTCGGTGTAAATGTTTTGGTTTATGGTATAATAATTTTAATAGCCTACTTATAAAGCACTACCACACGGAGGTATATATGAAAATACTTTTTTACGATACAAAGCCCTATGACAGAGACTCCTTTGAAAAGACCCTGCCCGCTTTCCCCGAGATAACTATGGATTTTCTTAAGACCGACATTTCACCCCGCACCGCACAGCTTGCTAATGGCTATGACGCAGTTTGTGTATTTGTGGCGTCCGACGTTGGAGAAGAGGTTGTGAAAATACTCGGAGACTGCGGAGTTAAGCTTATACTGCTTCGCTGTGCAGGCTTTAACAACGTCGCTCTTGAGGAGACGTCAAAACTGGGTATCACGGTTATGCGTGTTCCCGGATACTCCCCCGAAGCGGTTGCCGAGCACGCTATGGCCCTGGCCTTCGCGGTAAACCGACACATTCACAAGGCCTATATCAAGGTGAGAGAAAACAATTTTAGCCTTGTGGGACTTACAGGCTTCAACTTTAAGGGCAAAACGGCGGGAATTATCGGCACCGGAAAAATAGGGGCTGAGATGTCAAAATTCTGTTACGGAATGGGTATGAAGGTCATCGCTTACGATATGTATAAAAACCCCGACCTTGACTTTGTCGAGTACGTAGAGCTGGACGAGCTTTTCAGACGAAGTGATCTTATTTCCCTGCATTGTCCGCTGACCAAGGACACCTATCACATCATCGACCTTGAAGCAATAGAGAAAATGAAGGACAACGTAATTCTGGTCAACACCTCCAGAGGTGCACTTATCAGCACCGAAGACCTTATCAAGGGTATCCGTCAGCACAAGTTTGCAGGCGTAGGTCTTGACGTTTATGAGGAAGAGGCCGAAAACGTCTTTGAAAACCGCGAAAACGAGATCTTAGAGACCTCAGTCACCGCACGTCTTCTCTCCTTCCCTAACGTGATAGTCACCTCCCATCAGGGCTTCCTCACCGAAGAAGCGCTTGAATCTATATCCTTAACCACCTTGGAAAACGCAATGAGCTTTGCAGAAGGCTCACCTATAAAGGAAAATCTGGTATAAAAGAAAGCGATAATGTGTATTCTCACATTATCGCTTTGTAATTTTATAAGGTTTTCCAGAGAAGCAGATTGTTTTCAATGAGGGTTTCTGCCTTGCCGCTGTCCTTAAGCCAGGAAAGATATGAACGGACGGTGCTTCCTACCAGGACGTACTGCTCTACCGTCATTTTAAGCTCGTAGTCGGTGAAAAGCTTTTGAAGGATAACCTCAAAACAGCAGGGCTCTTTGCAGATATCCAGTATCTTTTCGGTAACCTCCCATACCTTATCGACGTTATACTGTGCCAGCTCGGTGATGTTCTCGGTGGGAGCGGCGTGAGACGGAACAAACATTTTCGCCCTCATATTCTTCACCGCTTCAAGGGTTTCGAGATATGCCTTAACGTCGTATATTACACCGATGCGGTATTTATCTAAGGTGTCTTTGCTCGAAAGGCAGTCGGCAAGATAAACGACGTCGTCGGAGGTACGAAAGCCCACCATATCAAAGAAATGACCCGGCAGGCTTATTATTTCCATACCGTCGGGCATAATCTCGGGGCGAAGATATTCAGCTGAGCTTTCCTGAGCCAGCAGGAATTTATGACGCAGGTCGTTTGCGGGATAGCCGCCGTAAAGATATGCCGATTCGAGGATCGGATGGTTAGTGAAATCGCACTCGATACCGGGAGCGTATATCCTGCAGGCAGTCTGAGACTGAAGATATTTATTTCCGCCGATATGATCTGCGTTAGAGTGGGTGTTATAAATGGCCTTTAGGGTCCAGCCGTTTGCATCCAGTATCTTCTTGATCTTTTTACCTGCGTCCTTATCGTTTCCGCTGTCGATAAGGCAGACCTCGTTATCATTAAGTTTAAAAAGGCCGATCTTTGCGGGACTTTCGATATAATAACTGTTTCCGATCACATTTACAAGCTCGTACATAATTACCTCTGAGACTTTATTTTTCTTATTATATCACAAAACAGTCCCAAAATCTACCATAGCATTAAAACGGGTTTAAAGATTGAAGGATTCGGCGGGACGGTCGAGGTATATCGGTACCCCCTTGCAAAAAAGCAAGGGGGTATTTTAAGTTGTTTATACGCCTGCGAATACTCCTCTTCCGTCGAGCTTGACGCGTGTACGAACCATACCCTCGTACATCCAACTGTCAAGGACAGGTTGAAGTTTATCTTCATTTTCCCAGGCAATTTGTGCCGAAGCTTCATAGAGTTCCTTTGCCTTTTCGGTATCGTTATCGATTCGGGCAATGATCGACTCGCCGAAAAGAGTGTACATATTTGCGTGATACTCAAGGAATTCCCACCATTCTTTTCTGACGGGGTCTTCTGCTTTCTCGATCTGCTGAGCGACATAGGGTCTGTACTCCTCCATCAGGTTGATGGCGGCGATAAGCTTACTGCGAAGAATCTCTTTGTCGAACGGCTTCTGGCTTCTGAGCGAACCGATATCGAAAGCATCTGAAAGTGCTCTGAAATAAGGTTCAAGCTTTGAAACCGCTTCGGTACCGTATGAAGCCTCGTAAACAAACCTTCTGATATCATCAAGCTTTTCGTTCTTATTCCACAAGACCTTACCCATAACGGTCATAGCCAAGGGATTGGGGAAGAAGTTGCGGCCGGGCTGAAAACTTAAGAAGCCGCTCATACCCAGCTTATCAATGTTTTGAAAATCCTTGTAAATGATGTCGGTAATAGATTCGGCGCCCGCATCGAGAATGTAATCCCACATGAGATGGTAATCCATAAGGTCGATATTGCCGTTCCAAAACTCTTTATACTTATAAAGATAAGCAAGGTTACCGTCTATATTCAGGGGCATCTCAAAGTCGTTAAGAACATAGGGCGGAATTTCCTTAACCCTGTACGTATCGGGAAGGCTCTCGCAATAGGTACGGGAGACGGGCGCAAAAGCCAATATGAATCTATCGGGATTTTTAAGGAAGACTTCTTTGGGCGGATGAAGAAGCTCAAGATACAGTTCGGCATAAATGCGGGTTTTTATTCCCTTTTCGGTAAGCGCTTCATCCAATTCGTTAAGGATCATATTGTAGTAGTCTGCCAAAGGAAGCTTTGCACAATCTTCACATTCGCAAAGGTTGTGGAATGCGTCTCCCAAGCAAAAATCGAGAATTCCTACTTCGGGGTTTTCAAGAAGATAATCGACAGCTCCCTTAACTATTGTGGAGCGAACGATCGGTCTTGAATAACACATTTGGGTTGCCATAGGAATATTCTTGTAGACCTGACGTTTTCCGTTGACCAAAGCACAGTTTTCAACAAAGAAATCCGTAAAGGTTGCAGGGTCGACAGGATCCCAGCTGTTTCCGGGCACTCCAAACGGATCAGAAGTGAAGCCGTGTCCCATAGCCACGTGAATAAGCCCGCGTTTTTTAAGTTCCTGCTTGATGATCCCGACAAACTCGAGAGCTTTTTCACGACTGAAGGGCTCGGGGATTTTAACCGTGCTTTCTCTGTGAGAATACCAACGGTCGAAGAATACGAAGGAATCTCTGAACTGTATAAAATAGCAATTAAATCCCCTTTTGGGCAACCATTCCACCATATCAAGAACATTTTCGAGGCTGACCGCGCCTTCAATAGCAATGCCTCGGGTCTTATAGGAAGCTTTTTCAAAAAGGTCAAGGTCAACAAGAGAAGCATCCTTTGGAATGTAGGTTCCGTTTTTACCGGGTCTTAAAAATCTGATCCCGCATTCTTCAAGCAGGCGGTATACGGCAAAGAGCACACTTCGTCCGTTGGAGCCTGCGGCATAGCCTTTTTTGTTTTCCACCTTAATTTCAAAGGCATCGTCGAAGAAGGGGTCTTTGACCTCGGTCTTTATGCCGAAATCTTCAAAAAGTCCCAGCTTTATATCGGCCGGAACGCCTAATAGCTTTAAATATTTTTGGAGCTCGGTTCTTGCAAATTCTATAACAGAGTTATTCATAATTACCTCCAATAAGGTTATACCTGCAAACCGTTTTCATTATAGAACATTTCAAATTTCTTATCAAGACATAATGCAGTAAACAGACGAAAAACCGCCGTTAAGCGGTCTTTCGGTTAATATAGATTGGGTCTAACGCGAGCCGGACTTGCGCCTTACTATCACTATTACCGCAACCACACCTGAAAGCAGGATAACTGCCGCAACAATGATGACGATAAGCAGAGTGTTTTCGGTGTTCACCTCGGTAGGCTCGGTAGATATATTTGCATCCTGATAGCCGATAAGCTCTCCCAAGGTTCCGTCATTTCCGGTTGAAATAAAGCTTATATCATCAAAGAAAAGCTCTACTCCTGCAGGAACCTTGAAAACAACGTATGGCGTATTCGCAGTGAATGTGTAGGTATATTCCTTCCATTCGGCTTTTTTGAGTCCGCTGAATTCGAGACAGATCTCGTAACCCTTTACAGTCGAATCGTACTGAGGATGATCGGCGTGGAGAAGCATAACACTACCCTTTGCACCGTCATCGCCTGCGGCCATCATAAAGTGCATATTATACTCTTTACCGACCTCTAAAACGTCATCGTAGTTGACGAGGAAAAGAGCATCCTCGTCGGAACTGCCTAAAACGTGAAGGGTCTTAAGTCCTGAATAGAGGAAGGCGGGACCATAGCCTTCTACGCCCGGCTTATAATGCTCTACCGCCGAATTGTAGTCGTATTTTGCGTCAAGATTGCCTTCAAAATCTACCGTGAAGCCCAATGGGATCCATTTTGCGTAAAGCACGGTATTGAAGTCGGGGAAAAACTTTTCGCTGAACGGAACGTCACATTCAATAAAGCAATACCATCCGCCGAACTCGTATCCATAGCGGGTAGGTACGGGAAGCTCGGGAATTTCAGTATATCTGGGGTATCCGTAAATGCTCTCGCACCCGGAGCCCTCACCCGTTGAGAAAGAAATCTCGATCTTTCCGGGCTCGCGTTTGCAGGAATACTTTTCAGCATTCGGAAAGATTCGAAGAACCGGAGTTCCGCCCGAAACTAACTTCCAAACGTTATCGAAATCAAAGTCTTCCATATATTCCTTAGCAGCATCGCCCTTCATATACATCAAGCTGAGTGCGTAAGCGCCCGAAAGTGAGCCCTTGGAGCCGTCGACGTATACGTTCTTATAGGAATCTTCGCCACCTGCGGCTGAAAAAGCATCGCCCGAACCTATCGGATCACGGTCTTCGGTAGCAACATAGCTGTTATGGAATTTATGGTATGCTCTGGTCATCCAGGAATTGCCCATAAGACCGCCTCTGTACTCCTCGCCGCGAAGCTCGCCTGTGAAATAAGAGTTTTCAATATGGATGGGAGAGGGGGCGCCGCCTGCAATACCGCCCGCATACTGTCCCGTAACGGTTACGGTATGGTCGGCAAAGCATTCGCTGATTAGGGGAGCTACGGCATTTTCCATCGGATCCTCCAGCCAATGGTGAACGTAAGCAACAAAGGCCGCTGAATATCCCTGAGTTCCGTTTGCCAAGGGATTGTTAATAGTAGAGTTCACAATACCGAGACGCTTAACGGAAGCTTTTTGAGTTATAACGGGGATGAGCGCGGCTTTTCCGCCGCCTTCGCCCTTGTAGTAGAGTCCGGAAATAATATGCCCGTTGCCGTCAAGATGGCCTCGGAATACAAGATAGTCTGCAAACCAGTTCCTGGCATTGCGCTCCCAGCCCTGATAAGAGGTATCGTTAATTATAATGTCGGCTGTTATCTTGTAATATTCGTCGGTCTTCGAGTAGTAAGCACCGATAAGAAAAGCTAACTGCTCGGGTGTTTCAATGAGATATGGATCCTGCTCGGTTCCTGAACCGCCTGCGAAACCTGAAGCAAACTGACCCGACCAGGGCTTTCCTGCTTCGCCGTCATAGGTAAAGGTAATTATCTCTTCATCCTTAACAACGCGAAGGTGGGGTGTCTTTCCGTCAACGACCTGCCAAACGTCCCAGTTAAGCTGAGTCATATATTTCTTGGCAGCGGTACCGAGCATCTGCGCCTTAGTGAGTGCGGTGGTTCCGTCGTTCTTAACGGTTCCGTAGAGAGCCACAATGTAGGAAGGAATAGTATTATAGTTTGTGTAGCCCACAGAATAGCACTGTGCAACTTCTTGGTTTGTATTCCAGATATCGCCTACCATACCGTTCTTTCCGTAAGGAAGAGCGGCAAAGGTAATATTACCTGTAAAGTAACAGTAGTTGAGAACTACGCCCTTTCCGCCGCCACCGACGATTCCTCCGACAGACTCGCCGGAAAGTGTGACGGTTTCATCAGCAGAACAGCCGATTATCTTAGCTCTTCCGTCGTCTCCGACAGAAGCATAGCCAACTATTGAACCTACATATCCTCTGCCGGCAACGTAAGAAGAACGAAGGTGAACGTTTTTAATTACAGCGGTTCCCGTAGCGGAGGGGAAAAGTCCTGTGCCGACAAAGGTGGGCTTGAAGTTTGCTGAACCCGGATACTCCTTCGGCGTGTCGTTCATATAAAGACCGTAAACGGTGTGACCGTTACCCTCGAAGGTTCCTGCGAAGGCTATACTTTCACTTCCCTCGCGCCATTTTTCGGGATCATTTTCGGTCCATTCGGGGTCGGAAACATCGTTTAGGTAGATATCGTTTGCAAGAGAATAATACTTGCCTTTCGTATCGGTTGCTTTTATGAGATTTTTCAGGTGTTGCTTATTCCTGATGATGTAAGGGTCTTCCTTTGTACCGTCGCCCGAGGCATACAGATCGTTACGCTCAACTGCAATATCTGCGCCGTCTATGCTTTCGAATACCCTAAGCTTAGGCGTTCCGTTTGCAACGGTTTCAAAGACGTTTTCGAAATCAAGCCCCGACATATAGATACGAGCATTGTCGCCGCGCATATTTTCGGTGGCAAGAGCCTTGAAATGCTCGAACTCGTTTAAGGGTTTTCTCTTATCGGTGTAGAGATTTTTAACGATCTCGTCCATAGGACGGATAACGGTTGCACCGTCGGCACCCTTATAGAGATAAGAGGTATTACTTGCGCTGTCAGCAGCCATAGGAGGCTCACCGTAAGAATAGCAGTTTTTGATAACGTAGCTGCACTTCCAGGCAGTACCTATAATTCCGTTAGCACGGAAGGCCTGGTCATACATTGATACTAAAACAGCTTTTGAATAGCAGTTGGAAACGGTGAGTCTGGCTTCGGTGGAGGAAGAATCGGTTTCTGCGTAACCAACGATACCGCCGGCCGCAATACCGCCGCTTCCTGCAGTATATTCGACGCGAACGGTTTCATCAACAAAGCACTTATCGATAACCTTGGTACCGCCTGCTCTGGTGATTCCTACAATACCTCCGGCATTGTGCGTAGCGTTGATAAAGGACTTTCTTACACCGAGCTTCTCGATAGTTCCCTTTGAGAAATTAGTTATGAGTGCAGAGGTCCTGTTGTCGGTGTCGGCGGGGAACCATACACCGTAAACGATGTGGCCGTCGCCGTCGATGTGACCGTCAAAGCCGGGAGCATTGACCCACTGATTATTGGTGGTTGAAGTCTCCCATCCCTCTGTTGACACATCGTTAAGATATATGTCGTTAGAGAGCTTGAAATACTTTCCTTTATAGTTTTCTGAGGTCACGGCAAGAGCAAGCTCTGCACCGTTAGAAATGATATAAGGATTAGCCTTTTCGCCTGTTCCCTCTTCAAAGCCAACAGCAACTCTGCCGCTCCAGATGTCGCCCTCTTTTACCGCAGCTTCAGGGGTAAACACAAAGAGAACGGGATAAGAATCGGTTGTGACGAAGGCGTTGCTGAGATTGGGCATATTATCAAGAGCGTTTGCGCCCTTGATGTCGGCATCGTTAACCAAAACTATAGAAGTACTCATAGCTGCCGCAGTCGAATAACAGTTTTCAACAGCTCCTGCATCTGCAATTTTGTGGGTCGAATAAGAATTGGAAACGGTATACCATCCGCTCCAGGCGGCACCATAGAAGAATTCTTTTGTTGGGTGCTTTACAGAGTTGAGGGCAGCGTGGCTGTAACAGGTGTCGATCACGAGGTAATTGGTGCCGCCGTCGGTAGGCTTGGCAAAGCCGCCCCAGGCAACGAAAGCACCTGCCGCGGTACCCTTAAGGGTTACGTTGGAACCAACGTAGCAGTTGCTAATATTCAGACGTCCGCCGTCGGAAGAGCCCGAGCCTGCTCGGCCTGCAAATGCACCAACCGTTCCGTCTACATCAACATACATATAATCGATTCCGAGTTTCTGGAAGATGGCGCTTCCATCAGGCTTGGCGATAAGTCCTACGGGATTGTTTTCATTTGTGTAGGATGTGGGATCGGTGTTGATGTAAAGGCCATAGACATGGTATCCGTTACCGTCAAGTACTGCGGTGAAGTTCTTGGGTGTCCATGTATTGATCTGATATTTAGGATCGTATTTTGCACCGGTAGCCCAGTTGATCTTTGAAATATCGTTAAGGTAGATATCGCTACCGAGCTTCCAATGCTTGCCTGCCGTTCCGCCGCCATAGTTCATTACATAAGCGAATTCTCTTGCGGTATTGATGATAACAGGATCATCAGGGGTACCTGCTCCGTCATCGGCAGGAGCATCCATTCCGCCGTCCCATACAACTACGCCATCGGGCAAAGCGGGAGCATTGGGATCGATAGGAAGTTCGGGAATGAAGATGCTGAGAGTGGGATAGCCGTTTGTGGTAACAAATGCGTCACCGAGATTGGGCATCTTGGCAAGGGCGCCTTCACCCTTGATCTGAGCGTCTTCAACCTTGGTGGCACCTGACGTAGTCTGAGTTGTGGAATAATTGTTAGAGAGGCCGCCCTTATATCCGACGTCGTGGGTAGCGTAGCACCTGCTTATATTCCACCAATCGGACCACGCTCCGCCATAGAAGCAGGCGGAATAAGAATCCGCAACCAGGGTTGCAAGACTGTAGCAGGAATCAACTATAAGATAGTTATCACCTGCAGAAGGTTTACCGAAACCGCCCCAAGCAACGGCAATACCAACGGCTTCGCCCTTGATGGTAACGTTTGCACCAACATAGCTTTCGGAGATGTTAACACGTCCGACAGAAGAGCCGGAGTAGCCTACAAAGGCCGCAACGGAACCGTTGACGTCGAAATAAGCATTGTCGATACCGAGGTTCTTAATGGTTACAGCGCCGCCTGACGTGGGCTGCTTGATAAGACCGTAGTATGCGCTTGTTGTGTTATATGCGGTGGGTTTATTATTGATGTAAAGACCGTAAACAACGTGTCCGTCACCGTCGATGGTACCGTTGAAGGCTTCGGGGGTCCATGTGCGGACATCGTATCCGGCGGTAACGTCGCCTGTTTTCCAGTTTACATACTCGTTTTTAACCTCGTTGAGGTAGATGTCTGCAGTGAGTTTGTAGTTTTTGCCTTCGCCGCCTTTATTCATTACGTAAGCAAACTGCTCTGCAGATGAAATAAGCTTGGGTGAATCGGGAGTGCCTTCTCCTTCGGTGGGAGCTTTTGTAGACTTATCCCAAACGGCTTCGTCAACCTCGATCTGAGGAACGAAGACAGAAAGAACGGGATAGCCCGTGGTAGCAACATATTCAGAACCGAGGTTGGGCATACCTGCAGAAGAGGTTAAAACATCAGAGCCCTTCATATTTGCCTTGTCACGAAGAGCAACTGCAGTTGAAGTCGCAGTGCCCTGTACTGCAGAATAGTTGTTTGAGCATCCGCCTGCATCGGGGGCAACATAGGTTAAGGAATAGCAGTGAGAAACAGTCCACCAGCCGCCCCAAGCCGCACCGAGAAGTGATGTTTTGTTGACTGAGTTATGCTTAACACCCGTGAGATCTGCAAGGCTGTAGCAGGAATCGATCATAGCGTAGTTGTCAATCCCTGTGTCGGGCTTGCCGAAAGCGCCCCAACCGATAAGAGCACCTGCCGCCGTAGCCTTGACGTAGACGTTTCGGCCTACATAACAGTTATCCATTTTGATATGACCGCCGTAGCCTTTACCTGCAATACCGACAAAGGCACCTGCAACGGCATCGGCGTTAATGTAAACGTTATCAATACCGAGGTTTTTAAGCTCGACAGCACCATTAACCTTGGAGATAAGACCGACACCTACGGTCTCAGCAGTATAAGCGGTGGGGTCATTGTTGATATAAAGACCGTAGATAACGTGACCGTCACCGTCGATATTTCCGTTAAATGTAGTTGGCGTCCAGGTTTTAAGAGAATAACCCTGAGTGACGGCACCGGTTTCCCAGTTGATCTCGTTTACGTTATTCAGGTAGAGGTCGGCGGTAATCTTGTAATATTGACCTTCTCCCCCACCCTGTAATACGTAAGCAAGTTGTTCGGGAGTGGAAATGAGTTTGGGGTCGGTTTCGGTACCGTCCCCCACATTTGGAGCGGCAGTTGTACCGTCCCAGAGGTCGATCTCGGAATCCTCAGCAAAAACAAGCACACCTACAAAAGAGGAAAGCGTAACAGATAAAGTGAGAATTACTGCCAAGAGGCCGGAAAGTGTTCTTCCGGTCTTGATTTTTTGAAGCAGTCGTTTCATAATTATCTCCTTTCAGCAGATTATCGGCCGGGGTAGATTCTTGGAGTCTCGTCTAAATAGAGCTTGCCGACGCCGGGTTTTTGATAAACCCGGATCCAATCAATGAAGTATCCTCCCGGAAGCTTGGTATTGTCACGGGAAATTACGGTCGTTTGAATAAGGGTCGAGTCGTCGGTCATAAGATGGTTATTAAACATAAGGTAAATGGGATCGTGGAAGTGAGACATATCGTCGTATTTATCCCAGGACTTGGTTATGTCATAGAAGGCGTATTTTTCACCGTCTACATACATAGCAACCTCTTTATCGGTCCACTCAAAGCCATAGAGATGATATTCCTGTTCAAGCTTGGAGAGGTCTGCGCCATGGTCGGCCCAATCCCAAGCCTTCCAGTTTTCTTCATCACCGTAGGAAGTGTGAGTTCCGCTCGTGGGGTCGTTGTGGATCTGACCGTAGTTGTAATTTTCAGCTTTATACCATCTGTGCATAGCGGCAGAAAGCGTGCTCTCCTGTCCGAAAGCTTCGAAAACGTCGATCTCTATACTATACGCCCAGTCGTCTTGCGCGGATTCGTCGTATCTGCCGTTTTTGATATTGCCTGAAAGAGCCCAGAAGGAAGGCCAGGAGCCGGCGAAGAAGGGCATTCTGCAACGAATCTCGGCATAGCCGTAGACGTAATTCATCTTGTATTTGGTGAGGGTCGAAAAAGGAACTTTATACTGGGTGCTTTCGTTGTTGGGATTATAGTAACGAAGAGAACGGAGTTTTAAGCGTCCGTCTTCAACGTTGATGGTTTCCTTGTCCCAGGAAAGCTCTATAGAGGGTGAGCCGGCGGCCATACGGGCCTCGAAATCCCATTTGTTGAAATTGAGATCGGTTCCTTCAAACTCGTCTCCCCAAACGTATTCATAGCCGTCTAAAGCGGTTGACGAAAAATCGGTAGTAACTTTAAATACGCAGGCCTTTCCCTTTTCAGGCGCAAGACGGATGAATTTATCAACCGCAGAATTAACGGTAACGTGATGTCCTCCGTCGAATATCAGCTTGGTGTTTTTGACCGAAACCTCCAGCTCATTTTCTTTGAGGCTTTTATTGCTTTCGCTTCGGTTGGTTTTTCCGACAAGTATCTCAAAGTCCGATTCCTCGGTAAAGTCGGTTATGACCGAAAGCTCAAGCTCCTGCGTTTCGGCAAAAAAGGACTGAAGAGTCGCGGCGGATCTTTTCGCCTGCTCGTCGCCCGAAGGGATAACGATAGCGTATTCGTCGGAGAGAGTAAGCTCGACGGTATCGAATTTGAAGTTACCGTCTGTATCGACAAATTCTTCAGTATTTTCCTTTTGAGCAGGCTCTCGCCATTGCTTATTATCGTCGGAGTTCGGTGTAGACGAAGCTGTCTCGGACGAGCCTGTACAGGCGCAAAGAGACAACGTAGTTATCGCTGCAAGCAGTAAGCAAATAAAACCTTTTATGCGCATAGTATCTATCTCCGTATCTTATGTACTATTTCAATTTTATTGTACAGACTGCGCAGAAAATTGTCTATAGAAAAAACAGTTAAAATTATGGATAAAACAGTTAACATTTAAGATTCGTTAACGCCTGCCCGACTATAAAAAATCGTAGCAAACGGGTCGTACTCTAAAGGATAAAACGCCTAAAAAAGCAAATTTTTGCGGCCAA
>CAZRHF010000054.1:0-14464 GCA_964599835.1 uncultured Eubacteriales bacterium | reverse complement strand
GATAGATCTCGCGGTATTCAAGGCATCTCTTCATAAGCTCCTTGTGAGTGCCGACCATACATAACCTGCCCGAGGGAATTGCGGCGGGTGTTGGAATGGGTGGCGAAAGCATAGCCGACGGATTGACTGTAGCGGGAGGAATTGCTCTGCAGAACGTTCCCGAGGGAATGGTTATAATCGCCCCGATGCTTGCGGCGGGAATGAGCAAGGGACGAACCTTCGTCTGCGCTATGCTTACGGGCGTGGTAGAGGTGGTCGGCACCTTTATAGGCTACTTTGCGGTAAGTATTTCAGAGGCGCTTTTACCCTTTGCTCTGGCCTTTGCGGGAGGCACTATGCTCTACGTAATAAGCGACGAAATGATACCCGAGACCCACGCTCACGGAAGCGAGCGGGGAGCAACCTTCTCTCTCCTTATCGGCTTTTGCATTATGCTTGCCACCGACTTTTTTCTGGGCTGATAAATAATATTGACATACCCCTTTGTCGGGTGGTATAATTTAGTCGACAAAAGTCTTTTAAAGACTTAAAAGGAGGAAAAACGGTTATGTTCAAAAATATGGGTAAGAAAATCAAGGTCTTGGCACAGGTTATGATGTGGATATGCTTTGCAATATGGTGCATCGCAGGCCTTATTATGATCGCAAACGGCGTTATGATGCTTGAATGGGGCGCACGTGGTATCGTTATGATAATTGTGGGCGTAGCCTTCATCGGTCTCGGCTTCCTTGTATCCTGGATCGGCTCCTTCATCACCTACGGCTTCGGTCAGATGGTAGATAATTCCGATAAGCTTGTTAAGATCTTAGAACAGTATACCGGCGTTTCAGCAGATCCTCAGCCCCAGTACGCACAGCCCCAGTATCCTCAGCCCCAGTACGCACAGCCTGAGTACACCCCCTACACACAGCCTGAAAACTATCAGAGTAATAATCAGTGATATAAAATGAAAAAATATCTTGTTGGCCTGTCTATAGGCGCATATCAGTGGAAATACGGCAACAGGCGTGCCCTGGAAATTGCAAAGGAGATCGGCTGTGACTCGGTCGACTTTTCCCTTGAGGATCAGGAGCCCGATAAGCAGTCCTGCGTGTATTTTAAGGGCGAAGACTACGTCAGAGAGTATTACGGCGAGCTTGGTGCTTATGCCAAGGAGCTGGGTCTCATCGTTTCCCAGACCCACGGCCGCTGTGCTTCCTACAGGAAGGACGAGGAGTGGAATAAAAAGACGCTGGAAAAGACCCGCCTTGACTTTATCGCAACCAAGGCTCTGGGCGCCCCTGCTTTGGTGGTACATAATATAGGAACCGGTCGAATGGGTCCCGAGACCCCTGCCGAGGAAATGAGAGCCTGGAGCCATAGAATGTGGATGGATATGCTCCCCTTTGCAAAGGAATATGGAGTAAAGCTTGCTACCGAGACCTTCGGAGATTCCCCCGCCCACGGCTGCTGTGATTTCTTCGGACGAAACGAAGAATTCAAGGCAAACTATAAGGCAATAAAGGCTACCGAGTACGGCGAGTGGTTTACCGCCTGCGCCGATACGGGTCATTCCAATAAGGCGATGCGCTTCGGAGAACCCGCTCCTGCCGAGGTCATCCGTCAGATGGAGGGCGAATTCACCATCCTTCACCTGAACGATAACGATACCTTCACCGATCAGCACAAAATGCCCCTTTCGGGCACCATCGACTGGAAGGACGTGCTTCTGGCTCTTAAGGAGACGGGCTACAGCGGTGTTTACAATATGGAGCTGACCCTCGACCGCTATGGTAAGGAGCTTATGATAGACCATGGCGAATTTGCCGTAAAGGTAATGCGCGAGCTACTAAGCTCTGTCTACGAACAGTAACAAAAACGACCACCTTAAGGTGGTCGTTTTTTGCTGAAAGAATAAAAAATTGCTTCGTAAGTGAGCCTTCCCTTGGGGGACCGCGGAGTGGTGGACGAGGGAACTCGTAGACGCAAAACTAAACGGGCAAATTTACAAACTTTCCGGTCTGTTTTATAAATGTGTCGCAGACACCTTTTTTCTTATTTATTCTTTCTTCTTTTTTATTTAATTTCCTTCTTCCGCCAAAAATTCCATAGTTGTCTTCTGCTCCACCGCTTCATCCAAACTCCAACCGTCTTTCGGTCTCTTTTACACAGCGGAGGAACAGTGTTTCAAGATGCTTTACGTTAGTTTCCCCGGTCTTTTCCAAAACAAGTCCAAGTGCGGCAATACATTTTCGTTTTTTATGAATCGGCGCCGCAAAACTTATAAGGGTGCGGCTTTCCGAGGGGATAACCTCACATAAACAGGGCATCTGCCTTATTTTTGAAAGCTCGGCCTGATAGTCATTTTCGCTCTTTACCGCGTCCCAATGCCCCTCCTTAGGAAGACCGTTTTCTCTGAATATCTCTATAGCCTCAAAGGAAGAAAGGCGTGAAAGCAGAACCCTTCCCGTAACGGTACGGTAAAGATCGTCCGAAAGGATAACGGCAGGGGAGTCGCTGTAATGCACCTGTCCCTCAATATAGTCGATAATATATTTTTTGCCCCCGTTAAGCACCGCGAAAATGGCCGTGCCTTTTGTTTCGCGGTTTAAAAGCTCTAAAATCGAATGACAACCCGAGGTTATCTCTTCGCCAAACCTGCCGTATCGTGTCAGAAAGAAAAGCTCGGGACCTACTGTATAGCCTTCACGGTGGGAGACTCTGGCAACATAGCCCTCGCCGCACAGCACCTTTATTATATGAGAAAGGGTGCTTTTATTTATGCCGGTTTTTTTTGACAGATCGGAAAGTGTCACCGCCCTGCCCTTGCTGTCGGAAAGTGTGCGAAGCACCTGCATCGTTTTTTCAACCGAATTTGCCATACCATCACCTCCTTTTAATCATACTTTATCCCTCCTTTTTCGTCAAGACAAATTTCATATTATGAAATTTGTTTGCTCGATATGTGCGGCGATATATAATAAGATCGGAGGCGATATTATGAATCTGAATACCCCTTGGTATATCGAAAAAAGAGAGGGCGACGCCCATATAAACTTAAACGGAAAATGGGATTTTGCTTTCTTCGGCGAATCGCAGGAAACCGCCGAAGGGATCGACTTTCCCTACACCGCCACCCTTCCTGCCGCAGCATATTATAACGTTTACGAGGCAGGTCTGCTTCCGCATTTCTACAAGGGTTCGAACAGCCGCCTTTATCGCGACTTCGACAAAAAGGTTTGGTACTACCGCCGAAAATTCAGCCTTGAAGCCGCACCCGATAAGACTACCCACAATGCCTTTCTCTGCTTTGACGGAGCAGGCTATTTCACACGTCTATGGATAAACGGAGAATATGTGGGGGAGAGCGCAGGTATGGCGGGCGGCCCCGTCTGCGACGCGGCGCCCTATCTTAAAGATGGCGAAAATGAAATAATCTTGGAGGTTAAAGCCAACACCTTTGATTACCCCGAAGCAAAGCGCATTTATGAGCACGGTCAAAACGGTGTTGTTCACGATATTATGCCTTGGAATCTACGTCACGATTCCGCAACCTCCAACGGCGACTTCTGCCTTTTTGGAATATGGAGGGACGTGCGGCTTGAGATTATGCCCAAGACCCATATTGCAAGGCCCTATCTTTACACTAAATCGGTTGACGGCGACACCGCCGAAATGGGTCTGGAGCTCAGCATTGCTACCGACAAGACAGAGGAGCTGAAATGCCGCCTTTCAGGCAACGCTTATCCCCTTAATTTCAGCTACCAATACGGTCTTACGGGAATTTTATCCGACGACAGGGTAAATATCGGAATAAAGTTTATCGGAGAGGACGGCAAGACCGTTTTTGAGGACAGCGAGGCATTCACCCTATACGACTACGGTAAGAGCCGCATTTTTGAAAATGATGCAGGCGTCGAACATCCGCAGGAGTGTCAGATATACGAGCGGGATATATTCCTTAAAAACATTAAGCTTTGGTACCCCCAAGGACTTGGAGCTCAGCCCCTTTACAGGGTGGAAATCACCGTTTCGCACAGCGGTATTCTCCTTGATACCATTGCCTTTAACACGGGCATACGTGTGATCGAATATGATCGCAGCCGGGGTCGTCGCTACCGTCAGCGCTGGGATAAATATCTGATGAGTGTAAACGGTAAGCCCTTCTTTATAAAGGGTATGAACTGGACCCCTATTGACTATCTTCTGACCTCCACCGACGAGGAATATTTATGGGCTCTTGATCTGCTTAAAAATCAGGGTGTTCAGCTTGTCCGCGTATGGAACGGCGGAAACTTCCCCGAGGACGAGCGTTTTTACGACTACTGCGACAAAAACGGACTTCTGGTCTGGCAGGACAGCTTCGTCTCGAATGCCCCCTGCAGAGACTGGGACGATATGCTGTTAGAGGCTCAGGTCTGCTATAATCTTTTCCGCCTCCGAAACCGCCCAAGCCTTGCCATAAACTGCGGCGGAAACGAGTTTTCCTGCTATCATCACGATTTCAACGAGGGGGCCTACGTCACCGAAAGATCCTTTACCGACCTTGATTTCACCCGAAAATATATCCGCACCACCCCTGACAAGGGTCTTTCCCATAACTATAACGATATGGAGCCTAACTGGTTTCGGAAGAACTGGAAGGAGCTTCCTATGATGAGTGAGGTGGGTACCCACTCCTTCCCCAGCTATAAAAGTATTAGTCAGCTTGTGAATGAGAGGGAGGCGCGTGAAGCCTTCGGTGATTTTAATTCTCCCGATTTTGCCGACCGCTTCCCCGAGCTTTTAAACCATTTTTCCGAAAACATACCCTCCCGAATTCCCCGAATGCTTTCCCGCTCAACCCATATAAGCGACTTTGGAAAGGCCGACCTTGAGAGTCTTTGCGAGGCAACAGGGCTGGCATCCTATGAATTTTATCAGCTTCTTGCCCAGTCTATGAGGGAAAACTATCCCGTTACGGCAGGAGTTATGCCATGGGTCTTCAAGCGTCCCTGGACCACCGTGGCAATTCAGATGGTGGATGGCCTCGGAGAGCCTATTCCGCCCTACTATGCCGTAAAGCAGGCCTACGCTCCTCTTACCTGTTTTGCCTCACTCACCGAGCTTACCTTTGCTCCCGGCGAAGAGCTTAACATACCCTTAAAAGCGATAAACGAGACGGGTGAAGAGGTGAACTGTGAGGGTAAGGTTTGTGTTTATTCCCCGAATTTCGAAAAAGTTCTTGAAAAAAGCTATAACCTTAATATGAAGGCCGACGAGTATATTACTGCCTTTGGAGAAATTTCCTTTAAGATTCCCGAAGAATATTGCGGAAAGGTGTTTTTTGTAAGGGTATTCCTTAAAGAGGGAGATAAAAGATTAAACACCACCTTCTACCGCCTTAAGGTGCTTGACCAAATGAGAAATGAAGCCTTCAGAGCCGACTACCGCGAAAATATACGTCCTAATATGTTCTTCGAAAAGGGTCCCTTTGTAAAGGAACAGATCTCATCCCTTCCCACAACCGCATTTTCGGCCGAAGTTTTAAGCAAAGAGGCGGCAAACGACCGTATAGATCTAAAAATTCGCCTTAAAAATGGCAAAATGCCCACCTTCCCTGTAAAACTGGAGATCCCGCAGTCGGGCACCCTGTTGATGGCCTCGGACAACTTCTTCTTTATGGATCCATACGAAGAAAGAACGATAGAACTCACGGTGCGTCTTGTGGATAAATCGGTAAAGCCCGCTCTTAAAATAACCGCCTGGAACGCTGAAGATTTCGAAACAAAAATTTAAAATCTGAATAAAATCACCCCGCTGTGCAAAAAATATTTTTGAAAGCGGGGTGACTTTTAATGAACGATCAGAACTACAACAACAATCAGCAGAATAAGAACAATAATCAGAATAAAAATCAGAATAATAACCAGAATAAGAACAACCAGAATAAGAAGGAAGAAAACAAGCAGTAAAAAACGGGAGGGGTAACCCTCCCGTTTAAACTATTAACTTAAATCTGTCCGCTGCTTATCGTCATCGGTCTTCTTACTTATAATATATCTCGGTCTTGCCTTGGTCTCCATATATATCTTTCCGATATATTCACCGATAACTCCGATGCAGAGGATCTGTATTCCGCCGAAAAAGCAGATTATGGCAACTATGGACGACCAGCCTGCCACGGTGGAATTCAGGAAATAGGCCACTATCGACCAGATGATTCCCGCAAGACTTAACATTACGGCGATAATTCCGATAAGGAAGATAAGGTGGATGGGCTTTACCGAAAGATTCGTGATTCCGTTTGCGGCAAGCTTTAACATCTTCTTAAGGGGATATTTGCTTTTTCCCGCAAGCCTCTCGGCGCGGTCGTAGGTAACGCAGGTGGATTTAAAGCCCACCATAGGCACCATTCCCCGAAGATATATGTTTACCTCCTTGAATTTCTCCAGTTCGTTTAAAGCCTTTGAGGATATAAGACGGTAGTCGGCGTGATTATAAACGGTTTTGGCACCCAGACGCGCCAGCAGTTTATAGAAAAACTGTGCCGAATGGCGTTTGAAGAAGCTGTCGGTCTTTCTGGAGTCTCTCACGCCGTAAACTATTTCACAGCCATCCTTGTATTCGGCTATCATCCTATCGACGGCGTTTATATCGTCCTGCCCGTCGCAGTCGATGCTTACCGTAACGTCACATTCCTCCTTGGCGGTCATAAGACCTGCAAGAAGGGCGTTCTGGTGACCCATATTGCGGGAAAGGCAGATTCCCTTAATAAGCTCCTGCTCTTCCGAGAGTTTTTCGATAAGCTCCCAGGTAGTGTCCGAGCTTCCGTCGTTTACGAAAAGCACGCGGCTTTTTTCGCTTATTTCTCCCTTGCCTATAAGCTCGGTCAGCTTGCCCACAAAAATGGGGGTGGTAATGGGAAGGACCTGCTCTTCGTTATAGCAAGGGATAACAAGATAGAGGATGGGTGTCATTTTATGTTTCCTTTTCAGATATTAAAAAGTTTTTCAGAGTTTTCGGCGGTAATTTTTATTACCTCTTCCACCGAAACGTCCCTAATTTCTGCAAGAGTCTTTGCCACGTAGATTATAAGGGCGGAATGGTTGAGCTTTCCCCTCATGGGTTCGGGGGCAAGGTAGGGAGCGTCGGTCTCGAGCAAAATTCTGCTTAAGGGGACAGCCTCGGCTACCTCCCGTAGTTTTTTGGAGTTTTTAAAGGTTAAAACTCCGCCGATCCCTATGTAAAGACCGAGCTTTATGACCTCTTCGGCCATCTCTTTGCTTCCCGAAAAGCAGTGAAGCACGCCCTTCGGCTTATATTCTCTTATTATCTCAAGGCTGTCGCCGTGGGCTTCCCGGTCGTGGATGATTACTGGAAGATCCAGTTCTTTTGCCAGACGGAGCTGACTTATAAAGGCTTTTTTCTGTGCTTCCTTATTGTCCTGCCGCCAATGGTAGTCGAGACCTATCTCTCCGATGGCGCAGACCTTCGGATGAAGTGCCTTTTCCCTGAGCTTACTGAGGTCGATATCGGTCTCGGGAATGTTTTCAGGGTGAAAGCCGACGGCGGTGTAGCAAAGCTCGAAGCGGTTTCCCAGCTTTAAGCAGGCGTCGATGCTCTCGAAATCGCAACCGCAGTTGATTATCTTTTTAACCCCAAGCTCCCTTTGTTTTTCCATAAGCTCATCAATAATTCCCTCAAAACGGCAGTCGTTATAATGAGCGTGGGAGTCAATGATCTCGGAAGGGGCTGAAATATCGGGAACGGGATACATTATCTTATCTTGGAGCCTGCGGGAACGCCGTCGAGGAAGATAACCTTAACGTCATCCTCTCCTGCCTCTGCGGCAAGGATCATTCCTGCGCTCTCAACGCCGCAAAGGGTCGCGGGCTTAAGGTTTGAAACGAGGATGACCGTCTTTCCTACGAGCTCGTCGGGAGCGTAGTATTTTGCAATACCCGAAGCTACGGTGCGGGGCTTGCCGCTTCCGTCGTCAAGGGTGAGTTTAAGGAGCTTCTTGGCCTTTTTAACCGGCTCGCAGGCGGTAATAGTGGCGGCCTTAAGCTCTACCTTGCAGAATTCGTCGATAGAGATCTGCTCCATAGTGGCAACGTTTTCGGCGGCATCCTTTGCGGCCTTTTTGGCCTCCTCCTCTGCGGCTATCTCGGCAAGAACCTTCTCTGCGTCGATTCGGGCAAAGAGGGGAGTAGCCGTACCTACGGTGAAGGAGCCTTCTACGAAGTCGGTTCCGTCGGTAAATTTACCTATCTGCATACAAATCTGAGCGGCTGCCTCGGGGATAATGGGGGTTAGAAGCACCGAGAGAATACGGATGCACTCAAGGAGGTTATAAAGAACGGCCTCAAGATAATCCTTTTTGGTCTCGTCCTTGGCAAGAGCCCAGGGCATAGTCTCGTCGATATACTTATTACAGCGCTTTGCAAGCTCTAAAACGGCGGCGCAGGCGTCGGCGTTACGGAAGGCGTCCATTGCCTTTTCGTAGTCGGCGACGCAGGTCTTTACGGTGGAGAGCAGATCGACGTCACACTCGTTTTCAAACTTCTTATAGGAAACGGTTCCGCCGAAATATTTATTGGTCATTGCAACGGTACGGTTAACCAGGTTGCCGTAGGTGTTGGCAAGGTCGGAATTGAACTTGTTTATAAAGCTTTCATAGGTAATGGAGCCGTCGTTTACGAAGGATACCTCACTAAGGAGATAATAGCGGACGGCGTCGGTGCCGAAACGGTTTGCAAGCTCGTCGGCATAGATGGTGTTGCCCTTCGATTTACTCATCTTATCCTCGCCCACAAGTACCCAGGGATGACCTAAGACCTGCTTGGGCAGTGGAAGACCTAAGGCCATAAGGATAATGGGCCAGTAGATGGTGTGGAAGCGGACGATATCTTTGCCGATAACGTGAAGGTCGGCGGGCCAGAGAGCCTCAAACTGCTCGGTGGAGCCGTTCGGATTATAGCCGATTCCGGTAGCATAGTTTGAAAGGGCGTCTATCCAGACGTAGATAACGTGTTTAGGGTCGAACTCTACGGGAACGCCCCACTTAAAGGAGCTTCTCGATACGCAGAGGTCGGTAAGACCGGGTTTAAGGAAGTTATTTATCATTTCATTCTTACGGGCTTCGGGCTGAATGAAGTCGGGATGCTCCTCGATATGCTTCATCAGTCGGTCCTGATATTTACCCAGCTTAAAGTAGTAGGCCTCCTCCTTGGCGTCGCTTACCTCTCTTCCGCAGTCGGGGCATTTGCCGTCCACAAGCTGACTGGGGGTTATGAAGGACTCGCAGGGTACGCAGTATTTTCCTTCATACTCGCTCTTATAAATATCGCCCTGGTCGTAAAGCTTTTTGAAAATTGCCTTAACGGCGGCCTCGTGGTCGGCGTCGGTGGTGCGGATGAACTTATCGTAGGTGGTGTTCATGCTGTCCCAGACCGCCTTTATCTGTGCGGCGGCCTTGTCGACGTATTCCTTGGGGGTGATGCCTGCCTCTTTGGCCTTTTCCTCGATCTTCTGACCGTGCTCGTCCGAGCCTGTCATAAAGAAAACGTCATAGCCCTGACCCCGCTTATAGCGGGCGATCATATCGGCCAGCACGATATCGTAAGCGTTTCCGATATGGGGCTTTGAGGAAGCGTAGGCAATAGCGGTTGTGATGTAGAATTTTTTATTGTTCATTATATTCACCGTTCCTTTCGGTAAGATGTTGTTCCTGTTCTGTTTTTTCTTTTTCCCCGGCCTTGGCAACACAGGCTAAAAGCCGTTTGTTAAGGGCCCGCTCGTCTATTCCGACGCCGCCCATAATAAGCAGGGTAAGCATACCCGTCTGTATCCACATGACCGTAAGGTCGGTGGTCATGTGGATCATTATTGCGGCCGAAAGGGCAAGTATAAGGGTGGTGGCGGTATTGGTTCTCAGAAGCTCCTTACATTCGGTAATCTTGCTGAAGTAGGACCAAAGCAGGATAAGAAGCATTACCGTTCCGATTATACCGAAGCTTACAAGCGGCTCTATGGCAAAGTTGTGGGCGTGCTGTGTCTTATAGACGGGGGAGTTGTCGCTTGGCATTATAAAGCCTTCGGTATGGTATTTATAGAAGGTTAAAAATCCGCGTCCGAAGAGGGGGTTTAATCTGAAGAGCTCCATACCGTCATTCCATATCTTTATGCGCCGCTCGGTGCTGATATTGGATTCGGCAAGACGCGGCATAAGCTCGGGTACGCAGTAGAGCATAACGAGGCAGAAGCATACAACCAGTAAAAACATAGCCAGCATAAGGTGCTTGTGCTTCAGAATGAGGATAACGCATATTCCTACGAAGACCTCGGTAAAGGCGAAAAGACTTTCTCCCATAAACATTCCCGCCGCGGCAAACAGGGCACAAACGTAATAGATAAGGACGCCTTTTTTGTGGGAGGTTGCCTGAAAGGCACAGATAAGAATTACCGCCGCCAGCATTGCGCAAAGGTAGTTTTCGTTATAAAACCAAAGCATACAGCGCTTTCCGGTTATAAGTCGCTCAATAATGGCGGCAAGTCCGATGGGAATTCCTGCATAGCAGCAGATATCAAGACAGTTTTCAAAGCATTTTTCGGTAAAGGTGCTTCGGGCGTAGTAGCTTATGGTTATCATAAGGAAAAGGGCTACCGAGCATATCGCACCTAAGAAATTTTGGTTTATAAGGGCGACTAAGAGGGTGTAGATAATAAACACGCCGAATATCAGCCTGCCCTTATGGACGAATATCACCTTGCGGGTCTCGGGGTTTATAAGCAGATAAAGACTTAAAACGATGATGACCGCGGCGGTTATCACGTAGTGCAGAAAAACGCTTATGAAGGCGATATATATTAAGTTGTCGGGGCAAAGGAGTTTAGCCTTTTTAGTCATTCGCTCTCACCTGCGATTTTTTTCGGAAGCTATTTTCCGACAAGATATGCCGTCATAGAAACGACGAGGGAAACAAGCTGACACATAGCGCATATCGACGTGCTCATAAGGGTGAGGGAGCCGTTAAGGGACATTCCCGCAAAGAGCAGGCAGATAAGTATCGTGCAGATTATATGAAGTATGAATAATACGGTGGAAAGGGTGCGGAGCCGTATGCTCTGGGAAATGAGGGACAAAAAGCTCAGCGCGTTGCCCTTATGGAAGCCGTGGGCAGAGACACTTTCCTTTTTAGCGGTGGTCTCGCGGTACTTTTCGGCACCGTTATGGTCGAGTATCTTTACGATGTCGGGGTAAAGACCGAAATAATCGCAAAGCATCTCTTCGGTAATATTGGGGTCGCAGTTATCCACAAGCAGGGTAATACCCTTGTCGGCAAGACGGCAAAGCTCTTTTTCAAGGCGGGGATTTACCGAATATTTGACCATAAGAAGTGCGCAGGCGCGCTGGTCACAGGCGACGTATACCGGGAAGAAGCCCTTGTGAAGTATCTTGCGGTCGACCTCCAGATCGGGTACTCGTACTCCGTGGGACTGCATAAGGGAGCGGTTGCCGATCATAATGTGGTTGTCGCCGACCCAGCCCGAAATACCGAGGTTATCCTCGTATTTTACCGTATCGGCCTCTGGAAGGTCGAACTCTCCGCCCAGGATCTTTTCGAAAACGGGAAAGAGGGGACTTTTTGTCTCTTTGGCAACTGCGGCGGCGTAGGTGATGGTCTCGTCTAAGTTGTTGGCGCTTAAGGGGGACATATTGAAGAGCTTTATGGTGCCCTTCGGGAAGATATCGGCCGAGGTCACCACAAGGGCGTTTATCTCTTCGATCCTTTCGGCGGAATATCTGCTGCAGACGGCGGCGCGCACCTTCCTGAGTCTTTCGGAGATCCCCGCGAAGGGAAGCATATCCGAAACGAAAAGGGAGGGAGCGGCGGCCAGAGACATAACGCAGGCGGCAGAGATAAGAGCCGAATCGAAGGAGGAGTAGCTTACTCCTACGCTGAGGGCGATGACCCCCGTAATGATAAGGGAGACAGCGGTGAAAATATTTATCTTTCCGCCGCAGGGACGGTCGCTTAAGGTGTGGCGCAGGAAGTTTTTGATCTCGTCGGTCTCGGTGGAGCCTGCGGTAAGTATCTCACCCTGAATTACCGAACGGGCCATGGCGGTGTTTACCACGGGGTCGTTTATGAGGGTAAGGGCGGTCTTGGTCTTTCTCAGGGCTACCAGCTTAAAGTTAGAGAATACAGCGGCGGCCTTCTTGTAGGAGCAGTAGTCGTAGACAAGGAAGGATATCATGGGAAGAACTACCGGCTCGTAGGGATAGCGGCCGCAGATTATACTGAAGACGAGGTACAGCGTCATTAGTGTTCCCGCAAGGGCAAGAGGAAATTCGATTTTTGTTTTAGAAGTGAAGGCGCCCTTGTAGGATGCGAAAACACTCATATTAACGAGCATCGAGAGAAGGAAGCTGATTATCGCAACGCAGGAGGGAAGGAGGGGATTTGCGTACACACCCGCCATAAAGGGAAAGTGTACCGAGGCGGCAAGAAGGGTAAGGATAAGGGTGACGGCGGTCTTGAGCTTAAAGGACACCATATTAAGCTTAAGGTCGCTTCCCACTCGGCTTATATCCTGCTTACCGCAGAAATCGTTGACCTCTACGGCAGGTGCGGCCTCGTTGAAGTTTTTGACTACGTGGGGCTTTTTGACCGAGGTCGAGGAGATATCCACAATGTTTACGGGACGGGTGTGGCTTAAGATGTCTTCAAACTCGGCGTTAGCCTCTTCTTCGTTCCTGAGCTCGGGAATGATCCTTGTGGAGCCTACGTCGGGGGTGGAATTTATACCGCCCTGCTCCGAATAGGTGGTGGTGACGTTTTCCTCTTCGATAACGTCGGTGCGTCTGGCCGAAAAATCGTCGAAAAGGGTGTTTGTCACCTTGGGTATCTGTACCGTGTCGAATTTGGTGGCGGAGGGTCCCACCTCTCCTATCTTAAGGGGCTTCCTGATGGAGGTCTCCTTAAGGCGGAATTTTACTCCCGTGGGAGCGGGTGTCTCCTCCTCGGTGGGCTTATTTGGGGTATCGGAGCCGATGCTCTGAACCTCCGAGGGCTTAAGATTGTACATTCGTGCGATCTTTTCGTTGGCCCTCTTCTCGGCCGATTCGATTATATCTTCAACACTTTCCAGGGTGTAGTCGGGCCTTTCCTCAGCGTAGCTGTTACCCTCGTCGTCGTAGATGTAGGGCATACATTTCGCCAGCAGACTACTGGTCTTTTTCTTTTGAGGCTTCTTTTCCGGGGCAGGCGCTTCTGCCTGCTTTTTTTCCTCCTCTTCACCCTGTCGAACCGTCTTTTTTACGCTTTCCTTAAGGGCCTGCAGAGGGTTTATGACCGAAAAATCGGTTCTTACGGGTACGGGCTCTTTTTTGGGAGCCTGATTTACGGAGCCTTCTTCGGTTTTAGGGGACTGGGTGGTGTCAAGTCGGTCCATAGGTCTTTCCTTTCGTAAAAATTAAGGGGCGGGTCAGATTATCTGCCCGTGCGGGAGCGTACCACGGCGTACATAAGTATACCTGCCGCTACCGAGGCGTTAAGTGAATTTATCTTTCCGAGCATAGGCAGGCTGATTATTCCGTCGCACTTCTGTGCAACGAGACGGCCGATACCCTTCCCTTCGTTTCCTATAACGATGGCGCAGGGGGAGGTGAAATCGGTTTTGCTGTAGTCGTCGCCGTCCATATCGGCACCATACACCCAGACGCCCTGCTCCTTGAGCTTGTCTATTTCGTTTGCTATGTTGGTGACCCTTGCCACACGCATATATTCAAGGGCTCCGCTGGCGGATTTTGCCACCGTCACGTTTAAAGAGGCACTTCTTCTTTTGGGAATAATGATTCCGTGGGCTCCTGCCGCCTCGGCGGTACGGATGATGGCACCAAGGTTATGGGGGTCTTCTATCTCGTCGCAGATTATAATAAAGGGAGCTTCGCCCCTATCGGCCGCAAGGTCTAAAATGTCGCTGACCTCGTAGTATTTCTGGGTAGCGATCATCACGGCGATTCCCTGATGGTTGGCGCCTCCCGTAAGGTAGTCCAGCTTCTGGGGAGAGACCTCCTTTATGAGGATACCTCGCTCGCTGCATTTGGCGATAATGGGAGCGGCCCAGCCACCCGTCATACCGTGGGCTATAAGCAGGCGGTCGATCTCTCTTCCCGACTTAACGGCTTCGGTAACGGGATTTCTTCCTGCGATAACGTTATTTCCCTGTTCTCTGATTTCGGTTTCGGGCATTTCAGGTCCTCCAAAATAATAGCATAAATATACAAAATACATTATAGCACATATTATAAAAAAAGAGAAGTATTATTTTATATAAATAATTGACTATATATTGGTAAAAATATGGAGGAAAGGACTGATTTTTTTGAGTAAAATTAAATCTCTCAAGGCTTATGAACTTTTCGATTCAAGAGGCAATCCTACCGTAGGGGCAAGGGTAGTGACCGAGAACAGAGCCGTCGGCTTTTCGGTGGTGC
>CAZRHF010000053.1:0-14512 GCA_964599835.1 uncultured Eubacteriales bacterium | reverse complement strand
GAGGCCTCAAACCAGTCTCCCGAAAATTCTTTAAGGCGGAAAACACCCGGAATCTTAAAGGAATTATTGGGTCTTGTGCCGTTTGGTGCATAGAAGCTGAGGTTAAATTCTACCCTTCCGTCCCCTGCAATAACGCCGTACTTTTTAGAGGCGGCGGTGGGGTCTTCAAGACCTAAGTAAATTCCGCTTTCGGCGGTGTAGACGGCAAAATACTGCATACAGGCGTGGTGATGGGGGTATGAGGCCTCGTAGGTAAGCCCCTCACCTCCTGCGTTCTTTTGGGCGATACCCGAGGTGCAGGGATAAAACAGGTCGAAGCCTTCGCCCGAAAGAAGGGGCACGGGATAGGTTATTTCCATAACCGAAAGTTCGTCGTTTTCGTTTTTGACCTCGGTCTCAAAAACAAGGCTGTCCTTTTCGGTCTTAAAATTAATGCTTACGGTAAGGTCCTTAAAAAGGCCGTTATCCTTAAAAACAAGGGTGCTGTTTCTGATTTCGGCAAGGGACCAGTTATTCTCCGAGGTTATAGAAAAATTCTCTTTTGTTCTTACGTTTTTCGCCCTTAAAGAGAATACGGGAGACGGCCCCGCCTTAAGACCGCCGAGACTTCCCCCTGAGAAAACTATTCCGCACTTTTTCTGCTTTAAAACGATACTGCTTTTACCGAAAAATATATCCTTTACCATATCACACCTCATAAGCTTGATATTAAAAGTTTAGCACGGGAAATTACATATTGTCAATAAATAAAGAAAGAACTCTACGAGTTGGAGAGTTCTTTCTGTTCTTTATAGAGCTTTCGCACGTTTATAAAGGCTAAAACGATGCAGTAGAAGGAATAAAAGGAGAATATAAGAAAGGTTATCTGCTTCGGGTTATTAAACGCAAGCTGGGCATTCAGCAGGATGTTTAAAACTCCGCTTGCGATCCACAGACAGGAATATTCGATATAGGCAAGCAGGGTAAGTATCGACACCAACGTACCGATAATGGAGGAGGTGTTGTCGAGAATGGCATAGGGGGAGCCTACAAAAGAAAGCACCGCAAATACCGCCACCCAGACCGCCAGACAGATTGCCGTCACGGTAGCACGGGTCTTATTCGACATTCTCTTTAAATTAACCGATCTCTTATAAGAATGTTTTTGCCAGTTTATAAAGGTTGCAAACTGAATAACGCAGGAAAATACTGCACTTGCCGCCGTTGCGTAGACCCCTAAATACACGTAGATAACGGTATAGTATATGGAGTTTATTCCCCCTGCGATATAGGCGTAGCGGTTGACGTCGGCCTGAAAGGCCATAATAAAGAGGGAAACGCAAAGGGGAAGCACCATAAAGGGATTTTGCTTTGTGATTATTGCCGAAACGATTATAAAAACAAAGGTCACGGCAAGGGGTATATATTTTTGAAGCTTCTTTTTCATACTGCTCTCCGTAAATTTCTGACACAAAGCAGTATATCACCTAAAGAGGAAAAGTGCAATAACATAATAGGACATTTTTGTTATAAAATGACCGTATTTGCAACGCTTTATATTCCGCAGGCTTTCAGCACCAGCTTATATACCTCCAGCTCATAGTCGGGGGTGAAGGGACTTGGCTCGATTCCCTTTATGTGTTTATAAAGGGAGCCTGTCATCGTATCATAGCGGTCGAGGTAGACCCTTTCCTTTTCTCCGCGGTTTTGCCAGCTCCACTCGGAGTATTCGGTCTTTTCGGTGAACATTTTAAGGCCTTCATCATACTGCTCAAAGGGGCAGAGCTCCACCGTCTTTTCAGAGCCGATAACGGTAAAGTTTCTGCGGTCAAAGCCGCCGTATTCTACGCCCGAGGTCTTGGCGAAGGAGACGCAGTTTTCATATTCGAAGACCGCCATACCGAAATCCATACCCTTAGCACCGTCAAGGCCTGTCCTGCGGCTTAAGGGTATAATATTCTTGGGTTCTCCCTGAATACTGTAAATAAGGTCGATAAGGTGACAACCTAAAAAGTGCATCATACCGCCGGGGTAATCGGCCAGCCAGTCACGCTTTTCGGGCTTGTGAATACAGTTCATCTGGGCCTCTATTCCGAGGATCTCGCCCAGTTCTCCCATTTTTATCTGCTCCTTGAGCTTGATAACGAAGGGGTTGTAGCGGTACATATAGCCCGTTTCTAAAACAAGGTTTTGTTTTTTGACTTCCGCGATAAGCTCGGAAAATTCCGCAAGGCTTCCGCTTCCCGGCTTATCCATAAAGATATGCTTGCCTGCCTTGGCGGCAAGAAGGGCGTATTTTGTGAGGCGCTTGTCTACCGTTTCGATAACCACCGCTTCAACGGTCTTATCGGAAAGGATTTCATCCAAGGTAAGCTTTTTAAGGTCGCCGAAGCATTCCTCTGTCACCTCGGGACCCGTCTGAAGCTCGTCGTCCTCGGGGATAACGTAGCCTGCCACCTCGTAAAGGTCGGTATGTTTTTTAAAGCTTAATACGTTAGGCTTGGAATGATCGTGACCAAAGCCAATAAAGGCGATCTTAATTCTATTCATTTAAAAGACTCCAATCAAACTGAACTGTGGGAAAGTTCTTTTCATTTATAAGACGGGTGTAGACCTCAGGGGCATCTGCGGGAGAATGGTATTCGCCCATAAGGTCACTCATCACTATTCTGCCGCCGAGAAGCAGATCGAAATAGGCCTTTATATCATCGGCCTCTGTCCACCATCCCTCACTGCTTTCAAAATGAGGTCTGGCCATAGTGTGGGCGCCTACGAAGGTGACACCCTTTGAGTGTACCTTGTTATAATAGTCGATAGTGAAATCTGAGTGACGGGTACAACCGAGAAGGGCCACTCTGCCGAAGCGGGCAAGGGCATCAAGGGCATTATCAAGTCCTGCGCCAAGGCCTGTTACCTCAATACAGACCTTAGCTCCGCCGTTTGTTACCTCTTTTACCTTTTGGGCAAAGTCGGGATCACGCGGATCAAAGGCATAATCGGCGCCAAAGGCAATGGCCTTTTCGCGTTTTTCCGGAACGGGGTCGACGGCAACAACAGGATAGGCCCCTGCGGCACGGAGCAGCTTTACTGCCATCATACCGAGAATTCCGAGACCCATTACCATCGCAGATTCGCCCATCTGGGTGTGGCATTTGCGGATGGCGGCCATAGGGAAGGTCGAAATGAGGGCAAAGGCGGCATCGCTCATTGATACTCCCTCGGGAATCTTATAGACTCTGCTCTCGTTTACTACTGAGATCATATCGTGCTTACCCCAGGTAACGATAACCTTGTCGCCCACCGCTACGCGGGTGACCTTGCTTCCGACCTCGATAACGGTACCCGAGGCGCTGTAGCCTGCACGTCTGGGGAATACCACGGACTTTGGTATAACTCCTGCGGAAATATGAAGCTCTCCGATAAGGTTTGCGCGCTCCGTTCCTGCCGAAATCGTGGAATATTCGAGCCTTACCGCAACGTCATTCTCGCCTACTGCTTTAATAGGCTCGTCAATCAGTTGCGCTCTGTCTTTTTCTGTAAATACGATGCATTTATTCATCATAATATCACCTCAAATTTATTCTAAACCCTTGTAATTTCCGCCGCAATATGCTATTCTGTTAAAAAAAGGTACTATTCTGCAAAGGAAGACTGTCTTTGGATAATTTCAATTTTTCTAATCTGTTCTTTTTTACCGAATACACAAGAAGAAACAATTACCATACCGATAACCGAAAAGGGGCATTATTCCATTATTTCGGCTATCTTATCGAGGGTTGGGCACGCTTCACCTCCGACACCGAGAATTTTACGGTTCAAAGCGGCGAGCTCGTGTATATTCCCCGTCATCTTCCGTATAATTCCTATTGGTACGGAAGCCCCGAGGTCCGTTTTTTATCCATAGGCTTCGGTGTCTTTCCCGACGAGGCACAAAAGCGCTATCTGCTTCAAAAGGTAAAACTCACCGAGGAAACGCGTAAGCTTCTTATGGACATCCCCCTCCAAAACCCCGTAGGCTGTGAGGGGGTAAGCAAGCTTTACGCCCTGCTTCATCGGCTTTTGCCCGCTATGGAATACTGTACAAAAAAGCCGATAAGTGAAACGGTGGAAAAAGCCAAAAAGTATATGGAGCTGGACCCGAGGCTCAGCATTTGCGAGATAGCGAAAAACTGCGGGCTCAGCGAATCGGGGCTCTACGCCGCCTTCAGGAAGCTCGGCACCACCCCCGTAGACGCCCGCCAGCGTATGCTTTGCGAAAAGGCGGTCACCCTTCTTATTTCTACCGATATGACGGTGGAAAATATTGCAGACTCCCTCGGTTTTTCTACCCCTGCCTACTTCAGAAGGGTTCTGAAAAAGCATTACGGCAAAACACCGAAGCAGATAAGAAACAACATCCCGCTTTAATAAACAGGAGGCGACTTTTTGAAGATTCTTGTTATTTTTACCGGCGGCACCATAGGCAGCCGCAAAACCGACGCGGCGATTTCGCCGAACCGCGATACGAAGTATCTTCTTATTAACGATTTCGAGAAGAAAAGGGGCAAGGTTTGCGATTTTGTTTGCAGAGAACCCTATTTTGCCCTCAGCGAAAATTTAGACGCCGCAACCCTGAATCTCCTTGTTTCGGAGGTTAAAAAGGGTTCGGAGGAGGATTTCGACGGAATCATCGTCACCCACGGCACCGACACTCTGCAGTTTTCCGCGGCGGCGGCAGCCTTTGGAGTAAAGACCGAGATTCCCGTGGTTTTCGTATCCAGCAATTATCCCCTCTCCGACGCCAGAGCCAACGGAACAGATAATTTTAATGCGGCGGTGAAATTTATTCTTGAAGGCGGCCAAAAGGGAGTTTTTATCTCCTATAAGAACCCTTATGAAAGGGTACAGCTTCTTCCTGCCAACAAGGTCTATTCCTTTTTGGAGGACGATGACAGACTGTATGAAGCTAAGCGTGAGGTCTTATGCCCCGTTTCGGACTTCACCCTTACAGACTCTTCGGGGATACTCGTTATCGACCCACACCCTGCCGACGGCTATTATTATGACCTTGACGGCGTTAAGGCGGTGATCTTCCGCCCCTATCATTCGGGCACCCTTGCCACAAACGACCTGCGGCTCGGTGCATTTTGCGAAAAGGCTGCAATGAAAAATATACCTCTGTTTTTATGCGGCGGCGCAGAAGGGGTCACCTATGAAAGCGCATCGCGATACACCGAGCTTCACGTTATTCCCCTTCCCCGCGCACCCTTTGCGGCAACCTATATGAAGCTTTGGATAGGTATAAGTATAGGTGCAGAGCTTAAGGAATTTATGAAAGGTTAGGATATTATGAAAAAGAAAGCTTTAAAACTTCTTTCTGTCTTACTGGCCCTTACTCTTCTTTGCTCCTGCTCGGGCAGAAGCAGTTCCTCCTCCGAAAGACCCACCCTCAGCACCGATTTTTCTCCCAAAAGCTACAGCTTTAACGCCTCTCCCCTGCCCTCTGAGGATATTACTCTGTCGGAGCAGGGACTAAACGAGCTTCTCGGATTTTTGACAGATATGGAGACCGATTACCCCTACGCCGATATGTACGGGCTTTCGGAGGTCAAAAGCCGCCTTGATTTCGACCCTTCGGTTGAGACCCACAGCTACTGTGCGGCAGACTCCTCGGGAAGACTTACGGCAGAGCATCTCGCTTCGCTGGTAACTCAGAATAACAAGGAGTTTATGTCGGGAAAGCCCTTCGGGTATAAGGAGGCAGAGGCGGATTACATACTGGATATCTGCAGGTTTATCGTTAAGGTTACCGAAGAGATGCTTACGAAATATCCCGATATGGACAAAGGACGGATATACTGCAACCTCGGAAACCTTAAAATACTTTATGATACGGGTATGCTGAGCTATGCAGAGGTGTCTCAGGATATGGTGCTTTCCATAAGCAAAAACAACACCTCCATACTTTTAAATCTTAAGGGGAAGGACGGCTTCAGCCGCGTTATGACCCACGAGATTATGCATATTCTGCAGATAGGCTGTACCTGCGAAAGCATCGAAAACTGCGGCCGAAGGGCAGGTATATGCGTTTATTGGGACGATTTCACCCTTAATACGACCGACTGGACCTGGATGGTGGAGGGGTCGGCGGAACGGAATATGTGCAGTCTTACGGGCGGCGACGCAGTTACATATCAGTACAAGATGGATTATCTTTGCAGTATGACCCTTTCGGTTCTGCTTCGCGATCCGGTAAAGGCCGACACCATGGAGACCCTCTGCTTCTACAGCGACCCTGAGCTTCTTTTTGACGCCTTCGGCTGTGAGACCGAGGAAGAGCGTGACGAGCTTCTTAAGATGATGATAACCCTGCAGGTGCTTCAGATACAGCCTAAAAGCTTCCACGCCGCCTACACCGAAAAAACAGGGGTGGATCTGTTTGCCGACGAGGAGGCTATGAACAGCTTCAGTTATTCGCTGAAGCCTGCCGTCTGCCTTTCTCTTTCAAAGGAATTTTATGAAAATCTCGGACGGTATCTTAATGAAAACGGCTCCTCCTTAAATGATATCTTTTTTCTTATAAATCTTTTTGAAGGACAGCTCGATCAGCATTTACGCTATACAGATCCCGACAGAGACGAAATAAACGAGCCATTTATAAACGGATATACCGCCATAAGGGAAAAGTTTTTCTCCCTTATCGGGACCGAGGATCCCTCGGCAGACCTTTCGGCACTTTACGGTCAGTACGACATTACCGCCGCAGGTGACGGTCTTTATAACGCCGACCTTTCGGATCTGCCCAAAGAAAAATTAAGCTTTCTTGCCGAGCGGGCCCAGTGGCTCAAGGGGCTTTCGGGACTCGGACAGAAGGTTGAATAAATATTAGTAATTGTACTATTTAAAAAAGTGTGTTATAATTAAAAAAATATATTCTGCCATCAGGTGATGCTAAATGAAAAAAGTTGCTGTAATCGGACTTGGAATTATGGGCGGTTCCATCGTTAAAGCCCTTAAAAGATCCAACAAATACCACGTTATCGGCTACAACCGCTCCGAAGAGGTGAGCAGACAGGCCTTAAGCGATAATGCGGTCGACGAGATATGGGACGGAAGCTCCCCTCTCGATTCGGACATAACCGTTCTTGCCGTTAACCCCAAGGTGACCTTTAACCTTTTGGAGACCCTGCCTCCCCTTCTTAAAAAGGGCAGTATACTGACCGACATCTGCGGAATAAAGGCCGAAGTGGTAGCCTTAGGTGAAGAGGTCTGCAAAAAGTACGGCCTGCGTTTTGTGGGAGGTCATCCTATGGCAGGACGTGAGCGCAGCGGTTACGCCTATTCTACCGAGGACCTTTTCTTTAACCGCAGTTACATCCTTACCGAGACCCCGAATACCGACAAGGAAGCCATAAATGAGCTTTCTAAAATGGCACTTGATATCGGCTGTGCGGGGGTGACGCTGACCTCTCCCGCCCATCACGACAAGATGATAGCCTACACCTCTCAGATACCCCACATCCTTGCAGGCGCCTATATGAATTCTCCCACAAGCGCCACCCACAGCGGTTATTCGGCAGGAAGCTATCACGACGTTTCCCGCGTTGCCAGCGTTGACGAAAACCTTTGGACACAGCTTTTCCTCGCAAACAGGGATAATCTTCTTTACGAGATAGATATTCTTATCCGCAATCTTCAGGATTACAAGGATGCGGTCGCCTGTAACGATGCTTCCCGCCTTTCGGGAATAATCAAAACCGGACGTATCCTTAAGGAACGCGATATTATTATAAACGGCGACGAAAAGCCCCATAAATTCGGATAAAGGGAGGCAAAAAAATGCGCAAACATAATCTTGCAATGCTTATGGACCTCTACGAAATGACCATGGCCAACGGCATTTTCCAAAGTGATATGCGGGATACCGTGACCTATTTTGATATGTTCTTCCGCCGCGTGCCCGATAAGGGCGGCTATGCCATTATGGCAGGTCTTGAACAGCTTATTGAGTATTTTAATAATCTCACCTTCTCTGAAGACGATATAAAGTATCTTAAAGGCCTTAACCTTTTCTGCGACGAGTTTTTAGATTACCTTTCCGCCTTTAAGTTTGAATGTGACGTATGGGCAGTACCCGAGGGTACCCCCATATTCCCCATGGAGCCTATCGTTACGGTAAGGGGGCCCGCCATGCAGGCCTTCCTCGTTGAGACGATGGTGCTTCTCACCATAAATCATCAGTCCCTCATCGCAACCAAGTCCAACCGTATCTGCTCGGTAGCGGGAGACCGTCCCGTAATGGAATTCGGCGCCCGCAGAGCCCACGGCTACGACGCCGCATATTACGGAGCCCGTGCCGCAATAATCGGCGGTGCAAGAGGCACCTCCAACGTTAAAACAGGTCAGGATTTCGGCACCCCTGTTTCGGGAACGATGGCCCACAGCTGGGTTCAGCTCTTCCCCGACGAATATACCGCATTTAAGACCTACGCCGAAAAATATCCCGACAGCTGTACCCTTCTTATCGACACCTTCAACGTCCTTAAAAGCGGTCTGCCCAATGCCATCAGGTGCTTTGACGAGGTCTTAAAGCCTATGGGCTACCGTCCCAAGGGTATTCGGATCGACAGCGGAGATATCGCCTACCTTTCCAAAAAGGTCAGAAAGGCTCTGGACGACGCAGGCTATCCCGACTGCGCCATAGTCGTTTCCAACTCACTTGACGAGCATCTTATCAAGGAGCTTGACAGTCAGGGCGCGCAGATATCCTCCTTCGGCGTGGGTGAGCGTCTTATCACCGCCTCCAGCGAAGCCGTATTCGGCGGGGTTTACAAGCTTGCCGCCGTAGAGCTTCCCGACGGAACCGTAGTTCCCAAGATAAAGGTCAGCGAAAACATCGCCAAGATCACCCTTCCCGGTGTTAAGATCCCCTGGCGTCTTTATGATAATGCCACAGGCAAGGCCATCGCCGACGTTATCTGTTTGAATCACGAAAAGATCGACGATACAAAACCCTACGAGATATTCGACCCCGTACACACCTGGAAGCGTAAGACGGTAACCGACTTTACCGCCAAAAAGCTTCAGGTAAAGATAATGGAAAAGGGGCAGCAGGTCTACACCTCCCCCTCGGTAACCGAGATATCACGCTACAGAAAGCAATGCGTTGACAATCTTTGGGACGAGGTAAAGCGTTTTGAAAACCCCCACAGCTACTACGTCGATCTGTCGGAGGAGCTTTATGCCCTTCGTCAGGAACTGCTTAAGAAAGCCTCTAAAGGAGAATAAGAATGAAAAAAATTATTATACTTGCCCTTTGCATCTGCCTTATTTCCTGCCTTTTTGCAGGTTGCGGCAAGGCTGAGGTCTCCTCCGAGACCGACAGCACGACTGCCACGGGTAAGATCGACTCCCTTGCCGCCGAGGGCAAGCTGGACGGTGTAAAGTACGGTCTTGGTGCCGATATTGAGGAGTTAAAGTCCTACTACGAGGCTCTGGCCAACGAGTATGAGGAAAACCACGGCGACGACAATCACGACCACGGAATGACCGGCGAAGAAGCTCATTATTACTATCTCGACGAGTATGAGGAGCATACCGTTATCGACGTTTCCTCCGCCCGTTTTTACTATGAAAACGGCAAGGAGGACAAGGGAATTTCGGTCATTGCCACCGACTCCGACGTGTTCGGTTTCAGCGTAGGCGTTACCACCAAATACGAGGTAGAGGATGCGGTCAAGGCCGAGGGCGACACCTTTAACGCCACCGAGGACGAGCTTCGCTTCTTAGCCGTCAGAACCGAACCCGTACTGGTTCTGCGCTATGAATTCGACGACTATCAGCTCGACTTTTATTTCTACGATAACCTACTTATGACCACCGTCATAACCGATACCGAAAACTGGACCATATAAAACACTAACCCCGTTAGGCTTAGCCTAACGGGGTTTTCTTATGAAAGGTCTGATATCATTTCATTCGCTTGGTTGCAGATCGGGACAAGGTCGGTTTCTATATTATCCAGATATTCATCGGGGTCGGCGGTGCTCCATTTTTCCGTGTAGCTAAGGCTCAGACTTTGTCCGTCAAAGGTCTCTGCCTCGTAAAGATATACCACCTTATCCTTGTATTCCTCGGTGATCATAGCGAAAAAGGAACGTGCTTCTTCGCTGACAAAACGATGTGAGGGATGTATATCGTACATATCGAGAAATTCACTCATAAAAAGGCCTACCGCTTGGCGGTTCGGTGCGTTTTCGGCAACTCCCCAGCCCACAATGGGAGAGGTTACGATATGCTCGCTCTCCGTATCGTATTTTGGGGGAAGCACTATTCCCAGGTCGTCGGGATCAAGCTGAGAAAAATAACTGCCGATAAACAGACCGTAGGTATCGGTCAGGGCCAAACCCTGCCTGCCGTCTCCGAAGCCCCCTCGGTCTATCTTCAGGATACCCTGTTGTTTAAGGTCGTAAAGGATATTTGAGACCTCCCTGAATCTTTCGGGCACAGACACCGAAAACCGTCCGTCCTTGTAGCTTATAATGCGGTCGCCGAAAAGGGTGGGACCTGTTTCGGGCAGTATTCCCGCTCCCGTATAGTCCTTTCCCATAGCAGCTATCTTTTCAGCCGAGTAAATGAAATTTTCAAAGGTCCATTCGCCCTTGTCGAAGTATTCCTTTGGAGTAGGGATGCCTGCATCTTCGAAGAGGCTTTTGTTGTAAACGCAAAGGCTGTAGTATTTTTCGCTGTTGCTCTCCCTATCCATCAGATAGGGCTTTCCGTTTACAGAGGTTGCCTCTAAAAGCGGCCTGCACAGAGCGGGATCGGTAAGATCGATACCGCTGTTTTCAAGGGGCTGTAATACCGTAAGTATATCGGGAAAAAGACCGCGTCCGTAAAGCATATCTACCGGTATTTTCGAGGCTATCGCGGCTTTGACCGTTTTTATATATTCGTCCTTCCCTACCAGCACCTGTTCTATCGTGATATCATATTTTTCTTTGAGGGCCTCAGCGTACAGACCGTCCGTTGCCATCCACGGATTATTCCAGTTGTAATAAATAAGCTTGGTGCCTCTCAAATGCTCATACTTGTCGGCATCGGTAAGGGGCTCGGACGAAGAGGAGGGCGGCAAAGAGCTTTTTGCGTCGTCACCCTTGCCGCAGGCCGTAAGACTTAAAAGCAGGACCGCCGAGATCACTAAACAAAAAAATCTTTTTACCATAATTTCTCCTTTTAAGGCAGTTCGCCGATGATCCTGTTCGCCTCGTCACAGACAGCGTCAAGGTCGTTCTGAACGTCGTCCAGATATTCGTCGGGATCGGTGGTATTCCAGTTCCATAAGCAATCAACGTTAATTCTGCTCTCAAGCATCACGTCTCTCTCATAAACATAAACTACGTTATCGTAGTATTCTTCCACCATTGTTTCAAAAAACTCCCTTACCTCGTCGTTGTGGAAGCGAGTTTCGTGCTCTCCGTGTGCTATATCAAGGAATTCCTTTAAAAACAGACCTGCCGCCTCGGGGTTTTGCGCATTTTTTGCGATTCCCCAGCCCACAATGGGAGAGGTTACGATATGCTCACTCTCCATATCGTATTTAGGGGGAAGTGCGACGCCTAAACGGTCAGGATGTATCTGGGTGAAGTAGCCCGTGCGGAGAAGACCGTAGGTGCTTGTAAGAGCCATACCCTGCTTACCATCTCCGAAGCCGCCCCTATCCAGCTTTACGACGCCCTGCTGTTTAAGCTCGTAAAGGGTTTTTGAGACCTCCCTGAATCTTTCGGGCACAGAGGCCGAAAAAACTCCGTCCTTGTAGCTTATAATGCGGTCGCCGAAGAGGTTGGGTCCGAACTCGGAAAGAATTCCCGCACCCATATAATCCTTATTCATAGAGGATATCTTTTCAGCCGAATATATAAACCTTTCGAAGGTCCATTCTCCCTTGTCAAAATAATCCTTCGGGGTTGGAATTCCTGCCTCCTCAAACAACTCTTTATTATAAACGCAAACGCTGTAATGTTTGTCTCCGTTTTCAAATCTGTCGGCAAGATAGGGTTTGCCGTTTACGGTGGTAGCCTCTAAAAGCGGTCTGCAAAAAGTAGGATCGGTAAGATCTATCCCGCTGTTTTCAAGGGGCTGTAAAACGGTAAGTATTTCGGGAAAATTATCCTTACCGTACAGCAGATCTGCCTGCTTTCCCGAGGCCATTTCGGCTCTGACCGTCTTAACGTAGTCGCCCTGACCTACTATCCACGCATCCATCTTAATGCCGTATTTCTCTTCCATTGCTTCCTCATAACCCGGAGTTTCGGAAAGCCAGGGATCCTTCCAGGTATAGTAGACAAAGGAGGTTCCTCTTAAATGCTCATATTCGCCCGGTTCTTCCGAAGGCAGAGAGGAGGATGACAGAGAGCTTTTTGCGTCGTCACCCTTGCCGCAGGCCGTAAGACTTAAAAGCAGAACTGTCGAGATCACTAAACAAAAAATTCTTTTTACCATAACTCTTCCTCCTTATTTACTTAAAATTTTAGCAATAAAAGGCCGTTTGACCTTTAGAGCACCCTTAGGACAAAACTCCTGACAGCAGAAGCAGCGAATACATTCCTTTCTGTTTATATTAGGCTTATTATTTACCATAACTATGGCCTTAGCGGGGCATATCTTCATACATTCCTTACATCCGACGCAGAGGCTTCCTTTAAGCTTAGGCTTGGATGCAAGGAGGGTTTCCAGCAGATTTCCCGTGACCCTTCCGAGTATGCTTCCCTTTCCCTTAAAGGTAAGACCGGAGCGGGTCTCTATCCGCTCGTAGTCCTCGATCCTGAATTTTTCCACATCTCCGCTTATATCCAAGGTTTCGGTTCCGCCTTCAATAAGTCCGCGTTCCTTGGCCGCCGCAAGAATAGGCAGATCTTCGGGCCTTATGCCGATGATCTCAGCACAGACGAGGTCCAGCTTATGAGAAGACTCTGCCGCGATAAGACAGCCTATCTCTCTTGGCGTTCCTGCAGTGGGGCCGTTGCCCTCCATACCTATTACCGCGTCGCAGACAGAAAGCTGTGGCTTTAAAAACTCGTTCAGATCGACTATCATATCCGCAAAATCCTTGTGATCCGAGTAGCGGAAGTGATATTCCGGCTTTACCGTTCCGGGTACTATTCCGAAAAGATTTTTTGCCGCCGCCGACATTCCCATCATTCCGTGGGTCTTAAGCTTGCAGAAATTTATTATGGCGTCACAGTCGTCCAGCCAGGCGGTATATTCAAAGGTCTTTGCGACCTTACCCTCGGGGAAGTCGGCCGTTTTGGTGGCGAAGTTTCGGTTTAAAGAGACCGTATCGCTTTCTAAGGTCTTCATTCCCGTAGCAGAATAGACCCGTCCCACGAAGGCAGAGTTATAGAGTCCTCCCGGGGAATCGCCGATAACACACTTAGCCCCCAGCCCGTTTATCATATCGCAGAGCACCTTTAAAACGGCAGGATGTGTGGTAGCCGCCGCCTCGGGTTTCATAAAGGAAACAAGATTCGCCTTTATTCCGACTGTCATATCCGTCTTAATAAAGGAAAGCAGACCGCTATCCACAAGCAGTTCTTTCATAGCTTTTTTCACCGTTTCTTCTTCATAAGAAGCACATTCGGTAATATACACGTCTGCCACGTTATCATCTCCTTATATTAATTATACTATATAACGCCCCGTCCGTCAATTACCACCGTTGACAAGAGCTTCGCACTGATATAAAATGTATACGGGGTGTTAAAAATGAAGAAAACAAAGGTTATGTTCGTCTGCCACGGCAATATCTGCAGAAGTCCGATGGCGGAGTTTATATTTAAGGATATGGTAAAAAAAGCGGGGCTTGAAGAATATTTCGGGATAGCCTCCTCGGCCGTAAGCTTTGAGGAGATAGGAAACCCCGTTTATCCTCCCGCCAAAGAGATATTGGCCCGACACGGGATATCCTGCGTAGGTAAACGTGCGGTACATTTTGAGTATGAGGACTATAAAAATTTTGATTACATCCCCGTAATGGACGCCTCAAATATGCGGAACATCCTCCGCATAACGAAGGGCGAAAACGACGGCAGAATAAAGCTTCTTTTAGAGTATGCGGGGGAGTCTGCCTCGGTCTCCGACCCCTGGTATTCGGGAGATTTCGAAACCGCCTACGCCGATATTGAAAGGGGCTGTGCGGCGCTTTTGGAGGAGATCAAAGCCAACGGGTGAACACAAATTGTCGACGGAACGGCCTTCGGCCGAGGGAGAAACAGTGAACAGTTGCGAGGTGTCTCCGACGGATATATATAGGACCGAGGGCCTAACGCCCAAGGTCAAGGGAAGGCTCACTTTTACGTAAATTTCATCACGGACGTTTATATAAATCGTGCCGAAGGCACACATTCATTCTGCATTCTGCACTTTGCATTTTGTATTAAAAAAGCGGCGTAGCCATTTTTCCCCTTTCCCATTTCCCTTTTACCTAAATAAAAAAAGACCCCGAAGGGAGACACTTCGTAAAGAAGTAGTCTCCCTTTCTTTTTCTATAAATCAA
>CAZRHF010000052.1:8042-14570 GCA_964599835.1 uncultured Eubacteriales bacterium | reverse complement strand
CATCATTTTTTATGTTAGAATAAAGAAAAGGAGATGAAAAAAGTGGGCAGACCAAAGGGTGGAACAAACAAAAGTCATAACAAAGATGAAAAAATAGCGTTAGTAAAACGTAACTTGGCAGGAGAAACACTAACAAGTATAGAACGAGATACAGGAGTAAACAGTTCACTAATTTATCAGTGGACAAGGCAATATTTAGAAGGTGGAGAAGATGCGCTTGTTAACAAGCGTAAGCCTGGCAATCCACTCGCAAAATATACAAACAAAAAAGAGCTCACACCAACAGAGCAATTAGAGTACAAAATTGCACTGTTAGAGCGAGAACTTCTAAAGAAAGACGGGGAAATAGTACGGTTAAAAAAATCCATAGAACTAGAGAGGGGCGATGCCAAAAGAAAGTAATACAACAAATCTATGCCTGCATTGAACGTGAAAGTATACATCATTCCGTAATGGAATTATGTGATGTATATGAAGTTTCTCGTTCAGGGTATTACAAATGGTTGAAACGGAAAGGAAGCCTAAATAGATACGAACAGCAACATCAGGAATTAGATTACTATGTTGCGGATGTACATTCTCACTATCCGTCACAGGGATACAGAAGTATAGCAGATACTCTATTAAACGAATATGGCTGGGTAGTTTCCGATATTTCTGTGTATAAATCTATGAAACGGTTAGGGATTAGTGGCTTTGTTAGAAAAAGCAAGAATTCAGAACAGGATGGGTCGGGAAATGAACACGATAGATTTCCCAATATTTTAAACCGAGATTTCCGTGCGGATAAACCTATGCAAAAAATCGTGACAGATGTTACATATATCAGAAACAAAGACAAGTGGTATTATCTCGCATGCTATTTAGATTTGTTTAATAATGAGATTATTGATTGGGAATTAAGTGATGTTTTTGATAATTTCCTTGTAATGAAGCCGGCTAAACGGATCCTTGAAAAAGCAAAAAGTACCGGTGCCCCTATCCTTTTCCACAGCGATCAGGGCTCCCAGTACTCATCAGCAGGTTATTGCAACCTACTTAAATCTTACAACACAATTCAAAGTATGTCAAGAGCAGGAACACCGAGAGATAACGCTGTTATTGAATCTTTCTTTGGGCGATTTAAAGACGTAATGTCATCACACTTCCAATATTGGAAGTGTGATGACATTCACAAAGTCGTTGAAGATACTGTTTATTATTTTAATTACATAAGACCTGTTCGCAAACTAAAAAGAAAACCGCCAGTCCAATACAGACTTGAACTGGCAGCTTGAATTTATTTTTTTGTGTCTACTAACTATTGACTATTTCACCGCGGGGATGTTTTTTTAAAACGAATTTGGATAATCGGGTATGGCTTCGGTTTTCGAAACGACGAATGCGGCTACCTTCGATGCGAAGGAAAGACAGGTGCCTATATCGGACCCCTTCATATACTCGCATATAAAAGAGGCCGAAAAGCTGTCCCCTGCGCCGACGGTGGATACCACCTCGGTCTTTACCGCATCGGTTTTATAGGCTTTATTTTCTAATGTGTCGAAGCAGAAGGCACCTTTTTCACCGAGGGTGATTATTATCAGTTTAAGGTTGTTATACTTTTCAGAAATAATTTCGGCGGCCTTTTCGGGAGTTTCTTCCAAAGCAAGTCCGACTTCTTTTAAGAATACGGGCAGTTCTTCGTCGCTTACCTTAAGGACGGTTGCGTTTTCGGCTGCAAAGGAAACGGTTTTTGAGCTGTAGAACGGAGGACGGATATTAAGATCGACAAAGACCTCCTTAAAGCGATTTTCTTTAAGTATACCTTTAACGGTAGCAAGATTCTTTTCGCTTCTGAGGGCTAAAGTTCCGAAATAGAAAACATCGAAATCTTCTTCGATTCCGCCTTCTATATCGTCCCAGGCAACTCCGCTTAAAAGATTATAGTGAGGAATACCTTTTTCGTCAAGAGTAACCTTGCATTTGCCCGTTTCGAGAGGTGATCTGTTAACGTATTTCGTGTTAATATCTTTATCCTTTAAAAAATCCAACGCGTCATTACCGAGAGCATCGCTTCCGAGGGCAGACATAGCGTAGGCCTCGCTTCCCTGCTTTGCGGCGTGGGCGGCAAAGTTAAGGGGTGCACCGCCGATATAGCTTTTATTCGGAAAAACATCCCAAAGAATTTCGCCAAAGGCTATAAGTTTCATAAGATAACTCCGATCAAACCAAGTAAAAAGTCCCGAAGGCTTTATCTAATGATAAAACATTCGGGACCTTAAGTCAATTAAAAAGTAAATTCGGTTCGTGAGATTATATGATTCTGGAAAGCGGGGTCAAGCTCTACAAAGTAACCGCTCCAACCCCACACACGAACGACCAGGTTGGGATAGTTTTCGGGGTGGGCCTGCGCATCTAAAAGTCGGTCGCGGTTTACGGCGTTGAGCTGAAGCTGATGACCGCCCATATCGATAAAGAGCTTTACCATGTCGGCAACCTTATGCTCCCCCATCTCGTTTCGGAAGACGTTGTCGTGGACCTCCATCGTCATAGGTCCGCCGTTGCAGGACTCGGTAAGATCGGGTTTTGTAAAGGAGCGGATGACCGAAAGAGGTCCGTTTAAACGGCCTATAAGGGTTGGTGAATAACTGCAGGGATAGGGTGTGAAGGCCTTACGTCCGTCGGCGGTGGCGGGATCGTCCTTGGCTGAATAGTAGTAGTTTTGTGCACTTCCCGTGGCGCTTCGCCAGATTCCTCCGAGTCCGTTTGGACGACGGTTAAGATTTTCAGCAATGAATTTCATTATATGCACCATAAGACTATCGGCATAGTCGTCGTCATTGCCTACCTTTGGACAGGAGATAAGCAAATTACGAAGGTCGGGATCGTTTTCGAAATCGGTATCGAGTCCGGTAAGCAGGCGGTCTTTTTCTACCGTTTTATCATCATAGATAACCTTTTTTACGGCGGCAAGAGCATCGGCGGCAGCCGAAAGGCCGGTACTGTGGCTTCCGAAATTACGGTAACAGCCCTTTACGTATTTAAGGTCGGTTCCCTGTTCTATGCATCCGCTGATTAAAAGAGACAGAAATGGATGGTTTTCATATACCGTATAGGGTCGGTTGTTTTTGCAGTCTTCAATCTGACGGTTGATAAATTCAAGCAGTTCCCTTTCGGCCGCACGAAGTAGTTCTTCGAAGGTTTCGGAGGTTTTAAGGTCGTTCATTATCGCCTGATTTACCAGTCTCGGAACACAAATGTTCCCTGTGTTAGGTACGTCAAGACCCTTTCCGGGAATTATAAATTCCCAGCAGGCCGCTACGGAATAATCTGCGGCATCCTCGGGTGCATAACCCAGCTTTATAAGGGCCGGAACAACAATATCGTCGTTAAGATACTGAGGGAAGCCAAGACCCATTTTCGTAAGCTTGGTTGCAAGGAGATAACGTTCCCGCGGAGTTTTCTTGGATACGCGGATATTTATTTTCGGATCGATAAGACAGAGCTCGCAGGAGGCTTTTATACAAAGCTCGGAAAGCTCGTTATACATATCGTTTCCGACTAAATCATAACCGCCGAGCACCATACTCTGACCGTTATCACCCTGCTGTGCTCCGCCGTAAATATCGGTATCCATATTAAGGGAGATAAAATATAGCTGGAGTATTTCGAAAAGCTCCTCCTCGGTCATTCCCTTTTCTTTATCGGCAAGGTAGTATTTATACATATACTGATCGAATCGGCCGAGAGTCAAATGCCAGGGGTTTACAAGGCGAAGCACGAAAATTATCATTTTTTGATATAGGCAGGCCTCGTAAAAGCTGTTTGCCGCCTTACGGGGGACGCTACAAAGCGCTTTATACAGCATATCGTTGCCCTGCTCCTTAGCGGCGGCCTTATATCTGTCTGCCAGGTCTTCAAAGGCATCCAGCACCTTTATGGCGGCGGTATAAAAATTATTCTGTTTTTCATCTGCAACCGTCATATAGGCCTTTATGCGTTCTTTTACGGCTTCGGTGCCGCTGTCGATAAGCGCAGAATAATTCGGGGTAATGTTGTCTATTTTCCAGGCCTTTGCGTCATCGGCAACAATAACGCTCCCTCTGTTAAAGCCGAAAATGTCGTTCTCATAAAACAAAGGTTCCTCGCTCTTTGCGCAGGCTGTAAACACCTCAGCGGCGTAAAGGTTTTCGTCCAAGGATTTATATTCCGAAAGATCGAAATCCGCTTCGGTGCGGTTTTTGCGATAGGCTCGGGAAAGGTGAAAATCGAGATACTTTTTTACTTTTTCGGTCATAGCACGGTCACCTCTATATCGTATTTTTTAAATATGTCGATATGTGTTTCGGGTTTTATAGCTTCGGGGAAGGTCGGAGAATATTTTCTTCCTGCAGCGGCATATTTTGCACCTGCCGAGGTGTTATAGGGCAGAAGCTCGATTCGGCCTATCCCGTTTTCATACATAAAAGCGGCGGTGGCCTCTATATTTTCCTCGGTATCGTTTACGGTGGGGATAAGGGGGATTCGGGTCATAAAGGGAATACCGGAGGCGGCAAGAATCCGGTAGTTTTCTAAAATTCTGACGTTGCTTTGTCCCGTATACTCTATATGCTTTTCGTCGTCCATCAGTTTAAGGTCGAAAAGCAGATAGTCACATTCGCTTATAAGCTTTTTAAAGGTTTCGCTGTCTGAAAAGCCGCTTGTTTGCAGAGCACGGTTGGTTTTTCCTTTCAGCAGTTTAAGGCAGGAATACAAAAATTCGCTTTGACTCAGCGGCTCACCGCCCGAGAAGGTTATTCCGCCGCCGGCAACGTTCAGCATATCGGCCTTTTTTACTATTCGGGAGGTAAGCTCCGCAGGCGTTATCAATTCGCCGCAAACCCTTAACAAATTCCGAGGACAGGCAGAAATGCTTTTTTCGGTAAACACTCCGTTTTCGGAGAACTTTTCGCAGGCTCCGCAGGAAAGACATCCGTTTGGCGAACGGATTATTTCGGGAGAAAAGCTTTGACCCTCAGGACTGTGACACCACATACAGCGAAGGGGACAACCCTTTAAAAACACCGTCATACGGATTCCGGGGCCATCGAAAACAGAAAATTCTTCAATGGAAAAAATTGTTCCCTTCAAAGCATTATCCCTCCCATACTCTATTTTTCTTAATTATATTATAGGGCCTTGATTTTTAAAAGTAATATGTTATAATAAGGTAGCAACATTTTATCTTTTTGGAGAAACTATGATATATCATCAGCCTCATAATTCCAAAGGAAATTACAACTATAATTTCGTAAGATATAAGGATACTGTATATCAGCCCCACTTCCACCGTAATTTGGAATTCATTCTTTGTCTTTACGGCGACCTTTCGGTTACGGTAAACGGTAAAAGCTCCGTTTTATCCGAGGGACAAGCCGCTTTGGTGCTTTCAAATCAGATACACCAGTTTGAGGTAAACGGAAAGGCTGAAGCCTGGGTTGCTGTTTTCGGCGAAGACTATGTGCCGAAATTTACCGCCATGCTTAAAGGTAAGCAGGGCGAAAGCTCCTTTTTCACCCTCAGCAAACCGATTTTTGAGATCATAAAGAATTGTCTTATTGAAGAGGAAGGCGGCTTGCTTTTAAGAAAGGGATGCTTTTACGCTATATGCGACGATTACTTAAAATCGGTGCCTCTCACCTCTGCAAAGAAGGACAACGACTTTATCGTCGGTCAGATGCTTGACTGGATAGCGGCGCACTATACCGAAAGCATCAGCCTTAAAAATCTGGCGGAAGAGTTTGGTTATGAATATCATTATCTCTCCCGTCTTTTAAACAAGGGATATGGAATTAATTTCAATGCCCTTTTAAACAATTACCGTGTCGAGGCGGCATCCGAGCTCCTTCAGACCACCGAGCTTTCGGTTACCGAGATCGCTCAGATGAGCGGATTCCAAAGCATTAGAAATTTCAATTTGGTGTTTAAGGAGCTTACCGGACAAACTCCGGTGGAGGTTAGAAATTAAAATATGGATCAAAAAACATTATCAAGCGCAGACAAACAGTATATCAAAATGACCGAAACACCCGTTGCAAGACTGGTTTTGACTCTGGGCATACCCACCACCATAAGTATGCTGATTACAAACGTTTACAATATGGCCGACTCCTATTTCGTCAGTCAGGTATCCCTTAGTGCCGGCGGTGCAACAAGTATCGTATTCGGAATTATGTCCATACTTCAGGCCTTTGGATTTATGTTCGGTCACGGTGCGGGAAGTAATATCAGCCGAATGCTGGGCAATAAGCAGATAGACAAGGCAAGCAGGTACGCCTCCACCGGATTTTTCGGAGCTCTGCTTTGCGGACTTGTTATTACGACGGCGGGACTTATTCTCCTCGAGCCTCTTATGCGGCTTCTCGGAAGCACCAACACCATACTCCCATACGCCAAGGATTACGGGTTCTGGATACTTCTTGCCGCTCCCATTATGACCTCCAGTTGTGTCCTTAATAATATTCTTCGTTACGAGGGGAAAGCCACCCTTGCTATGGTGGGCCTGACGTC
>CAZRHF010000052.1:0-8032 GCA_964599835.1 uncultured Eubacteriales bacterium | reverse complement strand
GACGTCGGGCGGCGTTTTGAATATCATACTCGACCCGCTGTTTATTTTTACACTTAATATGGGAATAGGCGGCGCAGGACTTGCTACGGCACTTTCCCAGCTTATTTCATTTCTCATACTTCTGTCTATGTTCGTTATGAAGAAAACTCAAAGCAAAATATCCCTTCGGTTTGTAAGCAGGGAATTTAAACTCCTCTCAGATATTATCGGTACGGGACTCCCCAGCCTTGCCAGGCAGGGACTTAACAGCGTATCTACCATGGTGCTTAACGCCCAGGCAAAGACCTTCGGTGATGCCGCCATTGCCGCTATGGGCTACGTTGGCAGGACCTCCAGCCTTATTTTCTGCGTGGGTCTCGGCATAGGTCAGGGCTTCCAACCGGTATCGGGCTTTAACTACGGTGCAAAGAAATTTTCCAGAGTCAGGAAAGGAACCTGGTTTACCCTTGGCTTCGGCACCGCATTTATGGGACTTATCTCGGCGGTCTGCTTCACCCTCGCCCCTCAGATCATATCCCTTTTCCGCAAAGAGGCTTTAGTGGTACAGACGGGCGGCGAGGCTCTTCGGATCATGTGTGTATTTCTGCTCTTCCTCCCCGTATCGGTAGTAGCGACTATGCTGTTTCAGAGTATCGGCAAAAGTCTGCCCGCACTCATTCTTTCCTGCCTGCAGAGCGGACTTATCTTTATACCTATCTGCCTTATCCTTCCGCAGTTTATCGGAATTTTGGGGATCGAACTGGCACAACCTCTTGCATATTTTACCTCGGCTCTGATCTCCCTTCCCATGATGATAGCGTTTTTGAAGAGCTTACCTAAAGACGAATAACAAAAAACTTTGCAGTGCAAGCTGCAAAGTTTTTTGTTTCTTTTCAAGATATTTATTATTCTGCGGAGAACATATCCTTACCTACGCCGCAAAGGGGACAGGCAAAATCGTCGGGAAGGTCCTCAAACTTTGTTCCGGGAGCAATTCCGTTATCGGGATCGCCTACGGTTTCGTCGTAGACCCATCCGCATGCATCGCATACGTATTTCACTGTGCTTTCACCTCCATCTGAATAAGTAGTATCTCCTGAAAGCTCTTTTGCCAAAGCCTCAAGCTGAAGTTCTGTTTCGTCGTTTACTGCCGACATGATTTTTACGGTATTTTCGGTGAAGGTGAGATTTTTAGAGCCCTCCAGCATTCCCCTCATAACCTTTACGGCAGTAGGTGCCCAGCTTCCGTTTTCGATAAGGGCAACGGTGCGATTCTGAAAATTACGCTCAGTGAGGTGATTTATAAACTCACGCATAAAGGGGAAAATATCGGCATTATAGGTCGTTGTGGCAAGCACCAAACGGTCGTAACGGAAGGCGTCCTCAACCGCTTCGGCCATATCACAGCGGGCAAGGTCGTTTACAGCAACCTTGATGCCTGTTTTTTCAAGCTTTTCGGCAAGAATTTCTACCGCCTTTTTAGTATTTCCGTAAACCGAGGTGTATGCAATGGTAATACCTTTTTCCTCGGGAACATAGCTTGACCAGGTGTTATAGAGATTCAGATAATAGCCAAGATTTTCGGTTAAAACGGGGCCGTGAAGGGGGCAGATAATTTTTATATCAAGGCTTGCGGCCTTTTTAAGCAGAGCCTGAACCTGCATACCGTATTTGCCCACGATTCCGATATAATAGCGGCGGGCTTCGCAGGCCCAGTCCTCCTGAGCATCTAAGGCACCGAATTTTCCGAAGCCGTCAGCCGAGAAAAGAACCTTATCGGTGCTGTCGTAGGTAACGATAACCTCAGGCCAATGCACCATAGGAGCGGTTACGAAGGTCAGCTCGCGGTTACCGAGATAAAGGGTATCGCCCTCCCCTACTACGATTCTTCGGTCGGCAAAGTCGGTTCCGAAGAAGTTTTTCATCATTTTGAAAGCCTTGTCGGAGGAAACTATCTTAGCCTCGGGATAGGTATCGGCGAAGGTAGTGATGTTTGCGGAATGGTCGGGCTCCATATGCTGAACCACAAGATAGTCGGGCTTACGGCCACCGAGGGCTTCTGCTATATTATCGAGCCACTCCTTGCCGAAGTTTGCGTCGACAGAATCCATTATTGCGATCTTCTCGTCGATTACAGCGTATGAGTTATAGGCCATTCCGTTCGGAACAACGTACTGCCCTTCGAAAAGGTCTATATTACGGTCGTTGACGCCGATATATTTAATACTGTTTGTAATATTCATAGGTTCTTACCTCTTGAAAGTATTTTATGTTATTATAGCATTAATATCCTGCAAATTCAATCGTTTTTATGATAAAACCTATCTTGATTTGCTGAGTATATTATAATATAATTGAATAATAAATTCGGTTGTTTTTGCAACAGAAAAATAATTTCTATAAAAAACTTGGAGAATAAATATGGAAAAGAATATTCTTATAATCGGTGCACCGAGATGCGGTAAGACCACTCTCGCCAGAAAGATTGCAAAGGAATACGGCTACAGTATCATATCCCTTGACGATATAATTTGCGCCTTCGAGCAGATCCCCGAATGTGGGATAAGACACGACGGAAAAGCACTTGAAATCGCAGAAAGATTCGGAGGTTTTCTTTGCGGCTATCTTAAGGAGCTAAGCGAAGGTCCAAACTTTTACGGCGGAATCAAATACGTTATTGAAGGCACCCATATTGACCTTGAACGGGTAATACCTATGCTGAGAGAAGAAAAATATCTTTCTAAATACGAGGTTATAGGCTTGCTGTTTGACGACATTACTGCGGAAAAGTTATATAGCAACGTTAAAATACACGATACCGAGGATGACTGGACATATTGGTGTGACGATAGTTCACTTATGGAAAAATGCGAATGTTTTATATGGAAAAACGGATATTTTGCCGACGGATTCAGAAACCATAATATCAAAACCTATACCGTGACCGATGACCGTGTAACCGTTTTCGACGTTATATGCAACGATCTGTTCGGCAGTAAGGAGGATAAGCGATGAAAAGAACCCTCTTGAAAAAATACCCTGCGCAGATTCCCGAGGGGATTCTGCGCTTTTTATACGGCGCAAATATTTACGACAGCAGTTGTTCGGAAGCGGCAAGGGTGTATTTTATAGACAAGAACGACGGATATTATCTCAAAGTCAGCGACAAAGGAACTCTTCAGACCGAAGCGTCGCTTACAAAGTACTTTCACAAAAAAGGACTGGGTTCTGAGGTTATAGACTATTATTCTGACGAAAAAGACTTCCTTCTTACTGCGGCGGTAAAGGGTGAGGACTGCACCTTCGAAAAATATCTTTCTGAGCCCCTGCGCCTTGCGGAACTTTTGGGCGAGACCCTTCGTAATCTTCACGAAACCGATGCCTCCGACTGCCCCGTAAATAACAGAATAAAAAGCTACGTTTCCCTGGCCGAACATAACTATAAAACGGGTAACTTTGACCGCTCTCACTTTCCCGACAGTTTTGGTTACGCCTCCCCTGAAGAGGCTTATGCAGCAGCAATGGCGGGTAAAACCGCCCTTAAAAACGATGTGCTTATCCACGGAGATTACTGTCTTCCCAACATAATGCTGGACAATTTTCGTTTCAGCGGATTTATAGACCTCGGGAACGGCGGTATCGGCGACCGACACATTGATATTTTCTGGGGACTCTGGTCGCTTGAATTTAATCTGAAGACCGATAAATATGCCGATGCCTTTCTTTCGGCTTACGGCAGGGAGCTTATAGATAAGGATATTCTGAAAATCGTTGCGGCCTTTGAGGTTTTCGGATGAAAATGCAAAAGACGTGTTGACATATACGGAACGGTGCTTTATAATATAATTAGTTGCAAACGCAACTAATATTTGGTTGGAGGAAATTATGCGACACGTATCGGGCTATATAAGCGTGCTTCACCGCTTTGCCATACAGTTTTATAACAGAGTGGAAAACGAGACGGGACTCCGAGGTGTTCAGTACCCATACCTCTTTTATATCTGCCGTCACGAGGGTTGCCGTCAGGATGAGATCGCATCACATCTGCACGTTAACAAAAGTAACGTAACGCGGCAAATTGAAAAGCTTAAAGCTACCGAAATGATCGAGATTAGAAAGGATCCCGAGGACGAGCGGGTATGTCGGGTATACCCTACCGAGAAAGCTTTGAGATCCCGCGAAACGGTGGCCTCGGTTATTGAGCAGTGGAATAAAATCATGCTTAAAGGTTTAAGTGAAGAGGAAATAGATCAGCTTAAAGCTCTTCTCGATAAGGCACTTCTTGGTGCAAAGGAGAGCGAAAAATGAGAAAGCTCTTTTACTATTTAAAACCGGTTGCAGGATTGATGACCTTCGGTACGATAATTAAGTTTATCGGCTCAATTATGGACCTGTTCCTACCATACATACTGGCCCATCTTCTTGATAATGTTGTTCCTGCCGCACAGAAAAGCGACGATATCCGCACCATATTTATATGGGGTGGAGTTATGATACTTTGTGCCGCAATAGCCTGGATAGGAAACATCGTTGCTAACCGAATCGCCGCCTCTACCACAAGAGATGCGGTACGGCAGTTGAGGTCGGATCTGTTTAAAAAGACCATTAATCTTTCGGAGAAGCAGATTAACGATTATTCAATTCCGACCCTGGAAATGCGACTTACGGGGGACACCTACAACATTCACCGTATGGTCGGAATGATGCAGAGAATGGGTATTCGCGCCCCCATTCTTCTTATAGGCGGCGTTATTATGACCTTTTCGATGGAGCCCGTGCTGACCTGTGTACTTCTCTGTGCCCTGCCTGTTATTTGCTTTGTGGTCTACTTTGTTTCTAAAAAAGGTATTCCCCTTTACGACAAGGTGCAGACCAGCACCGACAAGATGGTTCGCATCGTTCGCGAGAACATCGTGGGGGTCAGGGTCATAAAGGCCCTCTCCAAAACCGATTTTGAAAAGGAGCGTTTTGACGACAGCAACAACGAGGTTGGCAAAAACGACACCTCTGCCGCAATTATTATGGGCATCACAAGCCCGGTTATGCAGGTCCTCCTTAATGCAGGACTGGTTGCGGTAATCTTCGTAGGTGCTATACGCGTAGACGCGGGACTTTCGGAGGTTGGTAAGATAATTGCCTTTATGAGTTATTTTACCATTATACTGAACGCTATGATGGCGGTTACCCGTCTGTTTATTATGTGCTCAAAGGGAATCGCCAGTATGAACCGAATTTCCGAGGTTTTAGACGAAAAGGACGAGCAGGAAATCTTTGCAGATGCCACACCGAAAGAGGATATCAGCACCGATGCCAAGATCGTATTTGATAAGGTATGCTTTTCCTATAACGGAATTAAGGATAATCTCCACGACGTATCGGTCAGTCTTAGATCGGGCGGCACACTGGGTATTATAGGAGCAACGGGTTGCGGAAAGACCACCCTTATAAAGCTTCTTATGAGATTTTACGATCCCAACAGCGGAGCAATATATATCGACGGTAAGGATATAAGAAAAATGACCCCCGAAGAACTCAGAGGCCGTTTCGGAATCGCTATGCAGAACGACTTTTTGTATGCGGGAACGGTTGAGGATAACCTGCGTTTCGAGCGTGAAATTACCACCGAAGAAATAGACGAGGCGGTAATTAACGCTCAGGCATCCGACTTTATAAACGAGCGGGGTCTTGATTACGAGCTGGAAATGTCGGGTCATAACCTTTCGGGCGGACAAAGACAGCGGCTTCTTGTTGCCCGTGCCCTTGCGGGAAACCCCGAAATACTTATCCTCGACGATGCCTCTTCCGCCCTCGACTATAAGACCGACTCGGCACTGAGAGCGGCTATCGGCGGGCTTGATCCTTCCCCTACCACCGTTATCGTGGCGCAAAGAGTTTCGTCGGTTATGAACAGCGACGTCATACTGCTTCTCGATAACGGGGAGGTAGTGGCCTGCGGAGATCATGCTACCCTTATGAAGGAATGTGAGATGTACCGCGAAATTGCCGAAACACAGATGGGAGGTGGAGTATAATGGCGGCACCTGTTAAAATAGGCAAAATGCCTGCAGGCGAAAAGGAGCCTGTTTCCATAAAGCGTCAGGCCGCAGTTTTAAAAAGGCTGTGGAAATATCTCTACCGCTTTAAAGGCACCCTTATACTTGCAACCTTCCTGGCGATTACGGGAAATCTTCTTGCCCTTGTGGGCCCTAAGCTTTCGGGTAATGCCATAAACGCCATTGTCGGAAAAGATAAGGTGGATTTCGGAACGGTCACTCTTTACTGTCTGCTTATGCTTATATTCTACCTTGTAAGTGCAGGCTTTTCCTTTATACTTAACATAATTATGATACGGCTTGGGCGTAAGGTCGCCATGGCTATGCGCAAGGACCTTTTCGACCATTTCACCAAGCTTCCCGTAGGCTTTTTCGACAAGCATCAGATAGGAGACCTTATAAACCGTATCTCCTACGATATCGACACCATCAACACCTCCCTTTCCACCGACTTCGTGCAGATATGTTCCTCGGTTATAACGGTTGTGGGAAGTCTTATAATGATGATAGTCATATCCCCTACTCTGGTTTCCGTGTTTGTAGTTACTATTCCCCTTTCCTTCCTATTTACGGGATATATGAGCAAGAAGGTACGCCCCCTTTTCCGCGACCGAAACGAAAAGCTTGGCGAGCTAAACGGCTACGTTGAGGAGATCCTTTCGGGACAAAAGACGGTCAAGGCCTATAACCGTGAGGAAGAAATGTGTGCGCGCTTTGATGAACATAACGACAAGGCGGTACAGAGTTATTTTAAGGCCGATTATTACGGCTCCTTTATGGGACCGAGCATGAACCTTATAAACAACCTATCTTTGGCACTTGTAAGCGTTCTGGGCGCACTTCTTTTCTTTGCGGGAAAGATACTTCTGGGAGATATTTCCTCCTTCGTACTTTATTCAAGAAGGTTTTCGGGCCCTATCAACGAGTTTGCAAACATCATAAGCGAGCTTCAGTCGGCAACAACGGCGGCTGAGCGCGTTTTCAGACTTATCGACGAGGATCCCGAGCCCGAGGACCGCGAAAACGCAATAGAACTTACTAAAGCAAACGGTCTTGTAGAGCTTAAAAAGGTCAGCTTCGGCTATAACAAGGAAAGGACCATTATACACGATCTTTCCTTCAGAGCAGAGCCCGGAAGCGTGGTTGCCATAGTAGGACCTACGGGAGCAGGAAAGACCACCATTATAAATCTGCTTATGAGGTTCTACGACATCGACTCGGGCGAGATACTTATCGACGGGCATCCCATTAAGGATATAAGCCGAGCATCACTGAGAGCGTCCTACAGTATGGTTCTGCAGGACACCTGGCTTTTCCACGGCACAGTCAGGGAAAATATTGCCTACAGCCGTACCGATGCTACCGACGAGGAGATAATAGAGGCGGCAAAGCAGGCCCATATACACTCCTTTATCGAAAAGCTTCCCGAAGGATATGATACCGTACTTACAGACGACGGAACAACAATTTCAAAGGGACAAAAACAGCTGCTTACTATCGCACGTGCAATGCTTTCCAAGGCGCAGATGCTAATTCTCGACGAGGCCACCTCCAACGTTGACTCAAGAACCGAAAAGCTGATACAAAGCGCAATGCGAAACCTTATGAAGGATAAGACCTGCTTTGTTATCGCCCACCGACTTTCCACCATACAGAATGCGGATAATATTCTCGTAGTTAAAAACGGCGATATCGTAGAGCAAGGAAATCACGAGACCCTTATGAGCTATGACAGTCATTATAAGGCGCTTTATAACGCACAGTTTGATTAAGGAGGACTACTATGCGTTACGTTATAAAGGAAAACCCATTTAGACTTTTTGTTCTTACATACTTTATTGAGCTTTTTACACATTCTTACAAGATCTTAAACACCAACGGCGAAACTTTATATAAGGTTAAATCTTCAATTTTATCCTATAATATCTTCGACCTAAACAAAAACAAGGTTGCATCCGCCAGTTCGGAACTATTCAAAAGCGCCCCTATGCACATAAAGC
>CAZRHF010000051.1:0-14609 GCA_964599835.1 uncultured Eubacteriales bacterium | reverse complement strand
GTGGGCTTGGGAGTTTTTGACCGAAACTCTTGAAATTCCCGCAGACCTTCTCTGGCCCTCGGTCTATGAGGAGGACGACGAGGCTTTTGCCCTCTGGCGCGACGTTATCGGGGTTGAGGAGCGCAAGATAGTTAAGCTCGGCAAGGCCGACAACTTCTGGGAGCACGGCACAGGTCCCTGCGGACCCTGCTCCGAAATATATTTCGACCGCGGCGAAAAATACGGCTGCTCAAGTCCCGACTGTAAGCCCGGATGTGAGTGCGACCGCTATATGGAGATCTGGAACAACGTTTTCTCCCAGTTCAACAATATGGGCGACGGCACCTATACCGAGCTTGAGCATAAGAACATTGATACCGGAATGGGTCTCGAGCGTCTTGCCTGCGTAATGCAGGGTGTTGACAATATGTTCGAGGTCGATACGGTCCGTAAGATCCTCGACACCGTTTGCTCCATTTCTGGCAAGACCTACGGCGAGGATAAGAATAATGATATCTCCATCCGTGCCATTACCGACCACGCCAGAAGCGCAACCTTTATGATCTGCGACGGCGTTGTTCCCTCCAACGAGGGCAGAGGCTACGTGCTCCGCCGCCTTATCCGCCGTGCCGCCCGTCACGGAAGACTTCTGGGCATCACCCGCGCCTTCCTTCCCGAAATGGTTGAGGTGGTAATCGGCGAAAACAAGTCGGCTTATCCCGAACTTACCGACAGAAAGGACTTTATCTTAAAGGTTATTTCCAACGAGGAAAAGGCCTTTGCAAAGACCATTGATTTAGGTCTCTCTATGCTTGAGGACCTTACAAAGGACGGCGGAAAGCTTTCGGGCGAGGATGCATTTAAGCTCTACGATACCTACGGCTTCCCCTTCGACCTTACGGTTGATATTCTTGCCGAAAAAGGTATGACGGTTGACGAGGACGAATTCAAGGCTCTTATGGAGGCACAGCGTCAGCGTGCCCGTGATTCCAGAAAGGCTTCCGACGGTGAGTCCTGGAAGAGCGACGGAATCTCCTTCGAGGGAGTAGCAAAAACCGAATTTGTCGGCTATACCGAGAACACCGTCTGCGCAAAGGTCGTTGCCATTGCGGTTGACGGAGAGCTCACCGATATGGTATCCGAAGGCAATAAAGCTATTGTTGTGTTAGATAAGACCCCCTTCTACGGTGAAGGCGGCGGTCAGGTCGGCGATACGGGCGTTATTAAGTCTGCCACCTGCACCTTAAACGTAAATAACACCACCAAGGCAAACGATATCTTCACCCATATGGTTGAGGTTGAAAGCGGCGCCCTTTCCGTTGGCGATACCGTTGAGGCCGCTATCGACATAGACAGAAGAAGCGCCATCAGAAGAAACCACACCGCCGCTCACCTTCTCCAGGCCGCTTTACGACAGGTGCTTGGCACCCACGTTGAGCAGGCAGGTCAGCTTGTAAACGAGGCTGTAGTCCGCTTCGACTTCACCCACTTCTCAGCCCTTACCGCAGAAGAGACCGCAAAGGTTGAAAACCTTGTAAACGAGAAGATTCTTGCCGCTATAGAGGTCGCAAACAACGAAATGCCTATAGAAGAGGCCAAAAAGCTTGGTGCAATGGCCCTCTTTGGAGAAAAATATGGTGATACCGTTCGCGTTGTCGCCGCCGACGATTTCTCTATTGAATTCTGCGGCGGTACCCACGTAGACAACTCTGCAAAGATCGGACTTTTCAAAATTGTTTCCGAATCTTCTGTAGCCGCAGGTGTCCGCCGTATTGAGGCCGTAACAGGCGCAAACGTGCTCGACCTTTTAAACAGATTCAAGTCCACCATTGAAGAAACTGCCTCCGCCCTTAAGAGCAATAACGTAATGGATATTGCCGCAAAGGCACGTCAGGTTTCGGATGACCTCCGCGAAGCAGGCAAGAAGATAGATGCCCTTGAAGCAAAGCTTGCAGGCTCCAAGATCTCCGATATGATGAACTCTGCCGCCGACGTAAACGGAGTTAAGATAATCACCGCACAGCTTGACGGCATGAATCCTAATGAGCTTCGCTCTATGTGCGATCAGGTCAAGGGCGACAACCCGAGCGCGGTTTGCCTCTTTGCCGCAGTTAACGGCGAAAAGCTCACCTTCTGCGCCGCCGCAGGCGCCGAGGCTGTAAAGAGGGGCGCAAATGCAGGAAACATCGTCCGCGAGGTTGCTAAACTTGCAGGCGGTAACGGTGGCGGAAAACCCGACAGCGCAATGGCAGGCGGTAAGGATGTCGCCAAGGCTGCCGAAGCTGTGGCCGCCGCTAAGGACATTATCGCTTCTATGATAGGAGAATAAAAATGGCTGATTGTCTTTTTTGTAAAATAGTGTCAGGAGATATCCCATCCACCAAAATTTATGAGGACGAGTGGGTCGATGCCTTCAAAGACATCGACCCTCAGGCTCCCTTCCACGCGATAGTAATTCCTAAAGAGCATATAAAATCTGCCGCAGAAATAAATGCAGAAAACAGCCACCTTATTGCAAAGGTTTTTGAGGCTGTCGCTAAAATTGCCGAGCAGGAAAACCTCGAAAAGGGCTTCCGCGTGGTTAATAACTGCGGCGAAGAAGGCGGACAGACGGTCGGTCACATTCATTTTCACCTGCTTGCCGGAAGAAATCTTCAGTGGCCTCCCGGCTAAGAAATGCCGTATCGGTATTTCAATGAAATTTTGCTTCGACAGATGAAATCCGCTCACCGCGGACGAAATTTGCCTTACGGCAAATGAAAGAGGTAATACTATGTCTGAATTTTATACTATGAAAATCGCGGGACTGGAGAGGAATCTTAAAAAATTCCCCGTGTCGGATAGCCTTGATATCGCCGCCTTTATTCTCTTCGGCGATACCGAAATAACGGTAGCCGCGGCAACCGAGCTTCTCGGTAAGGTTCCCGAGTTCGATTATATTATTACTCCCGAGGCTAAGAGCATCCCCCTTGCCTATGAAATGTCCCGCCAGTCGGGCAAGCCCTACGTGGTTATTCGCAAGGGCGTTAAGGTCTATATGGGTAACCCCGTTTCGGTCACCGTCCGCTCCATAACCACCCAGAAGGAGCAGACCCTCTACCTTGGTGAGGACGAGGTAAACCTCATAAAGGGCAAAAAGGTACTTATCGTTGACGACGTTATCTCTACAGGAGAGTCCCTTGCATCGGTCCGTCAGCTTGTAGAAAACGCAGGCGCTACCGAGGCCGCCGCCTGTGCCGTACTGGCCGAAGGCGACGCCGCGAAAAGAGACGACATAATCTTCCTTGAACCCCTTCCGCTTTTCTTTAAATAGAAAAAAGAGAATGTGCAAACGGATCGTATCCTAAAGGACAAAACGCCTAAAAAAGCAATTTTTTGCGGTCTGATGTGTTAAAAAGACACGGTATGCGTCAGCATTACCGTGTCTTTTCGCCTTTTATACCACTAAAAATTTATCTTTTTTAGGTGCCGTGCAGTTTTGTAACAGGAAAATTTGTTCTGCTCACAGGGTAGAACGGTACAGAAGGGCAATTCTATTTCGATATGGCTTTTTGCTTCAGAGGTAAAACGGGGATATTTTTCATATATCCACTGAGCCACGGCATCGGGGTTATACATAAAGATCCTATCGGCCTTTCTGCCCGAAAAGACTTCGTTTACGTAGCCTACAAGCTCTTCACAGGGAGCGGCGGACTCGGTGGGTGCACAAATTCCCATTACCTCACATAATACGGCACAAAGCGTATCGAGGGATCTTTTATTAATTTCCGTTTTTTCTGCCTCCAAAAAGCTTTTGGCTTATTTTGTCGCCTCCCCTTTCATAAGTCAAATTTACGCCAAAACTCTACTATTTATAGAGTTTTGGTTTCCAATTCTATTAAAAATAGGTTGAAAAGGTGAATATTCAGAGATATAATAAGACTATATTAACCCTTATAAGGAGGTTTATATGGACGACAAGAATTATGCCAAAATATTTTCCGAGAATCTGAAATACCGCAGAAAGGCGGCAGGGCTTACACAAAAACAGCTTGCTGAAAAGCTCGGTTACACCGAAAAATCGGTTTCCAAATGGGAAAGCGGCGAGACGGTAACCCCCAGTATTATTTTACCGAAGCTTTCTTCCCTTTTAGGGGTCTCTATAGACGAGCTTCTTTTAGACAGTACCGAGCCCAACTACTATTTGGGAGTTGACGGCGGCGCCACCAAGACCGAGTTTCTGCTTTGCGACAAAAACCGCAAGGTGGTCTCCCGCGTGATCCTCGGGGGCAGTAACCCCGTAGATATCGGACTGGAAAACTGCCTTAAGCTGCTAAAAAGCGGAATCGAGCAGGTTCTTGACGGCATCGACCCATCTATGGTTTCGGCCTTTGTAGGAATTGCGGGAGGAATTACGGGAGACTTTAAACAGAGAATACCCGACCTGCTTTCCACCTTCCGTTTTGCCTCCTTTTCTAATGGAAGCGACGCCGAAAATGCCGTTGCGGCGGCTCTTGGCGAGGATGACGGTATCGCCGTAATTGCAGGCACGGGAAGCATCGCCTTTATTAAGCAGGGAGATAGGCTTACCCGCGTCGGAGGCTGGGGCCACCTTCTTGAAAACGGCGGCGACGGCTACTATATCGGTCGGGACGGGATCTATTACTCCCTGCTTATGGAGGAAGGAAGCCTGCCCCTCACCCCCCTTTACGAGCGCATAAAGGAAAAAAGCGGAAAAGAAAAAATGCTTGACGCCATAGCCGACCTTTATAAGGGCGGTAAAAGGGAGCTGGCCTCCTTTGCACCTGCCGTTTTTGAGGCGGCCGATATGGGAGACGAGGTTGCAAAAGGCATTTTAGACCGTAACTCTATGGTTATTGCCGAGCTTATAAACCGCGCCAAAACTATTTCGGGAGAAAAAGAGATAAGGGCGGTCATAGTCGGCGGACTTATGAGCAGAAAAGACCTGCTTGTGCCGATGATAAAGAAATATTTGGATGACGGAATCACCCTGGGAGTTTACACCGACCCACCCGTTTACGGTGCCGTTACCCTGGCCAAAGCATTCAAACCCGAATCGGGTTTGAGTGGTTAGCAAGAGAAAGGAAGATAAGCAATGCTTAAAACAGAAATGAGAAACGAAAACACCAAACATATCGACAAAATGTCTACCGCCGATATGGTCAAGGTGATCCAGCAGGAAAATAAAAACGCGGTAAATGCCATTGACAGTCAGCTCGAGGCCATCGGACAGGCCATCGACGCCATCTGCGAGCGTATGGCAAAAGGCGGAAGACTTTTCTATATCGGCTGCGGAACTTCGGGCAGACTCGGCGTTTTAGATGCTTCGGAATGTCCCCCCACCTACGGTGTGGCTCACGACCGCGTTATCGGCATAATTGCAGGCGGTGACGGAGCCCTGAGAAAAGCTACCGAGGGCAGTGAAGACAACCGCGAGGCAGGAGACCGCGACCTTTCGGCCTATGGTATAACCGGGTTGGACAGCGTTATCGGTATATCGGTTGCCGGGGGCGCCGCCTACGTGCTGGGCGCTTTCGACGCGGCAACAACGGCAGGAGCACTTAAAATTGCCCTTACCTGCAACGAGGATTCTCCCATTGAAAAGGTGGCAGATATCGCCATTCATCCCGATACGGGTGCAGAGGTGGTTACGGGCTCTACCCGAATGAAGGCCGGCTCCTCCCACAAGATGATTCTTAATATGATATCTACAGCCGTTATGATAAAGCAGGGCTACGTTTACGAAAACCTTATGATAAACCTTAAGCCCTCCAATATAAAGCTTCGCGACCGTATGATACGAATCGTCTGCGACATAACCGGCGAGGACTATGAAGCGTCCGAAAAGCTTCTTACCGAAAACGGTTTCGTTATACGAAATGCCGTCGAAGCCGCAGGAAAAAAATAGTATTTTAAAGCATTTTAACAAATTTCGCTCAAATGTTAAATTTTTTCTTGTAAACTGTCGAATTTATGTTATTATATTATAGTAATATATTTTTTACGGAGGGTTTTTATGGCATCTATCGATTTAACACACGCACCTTACGGTGATCTCGCAATCGTTGCAATGCGCGGATGTGAGGAGATCGCAAAGCAGGTCGACTATTATCTTATGCAGTGGAGAGGCACTCCCGACGAGAAGTCTTTCGTCATCAACGCAAGCTGTCCCCGTTTCGGTACGGGCGAAGCAAAGGGCGTTTTCAAGCACTCGGCCAGAGGACTTGACGCATACATCATCTGCGACTGCTTTAACTACAGCGTGACCTACAATATGTACGGCAAAGAGGTTCCCATGAGCCCCGACGATCATTTTGCCGACCTTAAGCGTATCATCGCCGCTATGGGCGGAAAGGCTCGCCGTGTTAACGTTATTATGCCTATGCTTTACGAAGGCAGACAGCACAGACGTACTACCCGCGAATCTATGGACTGCGCCTTAATGCTTCAGGAGCTTATGTCAATGGGCGTTAAGAACTTCATCACCTTCGACGCTCACGACCCCAGAGTTAACAACGCTATTCCTCTTGACGGCTTCGACAATGTTCAGGCCGCATATCAGATGATAAAGGCTCTGCTCCGTTCCACCCCCGACATCAAGCTCGACCCCGATCACACCATGATCGTTTCCCCCGATGAGGGCGGTATGGGTCGTTGCATCTACTACTCCTCCGTTTTAGGTCTTGACCTCGGTATGTTCTACAAGAGACGCGACTACTCCACCGTTATCGACGGAAGAAACCCCATCGTTGCACACGAATTCCTTGGCAAGGACGTTACCGGTATGGACCTTATCCTTGTTGACGATATGATCTCTTCGGGCGAATCCATGCTTGATATCGCCGCAAAGCTCAAGGAAAAGGGTGCAAACCGCATCTTCATCTTCTCCACCTTCGGTCTCTTCGTAAACGGACTTGAGAAGTTCGACGAGTATTATGAGAATGGCCTTATCGACAAGATCTTCACCACCAACCTCATATACAATACCCCCGAGCTTCTTGCCCGCGACTGGTACTGTAACGTTAATATGTCCAAGTACATCGCCCTTCTTGTTGATACCCTCAACTGTGACAACTCCATTTCCAAGCTTCTCGACCCCGCAGATAAGATCCATTCTGTAGTTGCAAAGCACGAAGGAAAAACCGAGTAAGATCGGCAGAATAAGCGCAGAACAAAAGATAACAAATCAATAAAAAAAGCTGACCGCAAGGTCAGCTTTTTTGTTATATATCTAATTCTTTTCCGTTTTTAATATAGATTCGGGGGACGCGTTTGGAAAGGCCGCAGACGATCTCGTAGTTTATTGTTTCGGCACTTTTGGCCATTTCCTCTACGGGGAGGTCTTTTCCGAAAAGGATCACGGTATCTCCTTCGGCTACATCTTCAATATGGCTGACGTCACAGCAGAACTGATCCATACATATCCGTCCGATTATAGGGGCGCGTTTTCCGTGGATTAAAACCTCTCCCCTTCCCGAAAGAAGTCTCGGCAGACCGTCGGCATAGCCTGCGGTGACGGTGGCAAGCTTCATCTTCTTTTCGGCGGTGAAGGTTCGTCCGTAGCTTACCGTTTCTCCCTCATTTACGGTCTTCACCATTGAAACGGCGGCCTTGAAGGTCATAACGGGGGTGAAGGCTTTATCTATCTCCACCTCTACCGATGGGGTGAGGCCGTAGAGAATTATTCCCGGGCGGATAGCATCCAGGTGTTTATCGGTAGAAAGAAGGGTTGCGGCGGAGTTACAGCAATGCCTTACCTCAAAGGTAAAGCCTGCCTTTTCGAGACTGTCTATTGCCCTTACAAAACGGTCATACTGTTCGTTCGTAAAGTCTGTATCGGGCTGGGCATAGCTGTCGGCTGCGGGGAAATGGGTGAAGATACCGCTGAAGGAAAGTGCCTTTTGGCTCAACGCCTCTTTTGCTTCGACCAGACCCGGCATTTCGTCGGTTCTGAAATCGAATCCTATTCGGCCCATTCCTGTATCCAGCTTTATATGAGCCGAAACGGTAACTCCGCTTTTTTCGGCATGATCCGAAAGCTTTTTGGCGTAATCTAAAGAAAATACCGCCTGGGTTATGTTTTTATCAGCAAGCTCGGCCGCTAAAAAGGGCGGGGTGTAGCCTAAAATAAGGATGGGCTTTTTTATGCCGATATCCCTAAGCTCCTTGGCCTCGTCGATGTTGGAAACGGCGAAATAGTCGGTACCTTCCTCGTCCAGCAGTTTTGCTATCATATAGACCGAGTGACCGTAAGCATTGGCCTTTACGACGCTGAATATCTTAGCGGTAGTTTTACTGCGTATGTACCTGAAATTCTCCTGAAGGGCATCGAGATCTATCTCTGCCCAGGCTCTGTGGAGGTAGTTCAAACTGTACCCTTCCTTTCTGTTTTTGTGATATACCTTGATACGGCTCCCGAAAGAGGAATGGCGACAAGGGAAATTCCGCCCCAAAGTACCGAAAATAAAAGACAAATTTGTCCGAGAAAATTAAAACGGATATCGCTGTAGTCCCAGACGCCGAGACCTAACCAAAGATTAAACACAACACCGAAAACAAGCTCTATGGCGGTAACGGTAAGGCTTCCTAAAATGCACTTGTAAAGCAGGGGCAGTTTCATTTCACATATACGCGAAAATATGAGAAAGGACAAGCCTCCCGCCGCCACCATACTTATATGGGAATAGCCCCGCCAGCAGACCTCAATAAGACCGTAGGCAAAGCCGCCCAGCAAAAACATCATTATACCCTTTTTCAAAAAGATCACCATTGCTATTGTTTGAAAAAGGGGGCGAAAAATTAATCTCTTCTTTTGCCAAATATAAGCAGTAATCTGAGAAGCTGGGCAATGGACATTACCACCGCCGCAACGTAGGTCATAGCCGCCGCGGTCAGCACCTTTCCCGCGCCCTTCATTTCATTTCCCTGAACCAGAAGACCGCTCTTCGATATGGTCTGCATAGCCCTTTTGGAGGCGTTAAGCTCCACAGGGAGAGTAACGAGCTGAAAAAGGGTAGCAAAAGAGAAAAGTCCGATTCCCACAAGTATCAGAATGTTGTTACTGAAGGCGAAGCCCAGCATTATGGCTATCCAGGAAAAGGAGGAGCCGAAGTTAACGATGGGCACGAGGGTATTGCGGATCTTTATGGGACTGTAGCCCTGAGCGTGCTGTACGGCGTGACCCGCTTCGTGGGCGGCAACACCGATGGCGGCGACGCTTGTTGAGGAATAGACCGAGTCGGAAAGGCGGATAACCTTCGAGCGGGGGTCGAAATGGTCGGTTAAGCTTCCCGAAACGCGCTCGATTCTCACGTCGTAAACGCCGTTTGCAGAAAGAACCTTTTCGGCCGCCTCGGCACCCGTAACGTTTTTGGAGGAAAGAAGTCCCGAATATTTTGAAAAGGTGGTTTTTACCTTGATTTGCGCAATGAGCGACAGTATAAAGGCGGGTATGATAAGGACAAGATAGTAAATATCGATTCCGTAATAGTAAAAATGCGGCATTCTTCGGACCCCTTTCTTTTATAATATTTTTAGAGGTTTTAAGAAAATTATACGTTAAAGCGGAAGAGGACGATATCTCCGTCGTTCATAACGTATTCCTTGCCTTCGCTCCTGACAAGACCCTTTTCCTTGGCGGTTACCATAGAACCGCCGCAGTCCATAAAGTCGGTGTAGGCAATGACCTCGGCACGGATAAAGCCGCGCTCAAAGTCGGTGTGTATCTTTCCTGCGGCCTGGGGCGCTTTGGTGCCTTTAGTAATTGTCCAGGCGCGAACCTCAGGCTTTCCTGCGGTGAGGTAGGAAATAAGGCCCAAGAGAGAATAGCATTTCTGGATCATTCTGTCGAGACCCGAACGCTCAAGACCCAGCTCCTCGAGGAACATTACCTTTTCCTCATCGTCAAGACCCGAAATTTCTTCTTCAAGTGCGGCACAGATGGGAAGAATCTCGGCCTTTTCTCTTTCGGCTATTTCCTTAACGGTGTTATAGTGGGCGTTATTTTCGATATCCGAAAAATCGTCCTCGCTCATATTGCAGGCGTAGATCACCGGCTTTGCAGAAAGCAGAGCGGTAGTATTTAAAATTTCGATTTCGGTCTCGTCCTTTATCTCGACGCTTCTTGCGGGAAGACCCTGCTCCAAATGGTCAAGGAGACGCTTTAAAAATTCGACCTCGGCAGCGAAGGACTTGTCCCCTTTAAGGGCCTTGGAGGCCTTATCTAAACGGCGGGTCGCGATCTCGATATCCGAAAAGATAAGCTCTAAGTTGATGGTTTCAATATCACGGGCGGGGTCTACCGAGCCCTCAACGTGAATGATATCGTCGCTTTCGAAGCAACGTACAACGTGTACGATGGCATCCACTTCGCGGATGTTGGCAAGGAACTTATTGCCCAGACCCTCACCCTTGGAGGCACCCTTAACGAGACCTGCGATATCGACAAATTCGATAACGGCAGGGGTGAATTTATCGGGGGAATATATCTCCGCCAGCTTTTCAAGTCTTTCGTCGGGAACGCTTACCATTCCCACGTTGGGCTCGATCGTACAGAAGGGATAATTGGCAGACTGCGCGCCTGCGTTGGTAATAGCATTAAAAAGTGTGGATTTTCCCACGTTGGGAAGTCCGACCATACCGAGTTTCATATATACCGTTCTCCTTTTTGGAAATTTATCTCATATTTCATAATATTATACCAAAGTTCTCACCAATTTGCAAGGCTGATGCGGATTTTTTTGGAGTGTCAAAAAATATATACCGAATTTGCAAAAAAAACTTTAAAAATCTGCCATAATATTATATAATGACTATAAGTATATATAGGAGGGATGAACATGGCTGCAGAATTCAAGCTGGAGCTTTCGAAAATCATAAAAGAGCTGGCTCTCGAAACCGTTTATCTTCCCGCTGACCCCGACACGATATACATCGCCAACAACGACGTAAACCGTCCGGGACTACAGCTCGGAGGCTACTACAAATACTTTGACGAGACCCGTATTCAGATAGTCGGAAAGGCCGAGGAAAGCTATCTTAAGCAGTTCGACCCCGATAAGATCGACGCCCTGACCGACGATTTCTTTGCAAAAAAGCCTGCGGCTGTTATCATCTGCCGCGGAATCGAAATAGAAGAATTCACCGCTAAGGCCGAAAAGTACGGCGTGCCCCTTATGCGCACAAACGACAGTACCTCGGAATTTATGGCTGCCCTTATCGCCTTTTTAAATCTTAACCTTGCCCCCAGGATCACCCGTCACGGCGTACTTGTTGAGGTTTACGGCGAAGGTATTCTTATTCTGGGCGAAAGCGGCGTCGGTAAGAGCGAGACGGCCATTGAGCTTGTTAAAAGAGGACACCGCCTTATTGCCGACGATGCGGTAGAGATCCGAAAGGTCTCCAACAAGTCGCTTGTAGGTACCGCCCCCAGTAACATACGCCACTTTATCGAGCTTCGCGGTATTGGAATTATTAACGTCAGCCGCATATTCGGTGCAGGTGCCGTTAAGCTTACCGAAAAGATCGATTATATAATCAACATAGAGACCTGGGACAACGAAAAGGTCTACGACCGAATGGGACTTGAGGAACAGACCACCGAAATACTGGGACTCAGCATCCCCTCTATTACCATTCCCGTTAAGCCCGGGCGAAATCTTGCGGTCATAATCGAGGTTGCCGCTATGAACAACCGTCAGAAGAAGCTCGGCTATAATGCCGCCGCCGACCTGCTGAGCCGTCTCGGTATGACCGATGAAAAGCCCGAACAAAAATACTCGGATATTGAAGTATTTTAAAATAAAAACATACTATTTGGAGGTTTAAAATTATGTATCGTTTAGGAATTGATCTCGGAGGAACAAATATCGCCGCCGCAGTTGTTGACGAAAACTACAACATCATCGGCCGCGGAAAGGTCAAGACCGCTCTTCCCCGCCCCGCAGATGACATCTGCGACGCTATGGCAGAGGCCGCAAAGATGGCAATTGCCGAGGCGGGACTTAAGATGGAAGACATCGCCGCTATGGGAATAGGTACTCCCGGTGCGGTCGATCCCTCTAAAGGAATAGTAACCTACGCCAACAACTTAGGCTTTATGAACACCCCTCTCTGTCAGATGATGAAGGACAGAACCGGCGTTGATTTCTATCTTGAAAACGACGCAAATGCGGCCGCCTACGGCGAATTCCTCGCAGGCGCAGGAAAGGGAACCAAGCATTTCGTAGCCGTTACCCTGGGTACGGGCGTCGGCGGCGGAATCATCATCGACGGAAAGCTCTTCTCCGGAAGCAGTTATGCCGGCGGTGAGCTTGGACACACCGTTATAAACGTAGACGGAGAGCAGTGCTCCTGCGGACGTAAGGGCTGCTGGGAGGCCTATGCTTCGGCTACCGCACTTATCCGTCAGACCAAGGCAAAAATGGAAGAAAACAAAGATTCGGTTATGTGGAAACTTGCCGAGAACGATCTTGAAAACGTAAACGGACGCACCGCATGGGACGGCTGGCGCAAGGGCGATAAAGCTGCTACCGAGGTTGTTGAGGCCTATTGCCAGTACGTTGCAGAAGGAATTTCCGATATGATGAACATCTTCCAGCCCGAGCTTATTTGCGTGGGCGGAGGAGTTTCCAACGAGAAAGACAATCTTATTAAGCCCGTAAACAAAATGGTCAATGAGCGCCGTTATACCCGTCATAACGATCCTGCCGACAAGGTCTGTGTAGCCGCTCTCGGTAATGATGCAGGAATCATCGGTGCCGCATTCCTCGATCAGCTTTACAAATAATATTTTTGGAGGAAAATATGGGAAGAGTATCCTTTAAGGAGCTACTTGATTTAAACAAAATTAAATATAGCGAAAATGAGGCAATGGCTTCCCATACCTCTTTTAAGATCGGCGGCAGGGCAGACCTTTTTGTCTGTCCTGATTCAGTAGATAAACTCGGCATCGCTCTGAGCGGAGCTAAGGAGCAAGGTCTTCCCGTATTTATCCTCGGAAACGGCTCCAATCTTTTGGTTTCGGATAAGGGGATCGAGGGGGTCGTTATAAGCACCTCTGCCCTTAAAAGCGTCCGCCTTGCAGGTGAGGACGAAATTTTTGCCGAGGCAGGCGCAACCCTTGCCTCCCTTTGCGTTTTTGCAAAGGAGCAGAGTCTTACGGGACTTGAATTTGCCTACGGTATACCCGGCTCGGTGGGCGGTGCCCTTTATATGAACGCAGGGGCCTACGGCGGAGATATGTCCATGGTCGTAAGCCGCGCTGAAAGTCTTTCTGCCGAGGATTTTACCCCCACCACCCGAACTCTTTCGGAAATGGGGCTTTCCTACCGCAAAAGCATTTACGAAGAAAACGGCGATATTATTACGGGGGTTTATTTTAAGCTTAAAAAGGGCAATAAGTCCGAAATAAGTGATGCTATGAACACCTTTATAACCAAGCGCAAGACCAGTCAGCCCCTGGATTTTCCCAGCGCGGGAAGCACATTTAAGCGACCCGTTGGGTATTTTGCCGCTGCACTCATCGACGAGTGTAATCTTAAAGGCAAAGCGGTCGGAGGCGCAATGGTAAGCGAAAAGCACGCAGGCTTTGTTATAAACTTTGACGGTGCTACCTGCAACGACGTGCTCTCCCTCATTGAAGTAATAAGAACTACCGTTAAGAAGGAGAAGGGCGTCGACCTTTCCCCCGAAGTAATTTTTGTGGGAAGAGAATAGCTATGTCTTTTTCAAACGACGTTAAAAGTGAGCTTTGCGGAGCAATGACAGACTCGGACGCCGCCATGGCAGAATGTCACGGTATGCTGGTTGCCTGCCGCAGCTTCTCCTTCGATAAAATAGTTTTACAGACCGGCAACATCGAGGTTGCCGAGCATTTTCAGGCCCTTCTGCGCCGTGCCTTCGACGTTATGACCCAGGTCAGATCGGGGGGCTCGGTACGTCCTACCTACACGGTAGAGGTCGCATCCCTTCCCGACCGAAAAAGAATTCTTTATCGGCTTGGTTACAAGCAGGACAGCGATATCGGGGTTGATCTTGCAAGGCTTAAAACCGAAGGAAACATAAAGGATTTTATACGCGGCGCCTTCTTGGCTTCGGGCTCCCTTGCCGACCCTGAGAAGGAATACAGAGCCGAATTTTCCTTCAGGCTCAACGATACCGCCGCAGATTTTTTCACCCTGCTCGACAGTCAGGGAATGAATTTCAGTATGACCTTCCGTGCGGGCAAGTTTTTGGTATATACTAAAAACAGCAACACCATTGAGGATATGCTGACCTACATAGGTGCAGGGGGCGAGACCCTGAGCCTTATCGGCGTTAAGGTTTATAAGAGTGTGCGAAACCGCCTTAACCGCCAGAACAATTTTGAGACCTCCAACATTTTAAAGACGGCTGATGCCGCATTTTTACAGAATACCGCTATTTTAAAGCTTAAAAACGCCGGAAGGCTTGAGACCCTGCCCGATGAGCTTTACGAGGCGGCAATACTGCGGCTTGAAAACCCCGACCTTTCCCTTTCGGCACTTTGCAAGCTGTCGAAGACCCCTATAACCCGCTCGGGACTTAATCACAGACTTAAAAAACTAATGGACCTGGCAAAGGAAACGGAATAATATGAGCTTTACCCATCT
>CAZRHF010000050.1:0-14834 GCA_964599835.1 uncultured Eubacteriales bacterium | reverse complement strand
GATATATTCGTTTTTACCGTAGCCCTCGTCGCTGACTACCTTAGAAATATTTGAAGGGTAGCCCTCAATGGCATAGTGCTTATATACCTTGACTCCGAGGCCTTCAAGACGGGTCTTAAACGCCTTAGCCTGAGGTTGTCCTGCGTAGCAGGTCATAACAACGCTGCCGACGTAGAGACCGATGTTACGGAAAATATCGATAAGGCGGAGTGTATCCATATCGTAGGTTATGCCAAGGTCTCCGCGAAGCTTATTCTTTTCAATATGAGCGGCATTGATGGCGATAACTATTTCAACCTGATCCTTCATCTGCAGAAGCATTTTAAGCTTACTGTCGGGCTTGAAGCCGGGAAGGACACGGGAGGCGTGAAAATCGTCGTAAAGCTTACCGCCGAATTCGAGATAAAGCTTACCGCCGAATTTTGAAATTCTTTCTTTGATATGAGCAGATTGTGTTATCAGATATTTTTCGTTATCGAAACCTGTTTTGATCATTTGCGTTCCCCTTGAAAAATTGATATTAATATTATACCGCAAACCCTTCGGCTTTTCAATAACAAAAAAATAAAACCCCGAAAAATTTTCGGGGTTTTAAAGATCTAATCAAGGGAGTTATTTAGAAGATAGCTCCGGGAACAGTTCCGATTACAGCGGATCCTGAAAACGCACTGCTTTCGGTTGAAGAACTACCGGAAGAAGCAGAGGACTCTGTTGATGAGGAACCTGCAGATGATGAGCCTGAAGAGGTTGTGGTTGAAGAGTTGCCGCTCGACGTAGAAGTTTCAGAAGAACTCTCGTCACGGTCGTCAACGCCGCCGATCTGAGCATCATCGTCTGTGATTTGATCCCAAAGGTCTTCGAGTTCCTCGTTTGTAATGGGATTCTCATCGAACTCGTCTTTATTATAGTCCTGAGTAGGATCACCACTTGAAACGTTGGAAGATGCGGGATTCTTATCTCCGTCGTCCTTCTTATTATCCGACTTGCCGCAAGCGACAAGGGTCAAAACAAGGACAACTGCAAGAAGAATTAAACTTAATTTCTTAAACATAACACTAATTATGCCCAGATATCGTCATCAGTATTATAGTCCTGATTTCCGCTATTGGCAACATCTCCACCAGCCATATCTGTAACATCGGCGTCATCGATGGAGTTGACGAGAATGTCCTCAGAGGACGAAAGCTTGAGAAGATCGAACTCGGGCTGTACGTAAACTTTTTTCATTTCAGTATACCTCTCTGATTATAAATTACTGAGCTGCCTGAACAGCATACTTAAGAACGGTGTTACGGTTAGCAACCATAGTTTCGGGATTATCGAGGTCAGCCTTAGCAGAAACTAAATCTTCGTTAGTCATACCCTCAACCTTATCAAGAGCGGTGTTAAGGATAGCCTTGGAAGCTACGCCGTCTTTAACATACTTATTGTTGTCGATGTTGTTAGTGCTGTAAGTAACGTTGCCGGCAGCATCCTTGTAGTAAACAACGGAAGTGATCTTGATTCCGAGGAACTTAGCAGCATCTTCTTCGCTGAGGTTAACGTTGAGGATTCCGTCGAAGCCTTCATCGATTGCAAGGATGTTCTCGAGGTTGTCAGTAGCAACTGCCTTTACTGCGCCTTCGGTAGCAAGAGTAAGTGCCTTGCCGCCGAGAAGCTGAGTGGGATAGAAGAGAACGCCGATCTCAGAAACGTTAGCAGCATCCTCAGTAACGAGTCCGCGAACAACGACAGCCTGATCGACAGCTTTCTCCTGGGGAAGCATACCTACGCCAACGATAGAAACCTTTTCCTCTTCAACAACGACGGGAGCAAGAGCAGCACCGGTGGTTCCCTCAAGTACGGCAGCGTTGCCATCAGAGAACTTAACATTCTCAAGAGCGAAGGTTGCGCCTGCAGCGTTAACGGTGAAGGTAACCTTTACGAGAAGACGGGTTCCGGTAACCTTTGCGAGGGTTGCAAAGTTAACAGAGTCGCCATCGTTATAAACAACGGTAGCAGCATCTTCGGTGTTGTTCCAGGTTAAGAGCTGGGGGTTAACAACGATGTTGGAAACTGCGACTTTTTCCTTGTCGTAAACAAGTTCGCCCTGAACACCGGCAACAGCGTTATCGGCGTCGTTAAGACGTACGGAAACGGTGTAGCTTTCTCCTTTAACAACGTTAGTAGCACCCTGAATTTCAAGAGAAGGTGCGGTGGCAGCGGATACAGAGAAAGCGCATACGCTGAGTACCATAGCAACAGTAAGAACAAAAGCTATGATTTTTTTCATAATTTTTTCCTCCTATGACCTGATCGGTTATGTAATTTAGCAAAAAGGTGCCAACACCTTTTTCACTTTACTGTATTGTAACACAGCATTTTCGATTTGTCAAGGGTGTTATCTCTTGACAAAACATACAAAAAGAAGGGCATTTTTTGGGCATAATAACTACTTCGGTTTAAAATGTCAAAACCGTGTTATTTTTTATCAAAATTATGCAATAATTCCTTCTATCAGCAGCTTCAATGCCAGTATGATAAGGATGGAACCGCCCACAAATTCGGCCTTGCGCTTGTATCTTGTGCCGAAAATGTTGCCTATTTTAACTCCAAGGGCGGAAATTACAAAGGTTATTGCGCCGATAATGAGTACGGTGAGCCAGATATTAAGACTGTAGAAGGCAAAGGTAACTCCTACGGCAAGCGCGTCAATGGATGTGGCCACAGCCATCATAAGCATAGTTGCAAAGCCGAGTGAGGATGCGTCCTTTTCGCAGGAATCGGCCTCAAATGCTTCCTTTACCATATTAATGCCTATTGCGGCAAGGAGTATGAAGGCTACGTAATGGTCAAAAGCCTGTATGTAGGAGCTGAAGGTGGTTCCGAGGAAATACCCTAAAAGGGGCATTAAAGCCTGAAATCCGCCGAACCAGGCTCCGACAATAGCAAGATGCCTGATTTTCAGCTTACCTAAGGCCAGGCCCTTGCAGACCGAAACGGCGAAGGCATCCATAGCCAAGCCTATCGCAATGAAAACTATTTCAATAAATCCCAAAGATATCCCTCACTTGTCTATTATGAGATAGATTATAACATATTTATTTAATATTTCAATATTAAAACTTGATTTTCGACGTTTTAGTGGTAAAATATGTTACAGCGTTTGCTACACATATTACATATAAGGGATGATCTTATGCTTGGTGTGCTTGTAAACACCGTCGCAGTAATGATAGGCTCTCTTTTAGGCCTGCTTTTCAAGAAAGGAATTTCCGACCGTCTTAACACGGCGGTAATGACCGGAATCGGACTTTGCACTATATACATAGGCATTGACGGAATGATAGTTGATACAAATCCGCTCATCGCCGTGGTATCGGTGGTAGTGGGAGCCGTTATCGGAACCCTTTTAGATGTCGACCGACGTCTTTCGGGGCTCGGCAACAAGATGTCTGCGGTGCTCAGCAAGAACTCAGACGGAAATAAATTTACCGAAGGCTTTGTTTCGGCCTCACTGCTTTTCTGCGTTGGGGCTATGGCCATAATGGGATCTATCACGGCAGGTCTTACGGGGGATAACACCACGCTCTATACAAAATCCATCCTCGACTTTACCGCCGCAATAATGTTTGCCTCGGGATTCGGTATCGGAGTTATCTTTTCGGTAATACCTCTTACCTTGTATCAAGGTGCCATTGCACTAAGTGCGGGATTTTTAGAGCCGGTACTTTCCGACGGGGCTGTTGCCGCCATAACCTGCGTGGGCTCGGTAATAATTATGGGACTCGGTCTTAATATTGCGGGCATTGCCAAGATCAAGGTTGCAAACTACCTCCCCGCAATACTTATCTCCCCCTTTGTATTCTATCTGTTTGAATATTTACCCGTTTAATTGTATATGAAAGGATAAGGCAATATGGCATTTGAAAGAAATATAAACGTGGGTGCCCACGATATTGATATAAACTGCAACGCCACACCCTCGGCCGTCTTAAGATTTTTACAGGATACTGTAGACGAAAATATGCGGGTATGCGGACCCTCTTATCAGCAGCTTATGAGCGAAAACAAAAGCTTTATCGTAAGCCGGACCGCCCTCGAGGTCTTCCGTCCCTTAAAGGAATACGAACCCCTGACCGTTCGCACCTGGGCCACTTCCGCTCGCACCGTTACATTCCCGAGAAGCTTTGAGATAAAGAGCGGGGAGGAGACCGTTTTACGCTGTCAAATGAACTGGGCTCTCGTAGATCTGGAAAGCCGCAGTTTCATTAAAGGAAGCGATTTCAGCGTCGAAAGCTACGGCACGGGAGAACTGATAGAGCTTTCTACCCCTACCCGTTTCAGGCTTTCCCCCGACATTACCCTTAAGAAGGTCGGAGAAAAAAGGGTCATGTATTCGGATATCGATAAGAACCGTCACATGAATAACACCAGATATTTCGATATGCTTTTTGATTACATTCCGAAAAGAGAAGAGCTTTGGATGTCCTCCTGTCAGGTCAATTACATAAGTGAGGCACCCTATGAGGCTGATATCGAGATCTATATAAGCGATGCCTTTACCGAAAACGACGAGACGGTCTACTATTTTAAAACGGTAATAGACGGCAAGGACGGTATTACCGCAAGAATGGGTGTTAAAAATGTCTGAGATAAAGAATAAAAACCTGCTGGGTACCGCCCAGCTTATGCTTGCCGCATTTATATGGGGAAGCGCCTTCGTTGCCCAGTCGGCAGGAATGAAGCACATCGGTCCTCTTACCTTTGCCACGGTAAGATTTTTCCTCGGAGGAATCATACTCATTCCTTTAATACTTATAAGAGACCGTTTAGCGGCAAGGCATCCCGCCTACCGTCCGTCAGAAAAAGGCTCCTTTAAAAGCCTGCTTGTTTCGGGAATCATTTGCGGAATACTTCTTACGGTGGCTTCAACCCTGCAACAGTACGGTATTTTATACACCACCGTCGGCAAGGCAGGCTTTATTACCACCCTTTACGTTATTTTCGTGCCCATCTGCGGACTTTTCTTTAAAGAACGTCCCTCGGTAAACGTTTGGCTTGCGGTCGCTATTGCCACCGTGGGGCTTTATCTGCTTTGTATGTCGGAAAGTTTTTCCCTGTCACTTGGCGACGGTCTCGTACTTCTTTGTGCTATAGTTTACACCGCCCATATCGTAGTCGTTGGAAAGGTCTCGCCGGGACTTGATCCCATAAAGCTTTCCTGCATCCAGTTTTTGACGGTTGGTTTCTTGACCCTTATCCCCGCCCTTATTTTTGAGACCCCTGACCTTCCTTCCATAGGCAGGGCCTGGATATCCATTGCGTACGCGGGCATTCTTTCCAGCGGTGTGGCCTTTACCTTGCAGGTGGTTGCTCAACGGCATACCGACGCCACCATTGCCGCAATTACTATGAGCTTTGAATCGGTATTTGCGGTCCTTTCAGGGGCGGTGGTACTGGGTCAGCTCCCCTCCTTTAAGGAAGGCATCGGCTGTGCAATTATGTTCGCGGCCATTATTCTGGCTCAGCTTCCCCCTCTAAAACTAAAAAAGAAGGTATAACCTTATGAAAACCGAGCTTACGGGACGCTTCTGGTGCGCAGTTACCCTATTCAGCCTGATAGGTCAGGTTGCCTGGGTCGTGGAGAATATGTATTTTAACGTATTCATATATAAGATGTTTTCGGCTTCGGCGGCGGACATTTCCTTTATGGTTGCCGCTTCGGCGGTGACCGCCACCCTTACCACGGTATTTATAGGCGCCCTTTCGGACAGGATAGGAAAACGAAAATTATTTATCTGCGCGGGATATATTCTTTGGGGAATTTCTATTCTGGCATTTGCCTTTTTAAGAGTAGACCTTATCGGAAAGCTCTTCCCTATGGCTACAAGTGCCGCGGCGGTCGGCGTCAGCCTTGTTATTATCTTCGACTGCGTTATGACCTTTTTCGGTTCCACCGCAAACGATGCCGCCTTTAACGCCTGGCTTACCGATTCCACCGATCCCACCAACCGTGGCTCGGTTGAGGGTATAAACGCTATGATGCCGCTGGTGGCAATACTTGCGGTATTCGGCGGCTTTATGTTCTTCGATTTAGAACAGTCCTCAAGCTGGGCTGTCATCTTCACGGTCATCGGTTCGGTAGTTCTGCTTGTGGGAATACTCGGTATATTCCTCATTAAGGACAGCAGGGTATCCCCTGCCGAGGAAGGTTATTTCGCCTGTATATTCCACGGCTTCAGACCAAAGACCGTAAAACAGAATCCCCTTTTATATATCGTCCTCGGTGCATTTGCGGTATTTAGTATCTCAATACAGATATTTATGCCCTACCTTATTATATATTACGAAAAAAGCCTTATGATGAGCGATTACGTTATCATAATGGCTCCCGCAATTATTTTAGCCTCAATATTTACTGCGCTTTGGGGCAAGATATACGACAAAAAGGGTTTTAAATTCTCCGCCCTCATATCCCTTCTGCTTTTAGCGGCAGGATATATAATTCTTTTCTTCTTAAAAGCCAAGCTTTTGGTATTCATAGGCTCTCTGCTTATGATGTGCGGATATCTTTCGGGTATGGCGGTATTCGGAGCAATGATACGTGACAACACCCCCGAAAACAAGGCGGGAATGTTCCAGGGACTGAGAATTTTTTCGCAGGTTCTTATTCCCGGAATAATCGGGCCCTTTATCGGTGCGGCGGTGCTAAGCGGAGCTGAAACGGTGGTAAACAGCGACGGTACTACCTCGTTTTTGCCAAATGAAAACATCTTTCTGGCCGCACTCGGTGTCCTGATTCCTCTTTTTGTAATACTTTTCTTGCTTTTTAAAGGCATTAAGCCCCGCACCACCCAGCTTTTTACCCCTTTTGAGGAAAATATGGGGGAAATTCCCTTCGATGAATACCCCAGACCTCAGCTCAGACGTGATTCCTTTATCTGTCTTAACGGTAATTGGATGCTGGATGTTATGCGTCAAAGGAAAGGCTGTGTTGCCGAAGACCTTTCGGTGACCGTCCCCTTCCCCGTGGGCTCAAGGCTTTCGGGCGTAAGCTTTCCTATAAAGAAAAACGATACCCTCGAATATAACAGATTTTTCAGCTACCGTAAGAATAATAACAAAAGACTTATTCTGCATTTCGGAGCAGTCGACCAGGTCTGCTTAGTATTTGTAAACGATAAAAAGGCGGGTGAGCATATCGGCGGATATCTCCCCTTCTCCTTTGATATTACCGACCTTGTGCTTGAGGGCGAAAATCACCTTCAGGTGTTGGCCACAGATAAGCTCGATACCGAGCTGGCATACGGAAAGCAGACCGAAAAGCGCGGCGGTATGTGGTACACACCCATAAGCGGAATATGGCAAACGGTATGGCTTGAGGAGGTTCCCGAAAGGCATATCGAAAAGATAAATTTCACCCCCGATATGACGGGTGTGGATATTGAGATCGTCGGCGGAGAAGCGAATAAAAAGCTTATCTTTGACGGAAAGGAATATTCCTTCAGCGGAAGCTCCTTCAGGCTTGAGGTTGATTCCCCGAAGCATTGGACCCCCGAAAATCCCAAGCTTTATGATATCACGGTAGTTTCGGGTGAGGACAGAGTAGAAAGCTATTTTGCCCTTCGCAAGATAGAGATCCGGGGAAACGACATACTTTTAAACGGCAGGCCCTATTTCTTCCACGGACTTTTGGATCAGGGATATTTCAGCGACGGCATATATCTGCCCGCCGCCCCCGAGGGCTTTAAGAACGACATCCTTAAAATGAAGGAGCTGGGCTTTAATATGCTGAGAAAGCATATTAAGATAGAGCCCGATATATTCTATTATTACTGTGACAAATACGGAATGGCGGTTTTCCAGGACTTTGTAAACTGCGGAAGATACAGCTTTCTTACAGATACTGCCCTTCCCACGATAGGTCTCAGAAAGGGCATTTCCCACCGCGTCTCAAAGAGACGGAGAGAGACCTTCATAAAGGACGGTGAAGAAACGGTCTCTCTGCTTTACAGCCATCCTTCGGTCTGCTATTATACAATTTTCAACGAGGGTTGGGGGCAGTTTGACGCCGTGAATATGTATGAGCATTTTTCCGCTCTTGATAAAACCAGAGTATGGGATGCTACATCAGGCTGGTTTCAGACCGGAAAAAGCGACGTTTTAAGCGAGCATATATACTTTAAACCGGTAAAACTCAAAAACGACGGCCGTCCTCTGGTGCTTTCGGAGTTTGGAGGATATTCCTATAAGGCAGAGGGACATTCCTTCAATCTCGATAAAAATTACGGATATAAGACCTTCGGAAGTGAAAAGGAACTTGAAAAGGGGCTTTGCGACCTCTACCGCAACGAAATAATTCCCGCCATAAAAGAACAAGGTCTTTGTGCTTGTGTACTCACTCAGGTCAGCGACGTGGAGGACGAGACCAACGGACTTTACACCTACGACCGTCAGGTCATAAAGGTTGACCCCAAAGAGATGAAAAGGGTTGCAGATGAGCTATACGCCGCACACCGTGAAAAAACCTTGACAGAATAACCCTATAGTCCTATAATTACTGTATTATTTTTTAAAAGAGATGATTTTTGTGGATTACAAACGTGTTTTAACCGTTCAGGATGCCTCCTGCGTCGGGCAGTGCTCTATGACGGTTGCCCTGCCGATAATCTCGGCCTGCGGAATGGAGACCGCCGTTATACCCTCGGCCGTGCTCTCGACCCATACCGCCTTCGGAAGCTTCACCTTCTGCGACCTCACCGAAGAAATGCCGAAGATAAAGGATGTATGGAACAAGGAAGATATCAAGTTTTCGGCCGTTTATACGGGATACCTCGGAAACAAGGCTCAGGTGGGCTACGTTAAGGAGATTATGAAGGAGTGCCTTAAGGATGGCGGCGTTAAAATAGTTGACCCTGCTATGGCCGACGGCGGAAAGCTTTATTACGGCTTCGACGCAGACTACGTTGCGGCAATAAAGGAGCTTTGTGCGGATGCAGATTTTATTCTTCCAAACATTACCGAAGCCTGCTTTCTGACCGGAATCGAATATCAAACCGAATATGACCTCAGCTATATTGAAAAGCTTATGGCAGGACTTAAAGAATTTTTCGGCGGTACGGTAATTCTTACGGGCGCCGCACTCACCCCAGGAAAAACCGGAGTTGCGGTTTGTGAAAATGGCAAAATGCTTTTTTATGAGCACGAAAGAATTTCGGAAGGCTGTCACGGTACCGGAGACGTTTATGCTTCGGTGTTTACGGGAGCCCTTATGCGGGGAAAGACTCCCTTCGAGGCGGCAACGATCGCTGCGGATTTCACCTTTGAATGTATTAAATTCACTAACCCTGATAAGAGCCACTGGTACGGAGTTAAATTCGAACCTCTTCTGGGCAAGCTTATCGAAATGCTGAAATAACAAAGAAGAGAATGTGACCGAAGATCACATTCTCTTCTTTGTTATGCAATGAACCGGAGGAGCAAGCCCCTCCCCTACAATATGCTGATAGGTCTTGTGATAGCCCGAAATTAATTCTGCGGCTTAAACTGACAGGTGGGAGAGTTTTTGTCCAGAGCTTTAAAGGTGTAGCCGTTTTTAAGGCAGTACTCGATTATGGCGGGGACGGCCTCAACGGTGTAGTCTTTTATATCGTGCATCAGCACCACCGAATTTTTCTTTTTGGATATCTGCTGAATGGTGCTTTCGATTATGCTTTGGGTGTTGCTGTATCTGGAGTCGTTACAGTCAACGTTCCAGTCAAAATATACGTAGCCCATATCGGTCATTGCCTTTGAAAGCTCGGTCATTATTCCCTTTTTCTGATTTTTGCTTACAAGATTGTTTGTTCCGCCGGGGAATCGGAATATCTCGGCGCGGGAGCCCGTCTGGGATTCGACGGTCTTCTGGATCTTTTCAAAATCTGAAAGATAGCTTTCCTTGCTTTTATAGATGGTCCATTTATGGCTGGAGGTGTGTACGCCGATGGTATGGCCTCTTCTGTGGGCCTCGCCTATAAGGTTTTTATACTTGGAAAACTGATTGGTTACGAAGAAGGTGACCTCTACGTCATAAAGGTCGAGGTAGTCGAGCAGTTTTTCGGTGTAGGCACCGGGGCCGTCGTCAAAGGTAAGATATACCGTCTTGCCGTTTTTGGGAACGGAGGCAAAGCTTTCGGCTGTAAGCCCGCTGTAGACCACTACCTTGCGTATTCTTTTTGCCGTGTTGCCTGCGTTATCGGTAACGGTGTATTCCCTGAGATAGGTTCCGTTTTTGGTGGTGTCGACGACACCTCTGACCTTTACGCTTTTGGTAAGATTACCGTCCATATTGTCGGTAGCGGCATAGCCGGGCTCCTTAAAGGTTGCACCAAGCTTTAGATATACCGTAGTTGAGCCCTTAAGGTTGATGGTGGGCTGTACACCGTCGTCTACGACTATGACCACAGAATGGGTAGCGGTGTTTCCCGAGGAATCGGTCACGGTCAGGACAAGCTCGTTATTCTTAATTTTCTTTTCTATCTTATCCGAAAGGTCTTTATCGAAATTATCGGTAGCGAAGCACTCAATTTTAATATCCTCAACCTTGGGGGCGGCTCCGGTATGCTCAAAGACGAATTCTTCCTCGGATACGGTGATATCGGGCGGGGTGGTATCCCTCACCGAAACTACCCTTTCGGCGATATATTCCTTACCGAAAAAGGAAGATTTATAGGTTATGGTATAGTCGCCCGGTTTTTGGGTATCGACAAAGCCGCTCACCGTGGTTTCGGGCTTAAAGGGTATAAAAAGCATACCCGCCGTAGCTTCAAAGCCGCTTTCGGTATATTCGGAGAACACCTCTACCGTTTCATTCTTTTCTCCCTTTAAAACGATTTTCGTGGTAGCAGAAAAAAGGAACAGCAAAGCTACGGCAACCAGCAGAAGTGCCGCAGATAAAGTAATTATCAATTTAATATGTTTTTTTACAAACGAAAGCATTGATTTTTCACCACAGAAACGATACCACAATTTTCGGGCTTTTTCAACAACAAATATATTAAAAAACAGTAACAAATATTTACAGCAAAAGAAAAAGCAATCTTACGACTGCTTTTTAAATAGTCTTATTACAGCGATCTTAAAATACGCACCGAGGTTTATTATCCTGAGGTACTGTCTTCGTACAAACCGTGACTTGGTCCAAAATCGGGAATAGCGCTGATATTTTTCAGAAGTGCAGGAGATCTTTTTATTCTTTCGGATGATGCCAGAAAGGACCGCTATTATCTGTGATTCCTTTATTCCTTTTTCCGGGACACACTGAAAGTCACCCATAAGCACAAAACTTCCGTCCTCGCAGACCTCCACTATGCGGTGAAGAACAAAGGAACCGTTTTTGCGCTCGTAAAGTATTACGTCGCCAACCGCCGCACCGCCCTTATAGGCCGAAAGTATCACGGCGTCCCTGATATTTTTTACCATAGGTCGCATACTGTTGCCTCTGGCGGTGAGTATTACCTCTTTATCCTCGGCGATAAGTTCCTTTATAAGCGGTACTAACTCCTTCATAGGATAGCCCACTAACGTTTTAACTAAATCCATCAGATAAGCATATCCTTTTCTTTCATTTGGGAGATAAATGCGGCCACATCACGCTCAGCAGTGGCCTCGTCAACGTCGTAGGCAGTGAGAAGGGCCTTTACCAACGCGTTTTCGTCACATTCTTCACGCATAGCCTCAAAAAGAAGCTGTGCGGTGGGATTTAAGAGCATAGCAGAGCGGAGGTCGACGGTATCGCCGCCGACCTCTATCGCTAATCTGTCGTTTTCTATGGTTACTGTCCTGAATCCCGATTTAAGCTTCATTTATCATTTTGCGGGAGAAATACTGAATTCGAAGTAGATCTCCTTTTCCTTTAAGCGATATTTTTCTTCAAGCTGAGGTCCGCAGGAGTTGGAGCCGAGACCCGAATCCTTATAGTCGATACGGAGGTGAACCAGTCCGTCGGATCTGAGCTCGTCGGTGTGCCCTGCCTCGTCAAGCATATAGGCGTTATAGTTCGAAACATTGGCATCAAAGCTCTTGCCCTTTATACAAAGATCACCGATGGTGAGAAGTTTAGTATTATAATGGTTGCCGTGCTCCTGAGGACGGACGTAGTTTACGTATTCCTTATCGGCATCGGAGGTATACATTCCCATAAGGGCGCCGTGGTGAGCATCGTTATAGCTCTCGGTGGGGCCGTAGCCGAAGTAGGTGAATTCTTTACTGTCGGAGGGGAGAACAAACTCGAATCCCATTCTGGGAAGCCAATGAACGTCCTGACGTACGCGTCCGCCGAGGGCATATTCTACGGTACCGTCGCCCAATACGGTCACGTCCAGCTTGTAATTGAAGTAGGGCATACGGGAGATACCCGAAAGGGCTCCGTCTACCACGATGTGATTACCCGAAAGTGAACAGCCGTAGACCTTGGAGAAGGGACGGTTAAGATCTTCACCCTGCCAGATGTTAACGTTGCCCCAGTATACTCTTACGTTACGCTCGTTATCGGTGGGGGCGCGCCAGGTGGTAAGCTCGACCTTTCCTGCGAGATTTTCGCGTCCGTTTATCTTCATAGAGGTGAAATTGCCGTAGTGCTTGGAGAATATATATTCGAAGTTTTTACCGCTTATCTTAATATCGTACTCGCCTTCCTCGAAGGTGACCTCACCGCAGGGCTTAACCTCTGCCACGGGCTTCATCGGAAGCTCATGCTGGGTCCTTGCGACCTCCTTACCGTCCTTCAAGAGACGGCAGGTAAGATATGCGCCGAGGCTTCCGCTAAGCTTGGGAATATCGACGGTGATATCCTTGGTTTCGTGGGGAGCGACAGCAAGCTTTTCGGTCTTTTCACAAAGGGTCTCTCCGCCAAGCTCGATAGCATAAACAAAGTCGTATTCACACAGACAGGTGAAGTCCATTCTGTTCTTAACCGTCAGTACATTTCCCTCTAAGGAGGTCTTCATGGGCTGATATGCCGCCTTGACCTCTAAGGAGCCCGCCTTTAAAGAACGGTCGGAGAACACCATACCGTCACAGCAGAAGTTTCCGTCGTGGGTAAGCTCACCCTTAAAGTCGCCGCCGTATTTCTGTACGCCGTCAACGATAACGGTATGATCTGCCCATTCCCAGATACATCCGCCGATAAGCTTATCGTAGGAGTCGATAAGCTCGTTATAATCCCATACGTCTCCGGGTCCGTTACCCATAGCGTGGGCATACTCACAAAGGAATACGGGCATATTTATCTTTTCATCCTTGGCAAAGCCCTCGAGGTTTGCAAGGGAGGGATACATTCTGGAATAAACGTCGGCGGAATGGATCTCGCCCTTACGGGAAGCGTCCTCGACGTGTACCAGTCGGCCGTCACCCAGCTTACGGAGGAATGCGACCATAGCCTTATGGTTTGGTCCGTGACCCGACTCGTTTCCTGTCGACCACATAATTACAGAGGGATGATTGCGGTCGCGGTAAACGGCGCGCTCCATACGCTCAACGTGCTCCTTCTTCCATTCGGGCTTGGTGCAGGGCCAGTCGGAGCTTTCGACGTCGTAGGCATAAGGAATATCGGAACGTCTTCTGACGGTACCGTGGGTCTCGATGTCGGTCTCTAAAACTACGTAGAATCCGAGACGGTTACAGAGGTTTAAGAAATAGGGGGTGGGAGGATAGTGAGAGGTGCGGATGCAGTTGATGTTGAGCTCCTTCATAAGGAGAAGCTCTTTTTCAAGATCCTCGTTGGTCTCGCACCAACCGTTGGTAGGATGCGTATCGTGGTGATTTACGCCGTGAAGCTTGACCGAAACTCCGTTTATAAGAAGCTCGTAGGTGTGAGAGACCTCTATGGTTCTGAAGCCGGTCTCGATCTTGATGATCTCACCGTCCTTTTCAAGCTTTACGGTATAGAGGTAGGGCTTTTCAGCATTCCAGAGGACAGGATCGGCTACGGCGATCTCGGTGTTTTTGCCGTCGGCAGAACCGATCTCTTTTCCTTCCATATCGTAAAGGGTGACCTTAGCCTCGGCATCGGCAGAAACGGTAACCTTATTGTCTTTTGCTTCTACGCAGACGTCGGTTACGTGACCCTCGGGGCGCTGAAGAATATAGGTATCGCGGAAAATACCGTTCATTCTGAAGAAATCCTGATCCTCGAGGTAGCTTCCGCAGCACCACTTAAGAACCTTTACGCGAAGGGTGTTTTTTCCTTCCTTTACGAAGGGGGTAATATCAAACTCGGCCTGAAGATGAGAGCCCTGAGTAAAGCCTACGTACTCTCCGTTTACATAAACGACGCCGCAGGAGGAAACGCCCTCTAAAACGTAGTATACCTTTCCCCAGAGAGCTTTGATTTCGAAGTCCTTTTCGTAAACGCCGCAGGGGTTATCGTCGGGAACGAAGGGTGGATCGAAGGGATAGGGATAATTTATGTTGGAATAGTTGGGGTTTTCGTAGCCAAGGGTCTGCCAGCAGGAGGGAACGGTTACAGTGTCCCACTTTTCGATATTATCGGTATAGTCGATATCGCGGGAAAAATAAGCAAAGCGCCAATCGTCGCCGTTCAGAAGCATATATTCGCTCTTGCCGCCGGGGATATAATAGGCGCGTTGGGGCAGGCGATTTTCGCTTGTTTTAAGTACGTTTTCGTAAATTCTCATTTAAAATTCTCCTCTCGGAAAGGTATTCACGCAGATTATACAACAAAACTATAAATTTATCAAGGAAAAAACGATATTCAGTTTTGTTTTTCTCGCAAATTTTTATTTGCGGTTATGTATTGAATAAAAAAGCTCATATCCCGCAAAGGATATGAGCATATCGGATTATTTTATACA
>CAZRHF010000049.1:0-15048 GCA_964599835.1 uncultured Eubacteriales bacterium | reverse complement strand
AAGGGCGACGTCGAAAATATGAGCGTTACCGCTCAGCACGCTCAGGGCGAAAAGTGCGCCCGTTGCTGGTCCTTCGGTAACACCGTCGGTACCGATGCCGAGCATCCCACCGTCTGCGCACGCTGTGCCGCTGTCGTTAAAACCATCGACTTTGCCGATTAATTAAATTTTTAGGAGGAAACGACTTGTCGTTTATTTTGGCAGGTATTGTTGCGGTGATCTTCCTTGCGGCTGATCAAATAACAAAATATATTGTTTCTGCAAATATGGAACTTGGCCAAACGGTAGGCTTTATGGACGGCTTCCTCGACTTCACCTACACCTTAAACGACGGTGGAGCCTGGGGAATGCTGGGAGGCTACCGTTGGCTTCTCCTTGCCTCAACTGCCCTCATAATGATCTTTTTGGTCTTCCTGATAATTAAAAATAAGTTTAAAAGCAAACTGCTCTTTTGGGCAGGAGCACTTATTATCTCGGGCGGAATAGGCAATATGCTTGACCGTATCTTCAACGGCGGCAAGGTTGTGGATTTTCTCGAGGTAAAGTTCATTGAATTTCCCATATTCAACGTTGCCGACTGTGCAGTGGTTATCGGAGCAGGACTGCTTATCCTCTATTTTATTCTCGATACTGTAAGAGAAGAGAAAGCCAAAAAAGCGGCAAGGGCAGAAGCTGAGGAGCCGGAGGAGCAATAATGGAGGAGATAGTTCTCATCGCCGAGGCTTCTTTTCAGAGGCTGGATGCCTTTATTGCCGAAAAGACCGACCTTTCCCGAACCCGCGCCGCAAAGCTTATTGAGGAGGGTGCCGTAACCTTAAACCAGAAGGCGGCAAACAAGAAATCCTCGGTCAAAGCAGGGGACAGGGTAGTGGTATCGGTTCCCGAAGCCGCCCCCCTGGACCTTAAAAGCGAGGATATCCCTCTCGACATTCTCTATGAGGATAACGATCTTTTGGTGGTAAACAAGCCTAAAGGTATGGTAGTGCATCCCGCCGCAGGAAACTATGAAGGAACCCTCGTTAACGCCCTTCTTTCCCACTGCGGAGCTTCCCTTTCGGGAATAAACGGGGTTATGCGTCCGGGAATACTTCACCGAATAGATAAAAACACCTCAGGGCTTTTAATGGTGGCTAAAAACGATAATGCTCATCAGTCTTTGGCCGCTCAGATAAAGGAACATTCCTTCCACCGCGAATACGAAGCGGTAGTTTACGGAAATCTTAAAACCGATAAAGGTACTGTAAACGCCCCGATAGGACGCCATCCCGTAAAACGTAAGCAGATGGCCGTAACCGATAAGAATTCAAAAGAAGCAATAACCCACTATGAGGTAATAGCAAGATATAACGGCTTTACCCATATAAAATGCATACTGGAGACGGGCCGTACCCATCAGATAAGGGTGCATATGGCATACATAGGCCACCCTATAGCAGGTGACGACGTCTACGGTCCAAAAAAGGTGGAGACCTCCCTTGGAGGTCAGTGTCTCCACGCAAAAAAACTCGGATTTATTCACCCTGACGGCGAGTATATGGAGTTTGATTCAGATCTTCCCGAGTATTTCACTAAATTCTTAGCTAAACTTGAAAGGAAAGAATAATGGCGCTTTTTGATAACTGTCTGCTCGCCTCGGACGTAGACGGAACCTTGGTCGATACGGGTATGATCGCACCGAGAAATATTGAAGCAATAAAATATTTCTGCGACGAGGGCGGAACCTTTGCTATTGCCACGGGCAGAAGCTCAGGGGCGGTAAGTCAGGTGTTCAACCTTATCGACAGATCCCTTGTAGGTCCCTGCGTTTTCTTAAACGGCGGAATGATCTATGACTTCAAAGCCGAAAGGGCTCTCTACGCCACCACCCTTCCCGAGCACACGAAGGAATACGTGAGCGTTGTCCTTGAAAAGCATCCCGACATCGGCGTTGAGGTTCATTCCGATTCCCGTATTTTCGTCCTTAAAGCAACTGCTGAGACCGAGCTTCACGAGGACTATGAATCCCTTGATCGCGAATACGTCAGCTTCAACGATATAAAGGACGAAAACTGGAATAAGATCCTTTATGCCTGCGACGATCAGGCCGCCTGCGACCGTCTGGCGAATACCCTTCGCCCACTGGCCGAAAATGACTGTTATCTGGTTCAGACAGGTGTGGTTATGGACGGAGTTATGCATATCTACTTCGAGCAGATGCCTAAGGGCACCAATAAGGGAAGCGGACTTAAAAAGCTCTGCGAGATCCTGAATATCAAAGAGGGCGGATTTTTCGCCATCGGCGATTTTTATAACGACGTGGAAATGCTTCGCGCCGCCGATATTTCGGCAACAATGGCCGATTCTCCCGAAGATATTCAAAATATGGTTAATTTTGTCGGAGGTACCTGCCTTGACGGCGGCGTAGCCGACTTTATAGAATATTTATCCAAAAACCGGAGGTAAAAAAATGAACGCTGCAAAGAAAAAAGAACTACAAATAGCGGCAGCCAAGATCAGAAAGGGTATCGTTGACGGTGTCCATTCTGCAAAGGCCGGACATCCCGGCGGCTCGCTCTCCATCGCAGACCTGCTGGCATATCTCTATTTCGACAAGATGAACATCGATCCTGCCGACCCCAAAAAGGCCGACCGCGACCGTCTTGTTCTCTCTAAGGGTCACGCCGCACCCGCTCTTTATGCCGCTCTGGCAAACAGAGGCTTCTTCCCCGTAGAGGAGCTTTTGACCCTTCGCCACACAGGCGCCCGTCTTCAGGGCCATCCCGATATGAAGAACATTCCCGGCGTTGATATGTCCTCCGGATCTCTCGGTCAGGGAATCTCCTGTGCCGTTGGTATGGCTCTTTCTGCCAAGCATTTCGGCGATTCTTATCGCGTTTACACCGTCCTCGGCGACGGCGAATGTGAAGAGGGTCAGGTTTGGGAGGCCGCAATGTTTGCCGCCAATAAGGGACTTTCCAATCTTACCGCCTACGTAGATTTCAACAATCTTCAAATAGACGGAACCTGCGACGAGGTAAACTCTCCCGCTCCCCTCGACAAGAAGTTCGAGGCCTTCGGCTGGAATGCCATCATTATTGACGGACACGATTTAGAGGCTATCGAGGCCGCAACCCTCGCCGCCGAAAAGGTTACCGATAGACCTACTGCTATCATTATGAACACCGTTAAGGGTAAGGGCGTTTCCTTTATGGAAAATGTTTGCGGCTGGCACGGAAAAGCCCCAGGAGACGAGGATTACGCCGTTGCTGTCAAAGAGCTTGAAGCCAAGCTTGCCGAGCTTATGTAAGGAGGTAACAAAAAATGGCAGATGTAAAGAAAATTGCTACAAGAGACGCCTACGGTGCCGCTCTTGTTGATTTAGGAAACGAAAGAAACGACTTTATCGTTATGGACGCCGACCTTGCCGAGGCTACCAAAACCGGTGCCTTCAAGAAAGCCCATCCCGACCGCTTTTATGACTGCGGAATCGCCGAAGGCAATATGATGAGCATTGCCGCAGGTATCGCCGCAACCGGCAAAAAGGTATTTGCAAGTTCTTTTGCAATGTTTGCCGCAGGCCGCGCCTTCGAGCAGATCAGAAACTCCATCGGCTATCCCCACTTAAACGTTATCATCGGCGCTACCCACGCCGGTATCTCTGTCGGCGAAGACGGTGCTACCCATCAGTGCTGTGAGGATATCGGAATTATGCGCACCATCCCCGGTATGACCATTATCAATCCTGCCGATTATACCGAGGCTTACAAGGCTGTTAAGGCCGCTATAAACCATGACGGTCCCGTTTATATGCGCTTCGGCCGTCTTGCTGTTCCGGTCGTATTCGACGAGGATTATACCTTCGAGATCGGTAAGGGCGTAGAGCTTAAGGAGGGTACCGACGTTACCATCATCGCAACCGGTCTTATGGTTGCCGAGGCTCTTGAGGCTTACGAGCTTCTTAAGGCCGAAGGTATAAACGCCCGCATCGTTAATATGGCTACCATCAAGCCCTTAGATAAGGATATCGTCCTTAAGGCCGCTAAGGAAACGGGTGCCATCGTTACCGCCGAAGAGCACAGCGTTGTCGGCGGACTCGGCTCTGCCGTTTCGGAATACCTTTCCGAGGTTTATCCCACCACCGTACTTAAGCTGGGTGTTAACGATACCTACGGTATGTCAGGCCCTGCCGCCGAGCTTCTTGATAAGTTCGGTCTCCGCGCTAAGGATATCGCCGCCAAGGCAAAAGAAGCAATCGCGCTTAAGAGATAGTTAAATGATATTTATACAGGTATGTGTTTCAACGCATACCTGTTTTTTTGCTTTGAATGCTTTAATGCCATATAGCTCCCGCTTTGTTTGTAATATTTTAAAACGGTTGGTAGGGTTATTGTAAAAATTGTAACTTTGCATAAAATTTATTGCAACAACAGATATATTATGGTAGAATATATCTGTAAAATATCTTTCTTGAAAGGGGAAAAGAATATGAAAAGACTGTTTTTAATTCTTAGTACAGTCCTCTTATTGTTTTCTGTTTTTGCTACATCGGCTCTCGCCGCAGGAACAGACGACGGAAAAATAAGAGTAACCTCGGTTGACGGAGTAAAATACTTCGGAACCGAACTGAACACTTGGGCGGTAAACTACGTTGATGCCGCAGGCACCGATAAGGCCTTTACCCGATACAGCGACGTCGACCTCACCTCCGACAGCGCCACCGATATCTGCGATCTGGTAAAGCTTTCAAAGGACAGCACCGACCTTAACGGCGACGGCTACTTTACCTCTGCCGACGGTGAGGTAATGCGCAAGCTGATATTCGGCCTTAACGATTTTTAAGGAGGAAGCAAAATGATCAACAAAATATCTAAACGACTCCTTTCGCTTATTCTCTGTCTGGCCGTGCTGGCAAGTGCCCTCGTCGTTTCGGGCAATATCTTCTCTGAAGGCACCTCCGACGGCGAAACCTTTATAAACCGTCTTATCGACTACGATAAATACACTGTTACCAAGGGCGGTAATACATACTATAGCGAAACCGACGGCACCCTCTGGCAGAATGTCGTTTACGATGAGTCTGCTTCGGGCGGCGCATATCTTGCCGTTAAGGGAAATCCCGACATGGGTCCCTTCACCAACTGGACGCCTCACCATACCATCGTTATGACCGAAAGCGGCTATCACAACACCACCGCAGGCGATCCCGACAATCTTGCTTTCCCCACAAATACTACTTTCCGCGTGACTTTAAAGATACGCGCAAAGGATTACAGCAATTTTCGTCTCGGCATAAGATACGGAAATTCCTATGCCTCTTCGAACGGCACCGTTATGGACCAACATGACATTTCAAAGTTAGTGGTCAAAAACGAGTGGACTGAAATATCCTACGTTTTCACTACCCCCACCGCCTATAACGGCGAATATACCAAGTGTTTCCTTACACTGACCTCTACATATTGGGATGCCGATAAACAGGCTACTATCTACCGCGAAGAATACGACCTCGACTGGATAAAGCTGGAACAGCTTTCGGGCGGCGAGGCCTACAACGAGGTAGGGGATACCTACACCTTCAACTTTAACGACGGCGATTCTGCCAAGACCTATGCCGCTAACTCGGATACCTCGATGGATGTGGACGGCAGAGTCTTCTATCCTCTCCACTCTACAAATTCCGATACCACCGCTCAGCAGGTTGCGGTCGAAACGGCTGACGGCACTATCGGTGCACTTAAAATAACCAACGTAGGGCAGACCAGCTTTATCCCCGTTGATGAAAACGGCAAGCCCTATATGATTGATCCCAACGCCAAATACGAGGTCAAGATAAACGCCTATGCCCAGTATATGGGTGTTTATCACCAGGCCTTCTTCGGCGGCGGTGCGGCAAGTTCAAATTCATCCGAATACACCCAGTACGACAACGCCTGGAACGGTCAGAACAATATGCTTTTCCCCGGAACCGACAAAAACTCGGTTGCCGACGTTACCTCTAACTACGCCCTTTATAAGACCGACTCTTTTATGTATACCGAAACTACCGGTAACTACTACGCTACCGAGGCCGATGCTAAGGCGGCAACCACCAAGCAACGGGTCCGCTATTATGCCGACACCACCGAAATGCCCAAGTACAGCACCACGCTGTCCTTTACCACCCTCGACTATACCGAGGACACCTCTTCGGTCATCAACGGCAGTATTATTTCAAACAGACCTGCCAATACGATCACCGTAACCGGCTATAAGCGCAGTGACGAGACCGTAACTGCCACAAACACCTACGGTACATATTTCTGTATAACCATAGGCGGCGGCTCTGTCACCCCCTGGATATCCAATGGCGACGGTACTGCCACCAAGGCCGGAGATACAATGTATCAGACCGTTTATATTGATTCTATAACCATCACTAAAAAGAGTCAGACAGCCTCTGTCGCCTTCGACGCCAACGGCGGAACCTTCTCTGACGGCTCTACCACCCTTGCCGCCGAAATACAGAGTGTGGGAAGTACTGTTACCCCCTCTTTAGAGGTTTCTACCACCGCTAAAAACACCTTCCTTCAGGGCTGGAGCCTTACTGCCGACGGCAGCAGCGGAGTTTATACCAGCGTTACCGCCGAAATGCACAATAAAACCGTCTATGCCATCTGGCTGTCCGACCCCCATACAGGCGGCTACAACCCCGTTACCCGTTATATTGATTTTTCTAAGTATAGCGTAACCAATGCCAACTCCTATTACGACGACTCTGTTGACAGAACACCCGATGCAAACAACCCCTATTTCTATACGGTCATCGAGGACGAGACCGCCACCGGCGGACATTATCTGCAATTTAATATGTATTCGGGCGAGTCTAACTGGCGTGCCAACTGGAACCTTACCATGAGCGAGACCGGTGATGCCGCCGACATGGTCTTCCCCGAAAATGCAGAGATACACGTTAAGATGCGTATGCGCGTCCACAACCTTAGCGGCGCCTCACCCACACTCTATGTCCTTTACGGTGCAGGTACAGCTACCGGCGCTTACGGAACAAACGCCAAGAACGAGACCGTTCTTAATCCTTCGCCTGCTATCACCGTGCACCCCGACGAGTGGGTGGATTACGAGTTCTCCTTCACCACTCCCGAAGAGTATACCGTAGTTGACGGTACCACCTATAACAGGTGCTTTATAGGTATAATGGTGCCGAACAATGTAGTTAAATACGACATCGATACCATAACCCTCGAACAGCGCACCGCCACTAACCTTTATGTTAAAAACGGTAGCAGCTACGAGCTTTTCGATACCGTTTACGGAATCCCCGGAAACGACCTTACCCTCCCCACCGAATTTAAGGAAGAGATCTACGCTACCGACGGAACAGGTTATGCCAAGGTAACAGAGTTTAGCGGCTGGTATTCCGACGAGGAGGGAACCGAGGCCGCAATTCCCAAATTCGGCAACTTCGGCGTTGACCTTTACTGCCCCTCCACCACCGTTACTACCGCATCTTCCGCAGGTCAGCTGGCCTATGTAGGCTTCGACACCTATGAAGAACTGTATGACGGAATGAGCATTGACCGAGCGAAGGCTCAGCCTTCAAAGGAAGCTTCCGCTACCGGACACTCCTCTATGAAGACCACACTTTCCGCAGGGGAAAGCACCGCTTTCGAGCTTAAAAACGCCGATACCATCGAGGTCTACAACGGAAAGACCTATCAGATGACCTTCTCCTATAAGTCGGATAAGGATATCGAATTATCTCTCGGTGTAGGCGATCCCGGTAATGTTCCCGGCACCGCTGTGGCCGTAAACACCACAAACCTTTCTGCTACCGACGAGTGGCAGGAGGTGACCCTCACCTTAGACGCATATCATAAGCTCGGAGACCTTCCCCGCGGATATGTTTCCGCTATGATAGTAAACGCTGTAGAGGATACCACGGCCTATTTTGACAACATCAAGATCTACGGTATCACCGATATCGTCGGCGTTGAAGGCGTTACCACCGACAGCGGCGAGGCACTCCGCTTTATGGCGACCTACAACTGCGGTGGCGACAGTAAGTTTACCGTAGAAAATGAGGAACTCGCCATATCCGAGCGCGGTGTCCTTGTTACCGGTGCCGACAACTCTACCGAGCTTACTTTAAATAACGCAGGCACAAATGGCATCATGAAGGTCACTGCAACCGACCTTGCGCAGAACTGGAGTCAGAACGCGGTTACAAAGTCCACCGTCTACTCTGTTCTTGTAAACGGTCTTGAGGCCGAAGACGATTATAAGTTCACCGCACGCGGATACTTAAAGCTTTCTAACGGAACCGTATGGTATTCCGACCTGATTACCGCCTCTGTTGCCGATATTCCCGAGGGAAGTGGTCTTATCCCCGCGGGCAGTGACATAGTTACAGGCTACTACACCTCTTCTTCTCCCAACACCGTAACCGCTGACGAAAACGCTCAGTCCTTCGGCGACTATTACATCTGGCTGCCCGAGGGCACTACCTTCACTTCCGACAAGGAATTCGGAGTATTCGCTTACAGCGACTATTTCGCATACGGCACCGACAGAGCCTCTTCCTCGGCTATCGATACCGCCGAAAAGACCCTGTTAAAGCCTTCCTACGTCCGTCTCTCGGTTAAGAACGGTACCGTTTACGACGTTGAGATAACCGTTCCCGATGAACTTAAGTTTGAAGTCCTTATGGGAACCAAAAACGAGCTTTGCCTGGGCGAAAACTTCGAGATCATAAGCCAGAAGATAGACGCTTTCTCTCACGAAACCGTCAACTACATCTTCATTACCGACCTTCACGCAGGCGCATACCTCCGCAAGGACTCCTCCGGTGCTCTTACCGTTTATGAATCTGACGAAGAGGTAGAAGCAAGAAACCAGAGACTTAAGAATCAGGTTGCCGCAATTGTAGAAATGGCAAACAACGATGACGATATCGACTTTGTTGCCTTCGGCGGCGATATGATAAACGGCTACGACACCGACGAGACCTCTAAGGAAGACAATCTCAAACATATCGAGACCTATTTAGAGCCTCTTAACGATTGTACCAAGCCCGTCTTCGTTGCTTTCGGTAACCATGACCACAATGCCGCACAGTCCACCCATGCTAACTATTCCGGCCCCGAGCTCGAGTGGATAATTTCCGATAAGGACTGGAATGACCGCGTGCTCGCCTTTGCTCCCGACACCATAGTTCAAGATCCCGACTACGAGTATTCCAAGTATTACTACTATGACCTTCCCGAAAAGAATACCCGTGTCATAGTTCTCGACACAATGGATCAGCGCCGTCCCTTTGACGAAAACGGTGTGGTCACAGGAGCTGCTACTCTCAGCTCTTTCACTTATACTCAGCCTCAGCTTGACTGGCTCGTAAATGACGCTATGACAGCTCCCGACGGATGGAATTATTCCTTCATTTCTCATATGGGAATCGACTCCTCTACCAATAACAACACTATGGGCAACGGAGCAGTTCTCAGAAGCATCATCGGTGCCTTCAATAACAAGACTGCATATACTAATGACAGCCTGGGCATTGATGTAGACTATACCGAGACTTCGGGCAGGATACTTTCATACTCCTTCGGACATCAGCATGCCGAGCTTGTTCTGTATTCTGAGGATATTAATCTTTGGCAGGTCTGCACCTCATGTGCAAATACCTGGGGCGGCTCGGGCGATATACGCGGTGCGGCCGATCTGACCCTCCCTTGGAAGAATCTTACCGGACGAAAAGCCGATACCAGGTATGAATCCTGTATCGATGTTATGTCGGTCAACGAAGATATCTGCTATAAGTTCGGAGTGGGTGCGGCAACAGATGCCGTTATGATCTACCCCGAAGCAAAATAAATATAAAAAGCGAATGTGGATAAAACCACATTCGCTTTTTTGTGCCCCGGTTATTTAGCGTATTTTTCCTTTGCAAGCTTAAGGCTTTCCTGATAGGGCAGGGTGGGGGAGTATTCAAGTCCGCAATAGCCCTCATAGCCTGCCTTGTCGATAGCGCCGAAAATATAGTTATAATCGCTCTCTCCAAGCCACAGCTCGTGACGTCCGTCGGAACCTGCCGAGTGGAGGTGCTCAATATATTGCAGATTATTAACGACGTTTCGTATGATATTTCCTTCCATTATCTGCTGATGGTAGATATCGAAAATAACTTTAACGTAAGGGGAGTCGACCTCTTTTACAATGTCAAAGGACTCTTCCGACGACCACAGATAGGAGTCGGGATGGTTTATATAGGTGTTAAGAGGCTCCAGCATAAGGGTAACGCCGTATTCTTCAAGTATGGGCTTACAGCATTTAAGGGTCTCTACGATGCAGGCGTGTTGCTCTTCTCTCGGAGCTCCCGTATCGGGGCCGCCCTGTGTAATAAGGCGTTTTACTCCCATCTTACTTGCGGCCTCACAGCTTTCGCGAAGCCCTGCAAGGTATTCCTCTCTGGCTTCGGGAACGGTAAGTCTGAAATCGGAGGTGCACATACTGAGGAGCTTAATACCCGTTTCCTCACAGGTGGCCTTCACCGCCTCAAAATCGAGGTTTTTCCAGTTGTAGGTCTCGGCCGCCTCAAAGCCTAACGCTCTCGCTTCACGCAGAGCCTCACAAAAATCCTTTCCTTTAAAGAAACAAGGTATAGCAACACAAAGCTTCATAGTATTTTCTCCTTATTTATCAAAATAGATGACCTCGCCCGTCTCCATAGAGCGGTTTGCCGCAAAGGCAAGGCGAAGGCTCTTAAGCGCATCCTCATAATCTGAACGGATAAGCGAACGGTCACCGGTTCTCACCGCATCTATAAAGGCGCGGTCTAAAATTGCCGTCTGGTCGACTCTCCTGGGTATATCAAGAGTGTATTCGGGGGTGGAAATAATAAGATTATTGCGCAGACGGTAATCCAGCACCATATCGTCGAGCGCTATATACAGTCCGCATCTGGGACGGATTCCCTTTGAATAGCAACCGCTTACCAAGGTTGCGGTAACGTTATTCTCAAAGCGAATAACGGCGGTGGAGTGGTCGTCGGTGTCATATTCCTCCGAAACACCGTCCTGCCCTGCCTTTATCATACCTGTAGAAGCTGTAGCGTAGACCGACAGAGCCTCACCGTAGAGCCAGCGCAGACCGTCAAGCAGGTGGATGTTCTGTTCCACAAGCTGACCTCCGCAGGTGGATCTCTTCTGCCACCACCAGACTCCGGGGATGCCCCCAACCCAGGCACCGTAGACAAGGCCGCCCTTTTTGTGGCTGTCGACCTCCTCCTTGACCCTTTCCATAAGATCTAAATATCTGTCCTGAAAACCAACCGAGGTAATGAGATTCTTTTCCTTTATCAGCCTTGCGATATTTTCGGCCTTGTCGAGGTCGATGGTCATAGGCTTTTCGACGATAAAGGGGAGCTCAAGCCGGGTGGCACGCTCTTCAATATCTGTATGGGCGGTGGGCTCAACGCAGATTATCACCGCATCTAAGGTCTCGCGGCTCTCGTTATCAAATAACTCGCTGTGATCTTTATATATCCTGGCGGTGCCGCCGAATTTTTCGGCCGCCGCCTTTGCTCTTGCCTCTATGGGGTCGGCAACGGCAACTACCTCAATATCGTCCATTTTTAAAAAAGAATTCATATGAGCGCCTGCACGTCCGCCGCATCCGATAAGACCGAGTCTGACTTTATCCATACCGATTCCTCCATAAGTTTTAAAATTAAGACTTTAAATTTTTTAAAGCCTATGCTATTATGATATTGTAAAAAACTCCCTTAGTCAATATAAATTTTTTGTAAAACTATAAGGATATTGCGTTATGGATATAACTAATAAAGATCAGCTTCCTTTTCTGCTGCTCAGTATCGGAGAAAGCCCCCACCAAGGTCCTATAAACCGTGATCCGGGTCCGGATTTCGACCAGATAATCTGGGTGCGGGAGGGAAGCGGTGTTTTCACGGTAGACGGCGAAAGCTTTATGCTGGAAAAAGGGGAGGGGATGTTTATGCGAAGGTCGAGTCCCCACAGCTACAGCGGAGCAGATCTCCACACCGTCTGGTGTACCTTCTCGGTAGACGAAAGTCTTTTAAACTATGTTTTGGGGGATAAGACCCACTTTGTTTTCACCCTTCCCGATTATTTTGAAAAGGAGACCGAGGAGCTGACAAGTCTTGCCCGAAGCAACTGCTCGGCCCTGACCCTTTCGGCCGCAGGCTATTCCTACGTCACCGAATTCTTCTCGCAGGTCGTCCGCACCGAAAACAGTACGGTCGAGGCGGTGCGCCGCTTTTTACGTGAAAATTTCGCCCTGCCGCTGACCCTTGATGAGGTGGCAAATGCGGTAGGTATGGACAAGTTTGCCCTCTGCCGCCTTTATAAGAAGGAGAAGGGAAGAACGGTAATGGAGGAGCTTAAGCGTGCCCGCATCGCCCAGGCAAAACGACTTCTCCGCTATTCCTCCTTCGGCGTTGAGGAGATAGCCCGTATGTGCGGCTTCGAAAACCACAGCTACTTCACCCTCCGCTTCAGAGAACTTTGCTCCTGCACCCCGACCGAGTACCGAAAGAAATACCTATGAAAAAAGCAGGCTCGTCAGAGCCTGCTTTTCTACTGTTTAATTTGTTGCGTATCAGATGATCTCCAACTCGTCGTGATCGGGGAATTTTGGATAAACGTCGTCCAATGTGTCGGAATACCAATAAGCAACTGAAGAAATGTCGTCCTGCAAGGGCAGATATCTGCCGCCGCTTCTCCAGCCCAATGCCTGAATGGTGACCTTCAGATCCTTCTTGAAATAGATGGGATCGGTGATATGCCAGCGGTACAGATTGAAATATCTCTGTGACTTGTAAGCACCGTCGGTGTGCCGCACCTTATACATACCCGAATAGGGTGTTGAGTGCTCGATATATTCGCCGCCCGCATCAAAATTATATGCTCCGCAGAAATAGTCCTCGGTACCTGTTCCGCAAATTGAAGGGAACTCCTTATCACCGTCTATGTAGAATTTGATCTCGCCTTCGCCCCACCAGCCGTTAGACTTTACGCCCCAATGCATATAGGTGCCGACGTAATGGCCGTTTCCCTTAATATTGTCCAGAATAACATAGTTTTCTTTGTATGGCAAAGGATTTACCCTTCTGAATTGCGCATGGAAATAAAGGGAGTCTTCGGGGATGGTCTTTTTTTCGCAATCTATCTGATAGTAGACGTTACAAGCGTCATAACCAATGTTTTCAAGCTCAATTCTGAAGCCTTTGAAATAGGGCATTTCAAAATAGCAGTTCATACCTCTGCCGGGATTAAAGCAGATAGCAAGGGAGGAAAGCTGGCGGTACTCGGTGTGCTCGGCGTTGGCAAAGAAATCCGAAAGCGGAGCCTCGACTGCAGGGCTCTTGTGCCCATCAAAATAAATGCGTAAGATCAAAAGTCTGCCTTTTGAGGCGCTGTCGGTTATCCAGATGTGTTTGATGGCACCCTGCCCCTTTATATCTGCCAAAACAGCCGTTTCGCTCGGTTGCAAAACTATAAACGGGTTGACCTTCCAGCCCTGGCCTAAATCTCTTGCACAATTTGCTGCGGTGCCTTCAACAGCCATTCCGCCCATACCTTTTTCACCCGTCAGGTTTTCGGGGCATACGGAAAAAGTGGTTATGTCCTTTTTGGTAGTAAGATTATTTAACATAAATAGCACCTCTCGAATGTTTATATTGAAATTCTATGATGAAAAAGCTATAATGTAAATGTAAAATCTTGACATCTGTTTAACATTTCTTGCAGAGGTGATAAAGTGAACGTCTGTGAAATAAATCCTTATATCAGATTGGCAACCAACTCGGTTTTGCTTCCCTATACACATATTAAGCGTCGGATAATTTTTGACTATGAGCTTCTTTGCGTTGAAAAAGGTGAATTTACACTGAAATACAACGATATCGCGTACCACCCTAAGAGGGGAGATATTATTCTGCTCTGTCCGGATGTGTCTCACAGCTTTCGTTTGGGAAAGGAAGAGGTCTCTCAACCGCACATTCATTTTGATATGGTATACGACAGCCTCAGTGAAAGCATACCCATATCTTTTAAGGATAAAAAGGATATGTCAGAAGAGGAAAAAAAGCAAATAAGAAAAAATATTTTTATCCAAAGTCCCGAGCACCCTTTCGTTAAATTCAGGGATACAGAGCGTTTTTTCACATTGTGGAGGAAGATAATCGGCAATAACACAACCGACTATCTCACAAAAAAAGCCGCACTGACCGAAATTATCTCTATGCTCATATCCGATAATTATCCTGAGGCTTTTTCGGAGAATAAAGGAACCGATTATAACGTTGCCGTTCAAATCAAGGATTATATAGACGCGGGTCAAGGCATAAATTCCAATCTTGATGATTTCGAAAAACAGTTTTCTTACAGTAAATACTATTTGGAGCGCCAATTCAAAAAAACGTATAACGTAAGCCTTATAGCCTACCGCAACAATAAGAAAATGGAGCTTGCCGCAGAGCTTTTAAAGCGCGAGTCCGTAACAAGCGTAGTTAACAGACTTCATTTTACGTCAATTTATTCCTTCAGCCGCTCCTTTAAAAAGCATTTCGGAGTCAGTCCCACGGAGCATAAAAACCAACACCGTATATAAAAAAACAAAGTCGAGGTGAGGCGCCCACATACCTATGGGGCGTAATCACCTCGACTTTTTACAGCTTGCTGTAATTATCTGTTGTTGATAAGCTCGGTAAGCTTAACGGGATCAACGATCTTGCCGTCCTTATAAACGCGCATATTGCCCGAAGCAATTTCGTCGATAAGCATAACCTCATCGCCGTTAAAGCCGAACTCAAACTTGATATCCCAAAGATCAAGTCCGATGGACTTAAGGTCGTCGGCAACGATCTTGGTGATAGCAAGGGTCTGAGCCTTCATGCTTTCGAACATTTCAGGGCTCATAACACCGAGAGCGGCAAGGCCTTCACCTGTAACGAGAGGATCGCCGAGTGCGTCGTTTTTGAAGGTGCATTCTACGTATCCGCCTTCAAGGGGAGTACCGTCCTTAATATATTCG
>CAZRHF010000048.1:0-15412 GCA_964599835.1 uncultured Eubacteriales bacterium | reverse complement strand
TGATTATATTTTCAAATAATAAAATCACCCTTTTTTGGCAACACTATGGCCGAAAGGGTGATTTTTTTGATAGAGCAAGATACGATAAAGCTTCTACGTGAATGTGATGCAGGGGTCAAAATGGGAACGAAGTCCATAGACGAGGTACTGCCTCACGTTTTGTCCGATGAAATGGCAAAATGCCTCACTGCCTGCAAGGATGAGCATTTAAAACTGGGTCACGAAATAGAGGCGGCACTTGACCGCTTTTCCGACGACGGGAAGGATCCGAATCCTATGGCAAAAGCAATGAGCTATATGAAGACCGAAATGAAGCTGGCCTTTGACGATTCCGAAAAGACGGTTGCCGACCTGATAACCGACGGCTGTAATATGGGGGTAAAATCTCTGACCCGTTATTTAAACGAGTATAAGGCCGCCGACGAAACGGCTAAGGATATCTGTAAGCGGCTGGTAAAGCTTGAAGAAAGACTGGCCGAAGATCTTAAAAGATTTTTATGAGGGGTATGCCACGGTTCCTTACAAAACCGTGGCATACCTATCTTTTTTATTCGGTAGTTCTTAAAAAGTCGTACTGCTTTGCGATCTCATTCCAGGTGACTGCCCCTACCGCACCTGTCGGTTCAAGACCGAAAAGCCGCTGAAATACCCTTACCGCCTCGGCCGTCTGACTTCCGAAATACCCCGTTACAGGTATCTTCGGAATATCTGTATAAAAATCCGAAATATAGCTCAAATAGGTCTGCAGGTCGGTCACGTCTTCATTCCTCAGACCTTCCGATAAGAAATACCCGGGATAAAGCTTGGCGCTTCCTCCGTAAAGAGCGTCGGGGATGCCGTTTACAGTGGCTCTGTATATGTCCGAAAGTCGGTTCCAGGTCTCTCTGTCCACCTCTCCCGTGGGCGTGAGACCGAAATACTGCTGAAAAGCCCTCACCGCATCGGCGGTTACCTCGTCGTAAATGCCGTTTATGGGGAAAATATCAAGTATGCCTCCAAAATAGGCTATGACGTTCAGATAATACTGTATGAGCCGTACAGGCGTGCCTACCGAGCCTATCCTCAAAACCGTTTCGAAGGGAAGCTGTGCCTCCTGAAGGCTTACTCCTTCGGATATAAGCTCGGACAGAGCCTTGACTCCCGAATAATATCTCTTTATGCTGTACCAGGTGGCCTTATCGACCTGCCCCGTTACGGGAAGGTTGAATATCTGCTGAAAGCTTTTTACCGCCTCTTCGGTGGTCGTGCCGAAAATGCCGTTTACCTCGGGGATCTTCGGTATGGCGGGATAGTTTTGCCCTATGCGGTTGATCTCCTCCTGAAGGGTCTCCACGTCGTTTCCCGCATCTCCGATAGTGAGAGGCCGCCCGGGGTAAGATTCCTCTATATTTTCTACGGGCGCGTTTTCGATTATGTTTATATCGTCACCGTAATAATTCTGAAGTATTTCATAGGGGGTGAGTCCCTGCTCGGCGAGATCTACCGTACCCCATTGGCTGAGCCCGTCGCAGGTCGAGGTGGTTCCGTTGCAGAACTGTGTGAAAAGGGGATTTACCGTTCCCTGACGTACGACGTAATCGTTAAAAAGCTCGTCGACGATAAGACTGACGTTTTCGAAAATATCGCGGCCCTCAACGAAGGCCTGATCAAAAGCCGTGGAATTGGTTATGTCGAAATCATACCCGCGGGATGGGTACCATTCGGTGAAAATTCTGTTCAGCGCGTAGGTGGTAATGGCGTAAATGTTGGCCCTGAGCGCGCTTTCGGGCCAGTTCGGATATATCTCGCTGGAGGCTACGTTCTTAACGTAATCGGCAAAGGGTACGGTAACGTTTTCCGCCGATGAGCCGGGAGGTCCTAAATGTACCGTTATGGTCTCGGGTATTTTCTGAAAAACTGTATCGGGCATAAAAAACTCCTTTAAAGGGGATATTCTTCGTATTCGTCAATGATAATTGGACCGTTAAGCTTGGGGTCGTCGGTCAGAGGGATAAGCTCCACCGTCTGAAGAGAAGTCACCCCGTCGAATACCGCCGCATTATAGTTGTAGGTCTCTCTGAAGCCGTCGGCTTCGGTAAGAATATTATAAAGAGCGTAGGGTCTTGATGCGGGGTCGGGGCTGTCGGAAAGAGAGGATGCAGGGGCAGGAAGAGAGAAGGTGGGGGAGGCGCCGCTTTGGTCGGTGGTGCCCTCGGCAACGACCGCCATATTCCCGACATCCCCCGTAAATACCGTTATCCTTGCGTTTTTGACCGGATAAAGCCCCCTGACCGAGGTTACCCGTATTCTGAGCTCTCCCGTACCCTCCATATTTTCGCTGTTGGAATGATATACCGGGGCAACGGCAGGTCTCGGCTCGGGCATGGCAGAAGCCTTCATCGCCCTCATTTCTTCTATGTATTTTTCAAAAACCGATTTATCCAAAATAAAACTCCCTTCAAAAATTGCTTTATACATAATATGCGTCTTATCTTAGAATAGTTCCCGTCATTTCTGTAAACAATAGCTTAGGGTGAAATACTTGGAAAGATTTTTCGTATCAAAGCTGGAAGAGAACATAAATCTGTTAAAGGAACTCTTTGATAAGGACGGCGTTATAAGGTTTCGCCGTTTTACCTTCTGCGGCAGTATCGAAGCCTGCCTTGTATATTTCGACGGAATGGTAAATACGGGGCTTATAAACGATTCGGTTATGCGACCCCTTGTGCTGGCAAGCGGTATTCCCGAGGGTGCCGTCCCCATTGATTTTGTACGTAAAAACCTTCTTTTTGCCGGGGAGGTAAAGCCTCTTTGCCAAATTGAGGCGGCAATATCCTCCGTCCTCTACGGCGACACCCTCATCCTTATTGAAGGAAGTTCTACCGTCCTTGCGGTAAATACCAAGGGCTGGCGGACACGAGGGATCTCTGAGCCCGAAAACGAAAGGGTACTGGAGGGTCCCAGAGAGGGCTTCGATGAAGCGGCAATGTTCAGCGTCGCGATGATACGCCGACGGCTTAAGACCCCCGATTTCTGTGCCGAATCAATAACCGTAGGACGCCGTACCAACACCTTCGTTTTCATCTGCTACCTCCGATCTCTTGTAAACCGAAGGGTGCTCAGAGAGCTTAAAGACCGTCTGGGCAAAATAGATATCGACGCCGTGCTTGATTCCAACTATATTGCCGAGCTTATAAGCGGGAATAAACGCTCGGTTTTTAAAAGCATAGGCACCACCGAACGTCCCGATATCGTTGCGGCACAGCTTTTGGAGGGAAGGGTGGCCCTGGTGGTGGACGGAACCCCGATGGTTCTGACCCTGCCCTACCTTTTTTCCGAAAACTTTCAGGCCGACGAGGACTACTATATAAGCCACGGTCTTGCCTCGGCAGGACGGATCCTTCGGATGCTCTGCTTCTTTTTAAGCTTCAGCGCCCCCGCCGTCTTTGTTGCACTTACCACCTTTCATTTTCAGTTTCTGCCTTCTGCCTTTGCCGTAACCGTAGCAAGCGCAAGGCAGGGTGTGCCCTTTTCTACCCTTACCGAGGGAGTAGTGCTGACCCTTATTTTCGAGATCCTTCGCGAAACGGGTATCCGTATGCCTCAGGGCGTAGGCCACGCCCTCAGTATCGTGGGCGGTCTTGTGGTAGGACAGGCGGCGGTCGAGGCAAGGATAATAAGCGCGCCTATGCTTATCGTCGTGGCTTTAAGCGGGATCTGCGGCCTTACGGTGCCAAAGCTTAAGACGGCGGTATTCTTTATGCGGTTCATAACACTTTTTGCGGCGGGTATTTTCGGCCTTTACGGATATATCTATACCCTCCTTTTGTTTGGAGTCTGCGTCCTTGATATGACCTCCTTCGGGGTGGATGCGACCCTCTCGGTAAAGCGGGGCCGAAAAGGACTTTTAAGGGACGTTTTTTTGCGCGCCGACTGGAAAAATATGAAACTGCGTCCATTTATACAAAACAATGACAGGGTGAGAAAAAACTGATGAAAAGACTTGCTTGTCTTTTGATTTTTATATGCCTGCTTTGCGGATGCTCTGCTGCAGAGCCTGATGAAAAATATCTCGTTTCGGCAGTCGGGGTGGAGCAGAACGCGGAGGAGGTCACTCTCTACTATAAGATCACCGATTTCGGCAACGAGGTAAACCAAAACAAGATACTTTCCTCAAAGGGTAAAAGTATCGTCGAGGCTGCCGAGGGTATAAGCCTTCGTTCTGCCCTTAAGCCCTCCCTTTACCATACCGAAGTAGTTTTTGTTTCCCCCTATGCCGATAAGGAGATATTTTCCGAGCTGTTTTCATTTTTAAACGATAGCAAGGTCTCCCTTAAGGTCAGGCTGGCGGTCACCGACGGTATGGCCGAGCTTTTTTCCGAGGATAATACCTTTTCGGGAGAGACCCTTTCGGGTATGCTGGAGTCGGTGTCAAAGGCCTACGGCTTCGGCGGTCATACCGCCCTTTTTGAGATCGAAACGGCTATGGATATAAACGGCGGAGATTTCGCCTTGCCCTGGTTCGGAAAGGGAAGTGAGGGCTTCGGCGTAGAGGGTCTTGCTCTTTATAAAAACGCCCTTTATACCAAGAGACTCGGGGTGAAGGAAAGCGTTGAATACGCTAAAGATGAAGGAATTTCAGAGGAGGAAGGAGCTTGAAGGGAAAATCCGACCGCGGATTTAAATATCTGCTGGCCGCCCTGCTTATAGGCGAGACGGTCATAAGTCTCCATTTGAGCGGAAATATCTCAAACGACCTTTTTGGTTTTGCCGTCGGACTTGTGATAGGATGCGGTTTGGCCTTTTTAACAAAATGCATCGTCGGCAGGAAAGGGCGGCAAAATAAGCTGTGGACGATATTTGTCCTCATCCTTTCGGCGGTGGGCTTTATTTTCTGCGCATATAGCTTTTCCCGCTATGCCTCGGAGGTGATGCTGTGCACCGATTCGCTGATACTTCCCCTTATAAGCTTTTCTTTGCTTGCCTTCTTTGCCGCAAAAAAGGGGATGGGAGTTTTGCTTAAGCTCGGCCCACTGCTCTTTTTCGTTGCCGCTTTCTTTATGCTCTTGGCCTTTGGCTTTTCCCTGCCCTTTATCGAGGTCAAATATCTTTCCCTCTATAGGCTCCCGACCCTTTCGGGTCTTTTGGAGACCGCTCTTAGGGTAGGCGGCAGAGTATATATCGCCCTTGTGCCCGCCTTATTTTTAGAAAAAGATCAAAAAGGCAAACAGCTTTTCGGTGGCTTCGCCCTCGGAGGCGGAGCGATCCTTCTCTGCCTTGTAAATACTCTTGGACTTTTCGGTGCGGAATTTGCGAGCAGGCTCAGCTTTCCCTATTCCTATGCCGTTTCTGCCGCCACGGTGGGTAAAATATTCTCAAGGATGGATCCCTTTTTATACTGTATCTGCTTTTTTACCTGCCTTATAAAATGCTCGGTCTGCCTTTACGCCGCCCTGTCAGCCGTGAAAAAGCTCCCTTTTAAAATTTTATTTCAAAAAAAATAAACTTTACTATTGAAAAGTCAAATAAGATGTGGTAATATTACATTATAAATTGCGCTTTTAAATAATATGTTTTGTGCAATTTGTCGAAATTAGCCCTTGAAATTCTGTTATATAAATCAAAAGCAGAGTTTTTTGGGTTCATATACGAAAGGGGAGCTTCCATCTTGAAAGACTACAAAGCAAAAAATATCCGAAACGTTGTTTTCGCAGGCCATGCTTCGGCAGGTAAGACCTCTCTGGTCGAGGCCGCCTATTATATGACAGGTAAGTCCGACCGTCTCGGTACCGTTGCCGAAGGTAACACAATTTCCGACTTTGACCCCGAAGAGATCCGCAGAAAATCCAGCGTATCCGCATCGGTCGTTCCCTGCGAGTGGAAGGACGTTAAAATAAACGTTATCGACACTCCCGGTCAGTTCGATTTCTCTGCTTCCGTAAGCGAAGGCTTCCGTGCCGCAGGTAGCTCGGTAATCGTTATCTCGGGTAAGAGCGGCGTTTCTGTCGGCGCCCAGAAGGCCTTTGATGCCGCCACAAAGAAGGGCATCGCAAAAATATTCTTCATCAATAAGATCGACCACGAGCACGCCGATTTCTATAAGGTCTTCGAAGACCTTAAATCGACCTTCGGTCCTATGGTCTGCCCCATCGTAGTTCCCTACGTTGTCGACCATAAGGTACAGTGTTACATAAACCTCATCGACTACCGCGCCTATGAATACAAGGACGGCAAAGCCACCGTCGTTCCCATGCCCGATATGGGTCACCGTCTTGAGGGCCTCAGAACCGCTATAAACGAAGCCGTTGCCGAAACCAGCGAAGAGCTTATGGATAAATACTTCTCGGGCGAGGAGTTTACCCCCGACGAGCTTATTATGGGTCTTGCAACGGGTGTTCGCCGCGGTGAGATCGCTCCCGTATTCTGCGGAAGTGCCGCAAATCTTCAGGCTATCGATCAGCTTCTTAACGGACTTATCTGGCTTGCTCCCTGGGCTGAGACCGTTGCAGGTGAAACAGGCGTCGATAACGACGGTAATGAGGTTCAGCTCACGGTTAACGAAGATGCACAGACCGCCGCTATCGTATTCAAGACGGTCGTCGACCCCTTCGTAGGAAAGCTTGTTTACTTCAAGGTCGTAAGCGGTAAGGTCACCTCCGATATGACCCTTCTGAATATGAGAACAGGCGCTAACGAGAGAATCGGTAAGCTCTATTTCGTCTGCGGTAAAAAGCAGGTTGAAACCAACTGCGTTTCCGCCGGTGATATCGGTGCCGTTGCAAAGCTTAACGCCACAGGCACGGGCGACACCCTCTGCTCTCCCGCACGTCCCGTTCGTCTCCCCGAGATATCTTACGAGCTTCCCAACTATAAAATGGCCGTTCGTCCCAAGAATAAGGGCGAGGAAGAAAAGCTTGCCGCAGGTCTTATGCGTCTTGCCGAAGAAGATCCCACCGTTACCCTTAAGAATAACGACGCCACAGGCGAGCTTATCCTTTCGGGTCTGGGCGAACAGCATCTCGACACCGTCGCCAGCAAGCTTAAGGCGAAATTCGGCGTAGAGGTACTTTTCGAGGCTCCCAAGGTTGCCTACCGCGAGACCATCCGCAAAAAATCCAAAGCACAGGGCCGCCATAAGAAGCAGTCGGGCGGTCACGGACAGTTCGGTGACGTTTGGATCGAGTTCGAGCCCTGGGACTGCGAAGGTCTCGAATTTGCAGAGACCGTATTCGGTGGAGCTGTTCCCAAGAACTACTTCCCCGCAGTTGAAAAAGGTCTTCAGGAGTCAGCAATGACAGGCGTCCTTGCAGGATATCCTATGGTTGGCGTAAAGGCCACCCTTACCGACGGCTCTTACCATCCCGTTGACTCCTCTGAGCTTGCATTCAAGACTGCTGCATCCCTCGCCTTCAAGGCAGGTATCCCCGAGGCAGGTCCCGTACTCTTAGAGCCGGTCGTAACCCTCGTTGCTACCATTCCTTCCGATAATTCGGGCGATATTATGGGCGACATCACCAAGCGCCGCGGACGCGTTTTAGGCATGGATCCCGACGGAAAGCTTATGATAATCTCTGCTGAGGTTCCCGAAAGCGAGCTTGCCGACTTCCCCACAGTTCTCCGCTCGGTAACCCGCGGTGTAGGCTCCTTCTATACCGAGTTTGCCCGTTATGAAGAGGTTCCCGCCGCCATCGCACAAAAGGTCATCGCCGAAAGCAAGGCAGACTAAATATAACAAAAACACTATGCATCCGAGGAAGCATAGTGTTTTTTTGTGAAATGGGTACGGCAGGTCGTCTTTTTCTTTGAGCAGACGGCAAAGCTTCTCTGCGGCGAAAGAAACGGTCTCGTTATTTCCGATTTTTGCAATTATAACCCGCATAAAGAACCTACTGACAGGTACTTTTAAGTTCATTGTATACGGTGTGCTTTACGGAGTCAACTGTTTTTTCTGCATCCGTTTCCAGTTATAAAATCCGTAAATATCGTTGGCCAGAAACATAACGAAGCAGAATACCATCGGCAGGCAGGAAAGGTCGGTTATTGCCGCTGAGATCCAAAGTACGATAAGTACGATATCGTTTGCCGCATAGGCAAGAGCGTAATAAGGGCTTCGAAGGAAGGTGAAGCAGCAGGCAACCCAGCTTGTGGTGACCGAAAGGGTGCTGACTGTAAGATTTGCGGTACCCAGTGCTCCTAAAATGAAGTAAAAGGCAACCGTTGCAGCGATGGCCGAAAGGGTGACCCAAAAGATCTTTTTAACCGTCATCAGGGCTACTTCGACCTCGTCGCTGTCCTTATATGGGTGTCTGAGCCAGGAAACAAGGGACATTACCGCCATAGGCAGGGTCATTCCTGCATAGGTTACCGTTTCGCCGTAGTATCTGAAAAACAGAGATATGATTCCGTACATAAGGGCGAAAAGGATGGTCAGCACCTGACCCGTTATCATTCCCTTGGCAACGAATATAAGGGCGGTCACCCCTATTAGGGAAGCAATACCCGAAGCGATGCCGTTAGTTCCCGAAAAAACCGAGGATATAACTATAACCGCAACAGAGGTCAACCAAAGTGCGATCTCGAATTTTGAAAGTGTTTTGAAGGGATTTTTCATTTTATTACCTCAATAAAAAACATCCGTACCCACATCTTCAAAGACCTAACGATGTGTTACGGATGCAGTGCATCATCTACCCGGTGGCAGGCGTGTTATTTTTAAGTATGGTAACACAAGTTTTATAAATTGTCAAAGATTATTTTTATCTTCTTTTGAGCATAATATTACCGTATGATTATTTTTAAGGGGGATAAAAATGTATATTCCGTTTTCGCCGCCCGATATGACCGAGCTGGAGGCCGAACGGGTCAAGGATACCATTCTTTCGGGCTGGATAACTACAGGCCCTCAGGTAAGGCAGTTTGAGGAGGAGATATCTTCCTTTTGCGGCACCGAAAAAACCGTATGTGTAAATTCGGCCACCGCCGCTCTGGAATTGACCCTCCGAATTCTCGGAATCGGACAGGGGGACGAGGTGATCGTTCCCGCCTATACCTACACCGCCTCCTGCAGTGTCATCTGTCACGTTGGTGCAACCCCCGTTATGGTGGATAGTGCTAAGGATAATATAGAGCCGGATCATTCCCTTTTAGAGGCCGCAATAACCAACCGTACCAAGGCAATAATTGCGGTGGATATCGGAGGGATCATTTGTGACTATGAAAAAATCTACGCCGCAGTAAAAAATAAGAATTCTCTTTTTGTTCCCGCTAACCCTCTGCAGAAGGCTCTCGGCAGGATCGCCGTAATTGCCGACAGCGCCCACGGCTTCGGAGCGGTTAAAAATTCAATACCGTCGGGCGGTCACGCCGATTTTACCTCCTTCAGCTTTCACGCCGTAAAGAACCTTACTACCGCCGAGGGCGGGGCCGTGACCTGGAAAAATATTGACGGTATAAGCAGTGATCGGCTTTACAGCTATTTTTCTATGATGGGACTGCACGGACAAAGCCGTCAGGCCATCAGCAAGACCTCTCCGGGTGAGTGGGAGTACGACATAATCGCCCCCTACTATAAATGTAATATGACCGACATCACCGCCGCAATAGGCCTTGCCCAAATGGGCCGCTATGACAGTATGCTTGCCCGTCGCCACGAAATTATAGCAAGGTACGATGCCGCATTTAAAGATCTCAGGGTAAAACCTCTTGCTCATAGCGGTAAAAACCACCGCTCCAGCGGACATCTTTACATTCTCAGGGTGGAGGGAATAGGCCAGACAAAGCGCAACCGTATAATCGCCTCTATGGCCGACCGAAATATTTCATTAAATGTTCACTATAAGCCTCTGCCAATGTTTACAGCCTATAAAAAGCTCGGATTTAATATCGTAAATTTCCCCAATGCCTTTGGGCTTTACGAAAACGAGATAACTCTTCCCCTTTACAGCCGACTCACCGACAGACAGGTGGACTATATTACCGAAAATTTTATAGCCTGCGTGGAGGAATGGCGTTGAGGGCTTTTGACACACTTCCCGAATTTCTTAAAACCGAAGCGGTAAGACCATATTTTGATATGATAAAAAGACGCGCTGCCGCAAGATTTTTTAAACGGGTTTTCGATATAACTGTCGCCGCGTTTCTGACCCTTCTGCTTTTACCCCTTATGTTTTTTATTGCAGTGATAATAAAATGCGAGACCAGTGGCCCTTCTATCTATAAAAGCCGAAGGATGACCCGCTTTGGCCGACCGTTTGATATGTATAAATTCCGCACTATGAAATGGGGAGGAAAGGGGAGCGCACTGACCCTTCCCGATGACGGGCGGGTAACAAGGATCGGGAAATTTCTGCGCCCGATCCGCCTTGACGAGTTGCCTCAGCTTTTTAACCTTTTAAAGGGAGATATGTCCTTTGTCGGTCCCCGTCCCGAGGATGAGAAATTCGTAGAGGCTTATACGGGAGAGATGCCTGCAACCCTGCTAATGCCTGCGGGGATAACCTCGGCGGCGAGTATTAAATTCAGAAACGAGGATAAGCTTTTAAAAAAATATATGCGGGAGGGCTATGATCCCGACGAGGCCTATATAAAATTTATCCTGCCCGAAAAAACGAAACTGAACCTCGAATATATAAAGAACTTCGGTTTTTTCTCCGATATTGCCATTTGTATAAAAACAGTGTTTTAAAAAAATAAAAAACGCTGTTTTTTTGTATTTTTTCCTTGACATCAAACTTTAATATGTTAAAATTATCTTGATAGGAATATTTTCCTGAAAAGTTAAAATTTCTTTGGCAGATTGGAGAAAAAACTATGAACTACGGAATTCAGCTTTACTCGGTAAAGGATTTTATGGCCGCCGACGTTAAAGATACCATCGCTCAGATCGGTGCTATGGGCTACAAGGTCGTAGAGCCTGCAGGCTTCTTCGACACCCCCGCAGAAGATTTCAAGAAATACTGCGACGAGGCAGGGGTCGTTGCTGCCTCCACACACACAGGCTTTTCCGCGCTCGATAACGATTTTGACGGAATCGTTAAATATCTTAAGACCATCGGCTGTAAGCGTTTTATAATTCCTTCTGCCCCTGTTGGTACTAAGGCTGATCTGGATAACACTATCGACAAGCTCAATAAATATCAGCCTATGCTTGAAAAAGAGGGAATGGAGCTTATGTTCCATAACCATTGGGTAGAGTTTTTACCAAATGCCGACGGACTTATTCCCCACGTCGAAATGCAGAGACGCACCAACATCAAGTTCCAGATCGACGTTTACTGGGCATACCGCGGCCTTGTTAACCCCATCTACGTTCTTGAAACCTTAAAGGACAGAATTTCCGTTATCCATCTTAAGGACGGCACTATGGCGCAGGGTAAGCCCCTCGGTCAGGGAACCGCTCCCATCTATGAGGTGGTTAAATGGGCAAAGGCCAACGGCGTTGATATGGTCGTTGAAAATGAACCCACCGCATCCCGTCAGATGATCGAGGCTAAGGAATGCATCGATTATCTTATGAGCCTTGAATAATACTTTTTGGAGGTATAAACAATGTTTGATAAATTAGGACTTCAGATCTATTCGGTAAGAAACTATATGACCGATGCAGAAAACGTCAGAAAGACCTTTGAGCGCCTTGCTAAAATAGGTTACTCCGAGGTTCAGACCGCAGGCGCTTTCCCCTGCTCAGTAGAGGAATATGCCGCCGCCGCACACGATAACGGCTTTGCTATCGTGGGAACCCACTATGGCTTCCCCGCCGATGTTAACGACATTGAAGAGTATGTTAAGCTTCATCAGACCCTCGGCACAACCAACGCAGGTGTAGGCGGAGCACACGACGTTTCCAAGGATAAAGAAAAGGTATACGCCTTCATCGAAAAGGCAAATACTCTTGCTGAAAATCTTAAGCCCTACGGTATGAAGTTTACATATCATCATCACGCCTTTGAATTTGCCAAGCTGGGCGGAGACAGAATCATCGATATTCTCGTTGACGGCCTTAACCCCGAGACTACCTCCTTCGTTCTTGATACCCATTGGCTCCAGAAGGGCGGCGTTTCTATTACCGAGTGGCTGGAAAAACTTGCAGGCCGCTGTGAAATCCTCCACCTTAAGGATTATGCCGTAGCCCCCGGCGACAACAACGGCTACATCACCGAATGCGGAAGCGGAAACATCAACTTTGAAGAGGTAATCAAGGTTGCCGACGCTACCGGTGTTAAGCACCTCTGCGTTGAGCAGGACACCTGGCCCTTAGGCTTCGATTCTGTGGACTACTGTATGAAGAAGAGCTACGACCACCTTATGGGCATTATCAGCAAGCTGTAAAAAATCAACCCCCACAGACTTCTGTGGGGGTCAATTCTTTTTTATTTGATTTTCTCAAAGGTCTCAAGCCAGAGTCTCTTGATAAGCTCGTGACCCATAGGTGTGGGATGAACTCCGTCGGCCGTCCAGTAGGAGTCGGGAGCCTTTTTGCAGGCCTCGTCAAAGGCGGGCTGAAGCTCGATGCAGGGCAGGCCGTATTCTTTTGCCAATTCCTTAACAACCTGTTCCTTTTCGGCAACGTCCTTTACGAAGGCCTCATAGTAAGAGGTGTCGTCGGGGTTGTAGGTTCCGCCTCCCTTTATCACGAAGGGCGCGATAAGGAAGATCTTAGTGTCGGGGCAGGCCTCTTTAACCTCGTCAAGAAGCATTGAATATATCTTCTTGAACTTAGGTGTCTCAACGCCGTTTTTGTGACCCAGCTCGTGCCATACGTCGTTAACGCCGATGTAAATACTTAAATAATCGGGCTTTAGGTTGATGATATCTGCCTTGATTCTGGCATAAACGTCAACAATTCGGTTTCCGCTGATACCGCGGTTTATAAATTCGTATTCGTTTGGGCAGTCGTAGCCGAGACTCGCCTTAACAAGTCTGGGATATCCGTTTCCGGGGTTTGCGTCATTATTACGGTCCCTGCCGCAGTCGGTAATGGAATCGCCCTGAAAAAGTATTAATTTAGACATAATAAAACCTCCCTTGAGTTATAGCTTTATACTATCACTTTCGGGAGGTTTTTTCAATATTTATTTAAGAAAAACTTCAATTACCGGAACTAAAGTATGGGGCTTTACGGTGGGGAGGATAAAGGTGTTTGACATACTGTCGCCTACAATTGTGGCGTTTGAATGGAACTTTACCTCACTGGCGTCGTGTAAAAACTGTGCATACTCTATTTTTCCTGCAAGACAGGGCATCTGCAGGGTCTGGTAGGGATATTCCAGCAGATGAATGTAAAGTCTCTTTCCGTCCTCACTCTGGGTAAGTCTGCATCCGTTAGGTGCAGTAAATTCGGGCTCTGCCATGGTGCAACCGTAGATAGAACGGGAGTTATACTTCATCCAGTCGGCAAATACCTTAAGGGCTTCCTCAGCGCGATAGTCGAAATATCCCCTTGCGGTGGGGCCGACGTTCATAAGAAGATTTCCGCCGAGGGAAACCGACTTTATCAGCAGAGCAATAAGCTGTTCGGGAGATTTCCAGGTCTGCTCGTCACGGTAATATCCCCAACTGCCCGAAAAGGTGTGGCAGGACTCCCAGGTAACGAGCTCGCCCGTCTCGGGGTGCCTTACCCACTCCTCGACCTGGAACTGCTCAGGAGTCCAAAGATCCTGCTCAATGTCGGTGCGGTTATCGATTATGATCTCGGGCTGTAAGCTTCTGGCGGTGGCGATAAGTGCCTCTGACTCCCATTCCTCCTTGCCCTTTCCGTCGGGAAAGTCGGGGTTGGGCAGCCAGTTATTGTTGGTATAAGAAAAGTCGAACCACAAGACGTCGATCTTTCCGTAGTTGGTAAGAAGCTCGGTCACCTGATTTCTCATATATTCGGCATATTTCTTTATGTCGCGATTCTTATTAAGCTCCTTAGCGTCGGGACGGATGTGCATAGGGTGCAGACGGTCTATGGTGAACTCGGGATGATGCCAGTCGAGAAGGGAATAATAGAAGCCGATCTTTATACCCTCTGCACGGAAGGCCTCAACAAATTCCTTAACAAGGTCACGACCGAAGGGGGTATTTGTGATCTTATAATCGGTATATTTACTGTCGAAAAGGCAGAAGCCCTCGTGATGCTTGGTGGTTATAACGGCATATTTCATTCCTGCCGCCTTGGCCGCGTTAGCCCACTCCTTGGCATCAAAAAGATCGGGGTCGAAATGGTCAAAATATTTTTTATAATCCTCGGGCTGAATACACTTATGGCACTGTATCCATTCGTGTCTTGCAGGTGCGGCATAAAGTCCGAAATGGATAAACATACCGAAGCGGTCGTGAACGAACCACTCGGTGTTTCCGGGGGTAGGTCTTCTTTTATAACTTGACATAATGTCTCCTCCAATATAAAATAAATATGTATTTTTACGGTTTAAGTTTATCAGATAAACTTAAATATAACAATGCAATATTATGCTAAAAATATGGAGTTTTTTGTATGAGAATAGAGCACACTCCTGCATTTATCGATACGGCCGAGGAATATACCCTAAAAATAGAAGAATGCGGCAACGCTTTCTGCGACGTCTTTTGGCGGGCCGATGAAATTTCTTCGCCCTTCACCAGACTTTATTATACTGTTGACGGGGAAGGGGAGATATTCTCCGAGCATGGCAGGCTGACCCTTGAAAAAGGGAATATTTACCTGATTCCCACAGGCTGTTCATTCTCTTACCGCTGCGAAAGTATGCAGCAGCTTTATTTTCACATAAACCTTATTACCTCGGGCGGTGTCGACCTGCTGCGCGGTCTTGGAAAGTTTTTTTCTATGCCAACCACCGACGAGCATATTAAGAAGCTTTTAAAGCTTTATGTACGGGGAAGCATCAACGACCGCTTTTATTTAAAGGCTCTGATTCAGGCCGACCTGTTTGCTCTGCTTAGTGCCACAGGTGCCCCCATAGTCCTTACCGAATACAGCGAATGTGTGAAAAAGGCCCTTGATTTCATAAATGAAAACCTTACGGCTACCCTGACCGTAAAAACCATTGCCGAAAGCATCTTTGTTTCACCCGATACCCTCGCCCATAGGTTTAAAAAGGAGCTTGGGGTTTCGGTCGGACGGTATCTGGACGGTCTTATTATGACCAAAGCCGAAAACCTACTTGTAAATACCACCCTTTCGGTGGCACAGATAAGCAGTAGCCTCGGATTTTACGATCAGTTCTATTTCTCCCGCCGCTTTAAAGAAAAATATTTCCTCCCACCCCTCAAATACCGCAAGGCACATTTGGTGCGGTAACAGGTGTCAGGTTTCAGGTTGCACCTCCGCCACGGTCGAGGGGCTCGACACCCATTACGCGTAATGCGGACAGCGAAAAACAAAAACCTCTTCCTCGCGCGCTTCGCTTACCCTCCCCTACAATATACCAATAAATCCTCATTGCTTCGTCAG
>CAZRHF010000047.1:0-16049 GCA_964599835.1 uncultured Eubacteriales bacterium | reverse complement strand
CCCTGAAAGCCTCTACAACCGGCGTTTCAAGCAAGCATTTCTGTTCAGCAAACTATAGCGGAACCTTAACTCCGTCGATGATAGTTGATTATATTGACATGCCTTCTCACAACATAGGAGTTATAGGGCCTCATTCTTCCGTAAGTAATTATAGGTACAATCGCATTCCTGCTTGGGGCAAATATATTATTTGCGACCAATGGGTATATACTTTTGAAGTTCCGGTAACAGCTACTTATAACATTTTAACACACTCAACCAGAGTTGTTGATAATAGGCAAATTGCAGCCAGAACTGAGTTAACGGTATATTCAGAAGATTTTAACCGTTTATATTATAATGAAGTGGATCCCGACACCCTTTCTTGGGCGACCGCAAGAGCTTCGATTACGGCAACGCTTTCTCCCGGAACATACCATGTTTTTGTGTCGGATTACGACGAAACCGCCAGTTATCAAGCTTGTTACCTGTTTATCGATAGCGGAAATTATCTTGATGAAGGTTATGACGGCGAAATGCACAGATACGCTTTTTTAACATACGAATTTTATGTAATAGGTCCTCCAAACGGTAATTATAACTGCTTTGGATACGCCGTTCAAGATTTTACATGCTTATCAATGCCTAAAACAGATTTACAAAATGTTTTTCAAAGTTATGGTTATACAAAAGGTAACAGAACTCAAACTTGTATCGTTGTATATCGTTCAAACGGAAGCGTGTCCCATTATGCTCGCATAGACAATAGTATAGTTACGGCGAAGGATACTCCGTCGGGATATTTGCTACAACACAATTTAACACCAAATGCGTATTTTGCCGCTTCCGCTTATGGTAGCCCAAGCGAATACTATATATAGTTTAAGGTGATATTTATGAGACATCTATTGGTTTTATTGTTATGTTTTTCCTTTGTTCTCTCTTTTTGTGCTTGTAGCGTTGCGAGCAGTCCTTCTGCAGACGTCTCAACAAATCCTTCTGTCAACACCGATTCTCAGCCACACAAAGGCATTACGTTGATTGTTGATATGCACAGAAAATCGTGGTTGCCGTCACTACCGGTAGGTATGCAGGAAGCTATCGATCTGTACGGTTTTGAGGTTGAATATCGAATGCATACAGAATCGGAATACGTAAATGATATTAAATCCTACGTTGCCTCCGATCTTCCGTCGGGTATATGCGACGTTGCAAGTTTTTCCGAATTTTCCGAGCTTTTCGGATGTCTTATGCCCATTACCTCTACCGGCCTTAATATCGATGATTCTCATGACAGTTCCATACTTTATGCCTCCACAGTTAACGGCAACCCGTATCTTGTAAACGGTTACGGTAACCATCTTCAATACGTAGACCTGTGTCTTTACAATAAAGAAATCTTTAAAGAAGCGAGCCTTCTCACCCCAAAAGAATTTTATGACAAAGGCGAGTGGACTGTCGAAAAATTCAAATGGTGTGCCGAAAAAATCACCGCCCTGAGCAACGAGCACGTCGGTGCCGTAACGCTGGAAGAAGGACCGTATGCCATAAGCGGAGATTCATATTTTACTTTTGACAAAGGAAAGCTGTTTTTAAATTCAAACGGCAAAATTAAAAGGGTTGCCGATACGCTTTACCAAATGAAAAAAAGCGGTTCTCTTAAGCCTTACCGAGGAGGTTTCGGCGACAATAAGTGCGGTATGTTTCTTACAAACAGCAAAGCTCTTGTTGTTTCCGGATATCTCTCAAATTTGGATAACGAAGAAATTCAAAAAATCGGAATAACCTGCCTTCCGAAGCCCGACGCTTCCGAGAAACAGAACTTATCCGCCTCTTTCGGAGGTTGGGGTGTAGTTAGAACCACAAAACATCCGGAAGCCGCAGGACTTCTGCTCAAGCATTTTTTACAGCCCGAAGACAAATCGTCGGCAGTAACCGGTCATAATTTCACGCAAAACAATGAGTTCGCAGATTTCTATTCGGAAATCTTTTCCGTCGGCTCTGTTGATATCGATTATTACATCGCCCCTCACCTTGCCTCGACTAAATTTAAAGCATCCCTTTCCTACGACCTGAACGACGATACGGTAAAGGATATAAATGCGTATTATCAAGAAAAGCAGGAGGATATGCAGAAGGCCTGCAACGAAGCAAACGAGCTTTTGAAATAAGGGAGGAAATATGAAAAGAATAATTTCATTATCACTTATCCTCTGTCTGATATTTTCCGTCGTCGGTTGCGGCAAAAAAGATACGGTCGGTGTCAATATGTCATCTCCTACCGTAAGAATAGACTTTTCAGATGCGGGTGAGCTTAGCGACGAAGAATATGCAAATATCGAAAGAGCTTTGACCTTGATCGAAACGCCGGATATCAGCATTCTGTCTAAAGTGAGATACGGCAACGCGAAAGATTTTTTTAACGAGATTTTTACTCTCGATATAGAAAGCATTCCGGTAATTGTCTGCAAGATGAACGACTTTCAGAGTAACGGCCATTCTTACGAGAAACACTTCGACCTTAACCGCTTATACGCCGAAGCAATATGGTATCAGTTGCGGGTTTATGACGAATGTTTTTTCGACATATCCGAAAATGCAATTAATCGTTTTCAAAAAGAAAGCATAAGCGATTTTTGGCATAGTTCAGCGAATTTCATTACAGACACCATAAACTCGGATTCCAATATTGATACAAAGGTTCTAAGCCTCTCGAAATGCGGTCTTATCAGCCTTCCTTACGTTGTAGAGCAAATTAACAACGGCCATACCGAATATGAAGATTATTTCGCACTTGTAGGCATTCACCTTTCTGCCAAAGAGTGGACAGAAAAAACCGAAGACGATTTTTTGGAGGTTGTTCAGAATACGGCTGACGGTTCAACAATTTGGGAACAGCAGCTTGAAACGATAAAAAAGGACTACGGCGATTTCGATTATAAAGTATGGCTCAGCGAAAACGAGGACGATCTTAATATGGCACTTAAATATATGGATAACTTCTGTGCCGAATATGAGGCGGAGATTGCCGGAGAATAGTCTTTGCGGTTTCAAACATTGGTCTTTAAAACTTAAGCTTTGCGGCAATGAGATTCCGCGCTTCGCACGCCCTACGGGTTCGGCAGGCTCAGAATGACCCATTGCCGCGGTGCTTTAAATTCAAATGAGGTCGGCTATGAAAAGAATAATTTCATTATTACTTATCCTTTGCCTGCTGTTTTCGGTTGCGGGTTGCGGTGAGACGGCTCGGTCAAAAGCGCCCGAATATATTTTGAACTATTCCGACTCTGACGTGCTTTCCGATCAAGAATACGATAATATTGAGGCGTTTATCAATACTATATATCCCGACTTTTTGCACGTTGATTTAGTTACATACGACCAAGGCCCGGAAGTCTTCGATAAGTGTATGCAGATAGGCATAAGGGGAATTCCTGTTATTGTCGACAGACTGAAATTTATCGAAACTGATCCTGATACAGCCACAGACCTTTGGCTTAACAAATACTTCTACGGTCTCGCGGCAGGAGCCAATCGTTATGCGAGTTTTTTAGCACTTTGCAGTCGGGGTATGACCCGATCGGCAAAATATTTTTGCGCGTACGACGAAAGTTCACACCCCAACGTCTCCGGCTCAGCGACAACTTATTATTGTTTTCTTAAATATGCTAAAGAAAATATTCCCAAAATAATAAATTCGGACGCCGAGATCCACGAAAAGCTTAAAAGCCTGAGCGTTTTCGGAGTATATGCTTTGCCGTACGTTTTGGCACAGATCGATGCCGGTAATACCGAATATGAAGAATATTTAATATATATCGGTCTTCATCTTTCAACTTCCGAATATATGAAGATTGCAGACAAATACCACGTAACTATAGACGATGTTGAAGAATATGATTTCGGCATTGAAAACTTGGAAGGACAGATAAATGAGTTGCTTGTCTCGGGAGACCGCGACGGCTTTGACTACAAGGTCTGGCTCAGCGAAAATGAAGACGATCTCAATATACTCTTCAAATACATCGATGATTTCTGTGCCGAGTATGAGGCGGAGCAAAACAAGTAAATAACGGCTTTGACAGGCCGCCCGCGATGGTTTGGGCGGTCTGTTTCTGTTTTAAAAACAATATTTCTATAAAAATTAAAAAATTGGGTCTTCTATTTTGGGGAAATATTTGGTATAATAAATGTGTATGTAAATTTGTAAAGGTGATAGAATGAATATTACCATTGACGGACTCAAAATTAATTATACCGACGAGGGCAGCGGAAAGCCGGTCTTACTTCTTCACGGCTGGGGCTCCTCCAATATCGTATACAGAGGTATTATAAACACCCTTTCCTCCCGTTGCCGCCTTATCGCACCCGATTTTCCCGGTTGCGGAGACAGCGACACCATGGCAGAGCCCTGGACCTTAGAGGACTACTGCGGCCTTGTTTTAAAGTTTTTAGATGCTTTAGGTATTAAAGACCCCATTATGATGGGTCATTCCCACGGCGGACGAGTAACCCTTTATATGACCGCAAAGGGCATGGTAGACCCCGAAAAGATAGTGCTTTTGGATGCGGCAGGGCTTATTCCGAAGAAAAGCTTCAAGCAGAAGTTCAGAGCAAAAAGCTTCAAGGTCATAAAGTGGTTTTTGACCCTTCCCCTTATACGGAAGTTTTCGGGCGGTCTTTTGGACAAGGCCAGACGCCACTACGGAAGTGCAGACTATAATGCCGCTCCCGAGGTATTACGCAAGACCCTTGTTTCCCTTGTTAACACCGATATCAGGGATATTTTACCGAATATCAAATGTCCTTCCCTGCTTATCTGGGGCGAAAACGACACGGCTACTCCCCTGTCGGACGCGAAGATAATCGAAAGCCTCATTCCCGACGCGGGACTTTGCGTAATCAAGGGTACGGGGCATTTCAGCTTTTGCGAAAGGCCCTATGAGGCTAATGCAATTATAAACAGTTTTATTTAGAGGTAATTTTATGTTTTATTTTGCCCTTGCGATACTGGTGGTTGGGGGAGTTATGTCCCTTATAAGGCAGTACCAGATGCTGCAGCAAAACTCCTACTTTGCAAAAAGATATATAGGCTGGCTCTCTTCCGAAAAGGCCTATCTGACCCTTGTACTGCGACTTGCGCTTCTCGGTCTTCTTATCTGGGCTATAGTTCTTTCGGGAGACATCCTTAATAACAGTCTTACCCTTTTTGCCGCCTGCTCCCTTTATTTCGGCTGGCGGTCGGTTGCTAAAAACTCCAATTCCATAAAGAAGCTCGTTTTTACCGCAAGGATAAAGCGTATGCTTGTCTTTTCGGGAGCGGTGCTTTCAGCACTCGGTGTTTGCGGTGCCCTTGTAAGGGGTATCGGCGGAGTTATCTGTATATCTGCCCTTGTGGTCTTATCCCTTTTCCCCGAGCTATTATGCCTTATCTCCCTTTTCGCCCTTAAGCCCTGCGAGAAGATGATAGCACGGCATTATATAAACGACGCGAAAAAAATACTTAAAAGCGCTTATGATCTTAAGGTCGTGGGTATAACCGGCTCCTACGGAAAGACGGGAACGAAATATATTTTAACCCGAATCTTAAGCGAAAAATACAACGTGCTCTGCACCCCCGAAAGCTTTAATACCCCTATGGGAGTCGTCAGAACGATACGTGAAAAGATGCGTGCCGATACAGAGGTCTTCGTATGTGAGATGGGGGCTAAAAACGTCGGGGATATTAAAGAGATCTGCGATATCGTATCTCCCGATATCGGTCTTATAACCTCGGTCGGCCCTCAGCATCTTGAAACCTTTAAATCGGTAGACAACGTATTCAGAACTAAATTCGAGCTTTATGATGCCGTAACCGAAAAGGACGGCGAGGTCTTTGCAAACGGCGACAACGCCGTAATCAAAGAAAAGGCCGACGGCTCGGTAGTTCTTTACGGAAACGACAAAAAATTTAAATTCCGCGCCGAAAACGTCAGCGGCGGCAGAGGCGGAGCTTCTTTTGACCTCATTTTAGGGGAAGAAAAGGTCTCGGTCACCACCAAGCTTTTAGGAAAACATAACGTTTTAAATATTGTCGGTGCGGCCGGTCTTGCCTACAGTATGGGTGTAACTGCCAAGGATATCGCCTTTGCCGTCTCACGTCTCACCCCCACCGAGCACAGACTCGAAATGAAGTCCTCGGTAAAGGGCTCTTTGCTTATTGACGACGCATACAACGCAAACCCCGAAGGCTGTTTAGAGGCGGTTAACGTCCTCGGCTCCTTTGAAGGAATGCAGAAGGTAATTATTACCCCCGGTCTTGTAGAGCTTGGCGACAAGGAATATGAATATAATAAGGCTCTCGGCACCGCCGCGGCAAAGGTTTGCGACAAGATAATCTTCGTTGGAATTAAGCGAAGCGAACCCCTTGCGGACGGCGTAAAGGAGACCGATTTTAACTCCGAGAATATGTTTGTGGCCTCCTCTTTTAAAGAGGCTATGGAGATATATTCATCCTTTGCAGACGCAAATACCGTCGTTTTACTTGAAAACGACCTTCCCGATAACTATTTGAAATAAGGTGAAATTATGAAAACTACAGTTGCATTTATCTTCGGATGCCGTTCGGTAGAGCACGAGGTATCTATAATTTCGGCCGTTCAGGCTATGCGTGCGGTAGACACGAAAAAATACGACGTCATCCCCGTATACGTTACTAAGACGGGTGAAATGTACACCAGTGAGAAGATGTTTGAGATCGAGCCCTTCCGCGATACGAAGACCCTTATCAGTGAGAGCGAACCGGTTACGATGATCAAATCGGGAAACGACGTTGTGCTTCACTTCCTCAGGCAGAAAATGTTTAAAAAGAAGGAAGATATCGTTTTAAACGCCGCCTTCCCCGTTGTTCACGGAACAAACTGTGAGGACGGAACGCTTCAGGGATATCTTGAGTTTTTGGGTCTCCCCTACGTTGGCTGTGACGTGCTGTCAAGCGCTGTGGGAATGGATAAAGCCGTATTTAAATACGTTATGCAGGCGGCAGGACTTCCCGTACTTGACTGCATCTGCTTCTATGCCAGAGAATATTCCGAGAACCGCGAGGCCTTTATAGAAAAAGCTGAAAAAGAGATCGGCTATCCTATGATAGTAAAGCCCGTAAACCTCGGCTCCTCGGTGGGAATATCCAAGGCCAAGGACAGAGCGGCTCTGCTTGATGCGGTCGACCTTGCCGTATCCTTCTCGGATAAGGTGCTTATTGAGCACGCGGTAACTGCTATCAGAGAGATAAACTGCTCGGTAGTGGGAGACGCCGACGAGTGTGCCGCTTCGGTCTGTGAAGAGCCCTTTATGAACGACGAGATACTTTCCTATGAGGATAAGTATATGGGCGGCGGTAAAAGTTCGGGAGGAAGCAAAGGTATGGCTTCGCTGGCCCGAAAAATTCCTGCCGATATAAGCGAGGAAAAGTCGAATGAGATAAGAGAGCTTGCCTGCAAGGTGTTCAGGGCTCTCGGAGGCGCAGGCGTTGTGCGCATCGACTTTATTATAGATACCGCTTCGGATAAGGTATACGTTAACGAGATCAACACCATCCCCGGCTCCCTTTCCTTCTATCTCTGGGAAAAGACCGAACTTTCTTATACCAAGCTTATCGACAAGCTCATCTCCCTTGCCTTCAGAAGAAGCCGCAACCGTGAAAACCTCACCTTCACCATCGACACCAACATACTGTCAGGTGTCTCCTTCGGAGCAAAGGGCGCTAAGGGGAGCAAGCTGTAATGACCTCACTTCTTCTTAAGCTTTTTGTAAAGGAAGAAAAGGGCAGCGACAGCTACCGCAAGAAATGCGGTAATTTAGCGGGAATTACGGGAATTATCTGCAACCTGTTTCTGTTTGCGGTAAAGCTTACGGCAGGTCTGCTTTCTTCGTCTATATCAATAACGGCCGATGCCTTCAACAATTTAAGCGATATGGGTTCCTCCCTCGTTACCCTTTTGGGCTTTAAGCTTGCCAGCAAGCCCGCCGACCCCGACCACCCCTACGGACACGGACGTTTTGAGTATATTTCGGCCCTTATCGTCTCGGGACTTATTCTTCTTATGGGCTTTGAAGTACTTAAGGGCTCGGTTGAAAAGATGATATCCCCTACCGCCCCGACTCTGGGTATAGTGTCTGTTATGATTCTCGCCGTTTCGGTGCTTACGAAGCTATGGATGTTTTTCTTTAACCGAAAGCTCGGTAAAGCCATCGGCTCCACCGCCCTTAAGGCCACCTCACAGGACAGCCTTAACGACGCTGTCACCACCTCGGCAATACTTATTTCGGTTATCGTTATGATGGTCAGCGGACTTAACATAGACCCTTACATCGGCCTTGTAATGTCGGTTTATATCATCATTTCGGGAATAAGGACCGCAAAGGAGACCGTAGACCCCCTGCTCGGTCAGCCCATGGACGAAGAGACGGCAACAAGGCTGGAGACCGAGATAATGTCCTTTGACGGATTTTTAGGGGTTCACGATCTTCTCGCCCATAGCTACGGCCCCGGAAGGTGCTTTGCCTCGGTTCACGTAGAGGTACCCGCAAACACCGATATCGTAAAATGTCACGAGCAGATAGACCTTTGTGAAAAGCAGATCTTCGATAATACGGGAATCCTGCTTACTATTCACATGGACCCTGTGGAGACCGACAACGAAAAGCTGAATACCGCAAAAACGGTTATGGCTGAAAGAATACGGGCGATCCACCCCGAGCTTTCCATTCACGATTTCCGTATGACACCAAAAAGCGACGAACGGACAAATCTTATATTTGACGTCGTGCTTCCCGCAGGAATGGATAAAAACGACGTAAAGCGGCAGATAGAGGATATTGCCAAGGACATCGACCCTACCTACCGCTGTGTTATAACCTTTGATTATAATTTTGTTGGTAAATAATTACTTATAACGTAGTATCCGACCCGAAACAGCTTCGGGTCGGATATTTGTTTTTTGTCATAAATACAAAGTTCTTGCTTTTTAGGACCTTTTCCGCTAAAATTGAACCGAGGAGTTGAGGTTTTGAGAAAGAGTAAAGATATAGAAGTAAATTATAAAAACAAAAAACGGTATAAGACCGCCAAATATCCCATAAGGCAGATGCGCTTTTTGGCCTGGCTTATTTCGATACTGTCGTGGTTTATGCTTTTAGGTAAAAAATATAAGATCACCAAGGTCAATATGGAAGGTCTTAAAGGCCCCTATATGCTGCTCAGCAACCATATGTATTTTATTGATTTTGAGCTGACCTCAGTAGGTCTTTTCGGTAAGCCTATGAATAACGTCGTTACCATCGACGGATTTTACCGCAGACCCTGGCTTATGGAACTTATCGGCGCTATCTGTACCAGAAAATTTACAATGGACCTGCATCTCATCAAGTCGATAAATAAGGTTTTAAAGCGCGGCGATGTGCTTGCGATGTATCCCGAGGCAAGATATTCCCCCTGCGGCGTGAATTCTTATATTCCCGAATCCCTCGGCAAGCTTATAAAGATGAACAAGGTACCCGTCGTAGCCGTTGTGCATCACGGCAATTATTTACATTCACCCTTTTGGAATTTCCGCAAAAAAAGAAAGGTTCCGCTTCATACCGTTATAACACAGATACTTACCGCCGAGGATGTTGAAAGAATGACCGCCGAGGAAATACACGAGGCGGTCAAAAAAGCACTGCAATATGACGAATACCGTTATCAGAAGGAAAACGGCATTCTTATCACCGAGTCCTTCAGAGCCGAGGGACTTCACAAGGTTCTTTATCAATGCCCGAACTGCAGGACCGAATCAAAAATGGCCTCTAAGGGCACCGAGATCTTCTGTGAGGAATGCGGTAAACGTTGGAATCTTAACGAAGACGGAAGTCTCAGTGCACTAACGGGCGAAACCGAATTTTCGCATATTCCCGATTGGTTTTATTGGGAACGCGGCGAGGTTGAAAAGCAGATCGAAAAAGGAGAATATTCTTTCTCGGATGAGGTCGACGTATACTCAATGCCCAGATGCTGGAAATTTGAAAGCCTCGGTAAAGCAACCCTCACCCACGATATCGAAAAGGGCTTCACCCTGACGGGGCACTATAACGGCGAAGATTATTTTATAAACCGCACCCCCGTACAGACCAACGGTCTGCATATTGAATATGACTACTGCTACTTAAAGCCGCTGGACTGCGTTGATATTTCCACCGAGAACGATTCCTTTTACTGCTATCCCGAAACCGCACAAAACGCAGTTACGAAATTGGCCTTTGCCACCGAGATACTTTATGAGCGCAATATGAAAACCATTAAGGAAAAGGTTTAACCAAAGCGAAAGATCCGCCTGAATTTCTTCGGGTGGATCTTTTTTATTTCAGTTACGCCTTCTCCCATTTTCTTCTCAGATATTTAAGGGCATCGGATATGGCGGCATCGGCATCTCCGCCAAGCTCGTATTCAATAGTGATAAAGCGGTCGTAGCCCTTTTCCTTCAGCGCCAAAAAGACCTTATCGAAATCTACAAATCCGCTTCCAACCGGTACCTCTTTGCCAAGCTTTCCCGGAACAGTCGGGGGAAGCCCGTCCTTGCCGTGGAGATTACGCACCAGATGACCGAAGGTATAGACGGCATCCACGGGATTTCCGAAGCCGTAGAGGAGCAGATTTGCGGTGTCGAGGTTTATGAAAAGGTTATCAAGACCGCTGTCCTCTATAAGGCGGAGAAGGGTAATGGGAGACTCGCCTCCCGTTTCAAAAAGGAGGTTAAGTCCCGCGGCTTTAAGCCGACTGCCCAGGAGAGTTACCGCCGCAAGCATTGTGCCGTACTCGGGGGCAAAGGGGTCGTTGGGCACGAAGCCTGCGTGAATTATCATGTCGGTAATACCGAGTCTTTTGATAAAAGGTATTGCCGAAAGGAGATAGTTTATTCTTTCGCCGCCGAAAAGAGGTGAATTTATACCTGCAAGGCGGAAGTCGTTTTGCACGTCCCAAAAGCAGGCAGAATCGCGGTAGCCGCAGAACTGGGCGGAGATCTCCACACCCGCCTCCTCTGCCGCGGCGCGGATAATGTCAGCATCCTCCTCGGTATAGAATTCAGGCTTGTAAACAAGCTGGCAGGAATCAAATCCCATTTCGGCAAGTGCCGAAAATTTTTGGCGGCAGGCTTCATAAATATCCGCATTTTCGGGGATCCGCACTAAGGTTCCGTATTTCATTTGTAAAGCTCCTTTAAATATACTGCTCTTCCCGTGTCGGAAGAAAGCTTTGCGGCATCTACCGCCGCCTGGCTCTTTATTCCGTCAAATATGGTTGAGGCGTAGGGGTCGAGCTTGCCTTGCAGCAGGTTAACAAAGGAACGGCATTGGTTGGCGTTTTCAAACCCTTGAGGAAGCTCCAGGGGACGGAAGGTATTTGTTTTCAGGTCCTCCCCTGTGCAAACAGACAGGGTCTGAACCCTGTTCTGAGCAAGCATACGGATCGCACCCTTGGAGCCGCTGACGTAAAATTCTATGGTATCCTTTTCGGCCCTGGCGGTTCTCGAAAGGGTCACGGTGGCGCCTATTCCGCTACTAAGGCGGCAGACGGTGTTGCTCCAGTCGTCGGTGGTGACCTCTCCCCACTCGTCGCTATCCTCAAGCTGACGCCTTTTAACTATTATACCGCGGTCGCAGTAGACACTTTCTATCTCCTGACCGTAGAAACGGATGGTATCGAACATATGGGAGCCAAGATCGCAAAGCACGCCGCTTCCCGCTCTTTCCTCCTGAAAGCGCCATTCAAGTCTTCTGTCCTCCCAAAGACCGCTGTCCTTAATGGACTTAATGTAAATATGATAGATATCGCCGACTATACCCTCGTCGATAAGCTGTTTCATATATCGGGGAAGGGCAAAATAGCGCCAGGAGAAGCAAACGAATACGGGGAGCCCCGTTTCCTCCGACTTTTTAAGCAGAGAGAGACTTTCGTCAAAATTTATTCCTATCGGCTTTTCGACACTGACGGGAAGGCCTGCTTCGAGAGCGGCAAGGGCAATTTCCACGTGGGTGTCGTTTGTGGTTGTGACGTCTACCGCATCAATAGCTCCGCTTTTTATAAGATCGCGATAGTCGGTATAGCGGTGCTCCTCGGGGACGCCTACCCTTTCGGCGGTTTTATTAAGCCTTTCGGCGTTTATATCACAAAGGGCGGTTATCTCGCAGTCGGCGCATTTTTCGTAGCCCGGTATGTGGGTGCCGTTGCATATTCCGCCCGTACCTACGATGCCTATTCTTACTTTTTTCATAAGGCCTGCCTCCTTTTTCTTCATTATTACAGTTTTTGCGGTTTTTATCAATGGGAGATATGACCCTGTTTTGGTAATATTCGACCCTCTTGACTAAGGAAGAATAATTTGATATATTATACGGGAGAGGAGAAAAGCTTTATGGAAAAACTTATGCCGTCACAGCTTGCATACTGTGACTTTGACCTTAAAAACATTACCGTTTCGAAGCATTCTTTCCCCGACGACCGTCCTATAAGCTATCCCTCAGGCCGCGAAAAAGACCTTGTGCATTTTATACTTTCCGGCACAAGAGAGTATACCTTTGAGGGCGAGACCTTTACGGTATCGGCAGGAACAGCCCTTTTTATTCCCGACGGCACGGTCTATTCGACCCGTTCCTTTGAAAGCTGCACGGGAATAGGAATCTGCTTTGAATGCGGAATTCCCTTAGTACCGGGAATACACCGTCGATGGAACGACCTTTCGCGTATTCCGGATCTTTTTGAAAAAATGAATGAGCTTTATTTATTCGAGCCCGCTTCGCTTCTGAAGCTGAAGTTCACACTTATGAGGCTGATATCCCACCTTATTTCCGATTCGGGGGATGCTCCCGCCGCCCTTCGTCCCGCGCTTATTTATATTGCTGAGCATTTTACTGAAAACCAACCCATCTCGGTCTATGCCAACGAGTGTAATATGAGCGAAAGTTATTTCCGCCGCAAATTCAGTTCGGTTATGGGGCGCTCTCCCATTACCTACCGTAACGAGCTCAGATTTAAAGAGGCCGAGCGGCTCTACCGTCAGGGAATGACACTGCAGGCGATCGCCGAAAAGCTCGGCTTTTACGATGCGGGATGCCTTTGCAAGCAGTATAAAAAGCACACCGGAGGAAGTCTTAAGCGCTCCCTTGAGGTCGTGTAAGTTTTGTATTCACGGCGCTACGGATTTATAAAAATAACAGACAATATTCTTGCTGAAAAAGTAAACGCCTACGAGTATTCGTAAGCGTTTATTTTTATTTAACCTAATTTAAAATTTCCGAGTTTTTCCCGTTTAGATCCTGCTTACGGGTTCTGCTCATCCACCACTTCGCGCCGCAACAAAACGGAAGGTTTGATAATAGCATTACGGCTATTATCGGACAACAAACTTGCTCGGGCGACCGATGATCGCCCCTACACGGATACCGAAGCAATTTATTGGCGTGTTGTAGGGGGGTCCCATTGGGCGCCATTGTTCTTCCATAATACATAAACGCGAGTTAAAGGGCTTTCGTTCCTCTCCATCTCGGCTACGCGTAATGGGTGTCGAGCCCCTCGACCGTGGCGAAGGCACACATTTTTTATTATTTGTTCTTTTTTATTCTCCTTCCGACGTCACTGCGCCCCATAGGGTCGCTTTACGCAGACTTTTCGGCGGGATGCCGTAAAGCTCCTTGAATTTAAGGGAAAAGTAGTTGCTGTCGTCAAATCCGCAACGGTCGGCTATTTCGGAAATGCTGAGCTCGGTGTTCTTAAGCAGTTCTTCGGCCTTTTGAAGTCTTAAAAGATTAAGATATTTGTTAAAGCCTATACCGTTTTCCTTTTTAAAGCTTCTGGATAGGTGCTCGGGGCTCATTGAAAAAAGCTTTGCGGTATCGCCGAGGGTTATCTTTTTAGCAAAATTATTTTTAAGATAGTCCACCGTTTCGCTCAGATAATGCCTATGGTTTTCGACATCCTCACAGCCCGAGCGGTTTCTTTTAAGAAGGTAGAAAAGCATATGAGTATAAAGCACAATAATGCTTTCAGAAAGGGAATCGGGAGAATTATATTCCTTTTCGATCTTACCGAATATTTCCAAGACCTCATCGGCTATGGATGGGTTTCGGTAAAGGTAGAGATAGGAAGATATCTCGGTTCTGACCGAGGTGGGAATATATCTCGGCGAACAGTTTATAAGCAGGCGGGAGCATTTATCCTCGCCGTATTCGGTACGGTGTATTACCCCCTCGGGAATGAGCACTATATCTCCTGCCTTAACGCTGTATTTTCTGTCCTCAATAAAATAGGTAACGTTGCCCTCAGTTATGAAATAAACCTCAAAATTCGGATGAAAATGAGGGTGGGCCATCGAGTTTCCTCTGCCGTTTTGATCCTTGCTGTTTAAAAAGAAAAAATTTGAATTTTCATCGGGTTTGTTATGTAACAAAACGCATCACCGGTATCATATTACCACTTTATATCAAAAAAATCAAGATTTTAAGGAAAGATGTCAATTATATTAAGGAAATCTTAAAAAAATTGATATATTATTCTCTTATAGTGTTTAATGACATTAGGAGGTTCTTTTATGAAGCATTTAGGAAACAAGGTTGAAGAGCTTAAGATCGCTTACATCGGCGGCGGTTCCCGCGGCTGGGCGTGGGGTCTTATGAGCGATCTGGTCAGCACAGAGGACATCAGCGGTGACGTATATCTTTACGATATCGACCTTGAGGCCGCAAAGGCAAACGAAATTATCGGAAACAAATTCAATTCTGCCGAAGGCGCAAAGTCCACCTGGAATTATAAGGCCGTTCCTACCATTGGTGAGGCTCTCACAGGCGCCGATTTTGTTGTTATATCCATCCTTCCCGGAACCCTTGACGAAATGGAATCCGACGTACATACCCCCGAAAAATACGGCATTTATCAGCCCGTAGGAGATACCACCGGCCCCGGCGGAGTTATCCGTTCTATGAGAACCGTTCCCATGTTTGAGGTTATCGGTAACGCTATTAAGGAATTCTGCCCCAAGGCCTGGGTCATAAACTACACCAACCCCATGACACTGTGTGTCAGAACACTTTACAGAGTTTTCCCCGAAATCAAGGCCTTCGGCTGCTGTCACGAGGTTTTCGGAACCCAGAAATATCTTGCAAAGGCCGTTAAGGAGTTCCTCGGTGAAGAGGCTACCCGCGACGATATCAAGGTCAACCCCGTTTCAGTAAACCACTTTACCTGGCTTACCAAGGCTACCTATAAGAACGTTGACCTCTTCCCCATTTACGAAAAGATGTGCGAAAAGTACGGCGACGAGGGCTATGGTGAAATAACCGACGACAACTGGATGAACAAGGCCTTCTCTACCGCCGAAATGGTTAAGATGGACCTCTTTAAGAGATTCGGCTATATTGCTGCCGCAGGCGACCGTCACCTTGCAGAATTCTGTGAAGGCGGCTGGTATCTCGGCAGCCCCGAGCGCGCTCACGAAATGCGCTTCACCCTTACCTCGGTAGCCTTCAGAAAGGACGAACTTAAAAAGCGTCTTGAAAGAAGCGCCAAGCTGGTTTCGGGAGAAGAAGAAGTCAAGCTTGCCAACACAGGCGAAGAGGGAGTTAACCAGATCCGAGCACTTTTGGGCCTTCACGACCTCGTTACCAACGTTAACATCCCCAACCGGGGTCAGATACCCAACCTGCCTATCGGTGCAGTCGTTGAGACCAACGCGGTATTCCGTTCCGACAGTCTTGACCCTGTATTTGCAGGAAGCATCCCCCAGAGCATCTATCCCCTCGTTTCCCGCATCTGCTCTCAGCAGGAGGCTCTTAACACCGCTATCGCAAGCCGCGATAAGGCCGCCGTATTTGCCGTGTTCGCAAACGATCCTCTCGTTACCTGCGGCATAAACGACGCTAAGAAGCTCTTTGATGAGATGGTTGAAAACACCAAAAACTATCTTCCCGACTGGGATCTGTAATATTTAAAAACAAAAAAACACCCGCTGATGTGGACTGCCCCAAATTGTGCGGACAGCACAAAAAGAACCCTCTGGTAGTAA
>CAZRHF010000046.1:0-16561 GCA_964599835.1 uncultured Eubacteriales bacterium | reverse complement strand
GACTTTATACCCTGACCGTTACCGTCGACGAGGAATTTTTAAGCAGTCCCGACACGGTCTACCCCGTAGTAATCGACCCGTCGATAACCATATCGAGCAGCTATATGCAGGATACCACGGTTTATAGTGGGCATCCTGATAAGCAGACCTATTATTCCAGTTCATACAATGTAGTAGGTTATCATGGCACAACTGCCGGTACCGGAACAGCCTTTATTAAAGCAACAAATTTATCCAGTTACAATTATATTCTTCCGGGAAATATAAGCTCGGCAACATATCGTGTTTACGAAGGCTCAGGCAAAACAAATTCGGTGCTTGTAAGGGTAGGAAGGCCAAGATATGAATGGGCACAAAATACGGTAACCTATAGCAATAAACCACGTACAGACCCGGTTTCTTTTTTAACAATTAATAAATCTGGCTGGAAAAATTTTGATATTACAGATTTGGTTTGGGGTTGGCTGTCAAATGTTGATAAAGGCACCGGTCAATCTCCTGCGTTCGGCTTTTCGCTCGAAGTTGTAGACCAAACAGACTCAAGTTTGCATTTTTGCTCTGCTAACAACAATAGTTACGCTCCTTCGATAACGATAAATTATAACACATCCGAATTCACTTTAGCTCTTGACTCAATGTATGTACGTTCCGGAGATGCTCCTTTTAAGGCTTTCGGCTACTTAATACATGGAACATCGCCTGAATTTCAAATTAATATAACCAGTTATGGAACCTACTATATACAAACATTGAACAGCACATCTCAATTTGGAGCGGGTTTTGCATCCAGCACACAAATACGGCTTTATGACGCTTATCACGACCCAGTAACTTTGCAATCATTGACGGCACCGGCTAACGCCTTTTCTTATGCATCGGCCTCTCTTTTACCGGGAACATACTACTTGAGAATACTAAACGCTTCTGGAACTAGAACTAATATCAGATGTTATGTTATTATGGAAAAAAGTGGTCAATTAAGCCATTCCTACGATACCTATGCAACCTTGACTAAAGATTTTTATAAAGTTGATGATGCGACTTCGGAATATCTTTGTTTGGGATATGTGGTAGACGATAGGCGTTCAACGGTAGAACTGCCGCCAAACGAAACCGAGGCCATTGATTTGCTTACAAACACTCACACCAACGGAGGTTATGGTTGCAGCATATTGTCGCAAACTGCCGCTCCGTGTTATGTACTGTATGGATATCTCAACTATGCAAAACATATTGCACTGTTAGAATCAAATTTTGTTAGTTCAAAATTAGGAGATATGGAACTGGTTAGACATTCAAAGATAAATGCATATTATTGGAATTATCAAGGATATGGTTATCCTATTAGTTTCTATTCTGTTACTTAGGTGGATTGTTTATGAAAAATCAAATTATGTCGATTTTGATCATAGTGCACTTGTGTTGCATTTTCAGCTTCACAGGCTGCGACAAATCTCCAGAAATTAAAAACAATTCTCCCGATGTCGTTTCTCCCATTGATATGGTATCGTCGAAAGCAGAACAGGAAAAGTATTTTAAATTTATCGATTCGGTGGAATACGCCTATTATCCAAGTTGGTCTTCGGTTTATTATTACGGAATTTCCAAAGCCGTAGACGAAGTTTCGAAAATAGAATTGAAAGGCTTACCTTTTTTGATTCATAAAACCTTGAAGCTTTATAACGAAGAGTTGGTCTTTGCAAACGGTATACCAAGTGTTGTTTTGTCCAAATACTATGCGTTCACCGCTGCCTCTATAGTTAGAGTTAAATACGATAATTTCGCAAAAACCAATAATTATATATACGATCCTTCAGAATACTATCACACATACTGGAACCATGCCAGAAAAGAATTACCTAAAGTTTCTGCTTCTAATATGACCGACGGAGAAAAGATTTTCGCATACCGTGAATTTGGTCTGTTTGCGGCACCTTATGTTATTGAAGAGATCGAAAAAGGAAATGCCGAGTTAGAGCCCTTCTTTGCACTTGTCGGTGCTCACCTCTCCACGGCGGAATATATGCATATAATTGATATTACAGACCCGGAAAAATACACAAACACACCCCCGCCCACAGAGGAAGAGATCGATGCCATATTACTCGAAAGTGTAAAAGACTTCGATTACAAAAAGTGGTATGAGGAAAACGAAGAAGATCTTGATAACCTTTTCAAATTCCTTGATGCATACTGCGCCGAATTTGAGGCGGAGGAAAGTAAATAAGCACTAAAATGTCGGATGGCTTCAGCCATCCGATTTTTTTGTTTAATTCAATATTTTCCTCTTGAAGAAAATGCCGTTATAGTATATAATATATTAAATATCGTTAATATGGAGTAACTATGTCAGTAAATATCTCAAATCAGCAACTGCTGGATACTATGCAGGGCTACGTCGAGCGGGTAAAGGAGATACTTCCGACCCTCTACGATCACACCCCTCTTGCCTGTATAAACACCTACGGCTGTCAGCAAAACGTTTCGGACAGCGAAAAGATAAAGGGCATCCTCGAAGCTATGGGCTATGCTTTGACCGAAGACTACAAAGAGGCCGACTTCGTCCTTTTCAACACCTGCGCCGTAAGAGGCCATGCCGAGGACAGAGTTTTCGGTAACATCGGCCGCACCAAACAGCTTAAAAAAGATAAGGGCGGTGTTTTGGTTGCAGTCTGCGGCTGTATGGCACAGCAGGAGATAATCTGCGACAAGGTCAAAAAAAGCTACCCCTACGTGGATATGCTTTTCGGCACTCACCACGTTCAGAACCTCCCCGAATATATCTATAAGCGTCTGACCGGCTCGGGCAGGATATTTGATATCTCTACCGACTTTAACGAGGTGGTAGAGGGTCTTCCCATTCACCGCGACGGCAGTATAAAGGGCTGGCTCCCCATAATGCACGGATGCGATAACTTCTGCACCTACTGCATCGTGCCCTATGTCAGAGGCCGCGAAAAATCCCGTCGGCCGGAGGAAATAATCAGCGAAGCCAAGAGTATGATAGCCGCAGGCTTTAAAGAAATTATGCTTCTGGGTCAGAACGTAAACTCCTACGGAAAGGGTCTCGACTGCGACGTAAACTTCGCAAAGCTTCTCCGTATGATAAACGCTCTGGAGGGCGATTTCAGGATACGCTTTATGACCTCTCACCCCAAGGATTGTACGACAGAGCTTTTAGAGGCGGTGCGTGACTGCGAAAAGGTCGAAAGACATCTTCATCTTCCTTTCCAGTCGGGAAGCGACCGTGTGCTGAAAAAGATGAACCGCCGCTACGACAGCGAGACCTATTTAAACCTGATTAAAAAAGCCAAGGAGCTCATCCCCGGAGTCACCTTCACAAGCGATATAATCGTCGGCTTCCCCGGGGAGACCTACGAGGATTTTAAAGAAACCTTAAGGGTGGTAAAAGAGGTTGAATTTCAGGCTCTGTTCACCTTTATCTACTCCCCCCGAAACGGCACCCCCGCAGCCGTTATGGATGACCCCGTATCCCGTGAGGAAAAGGGCGTATGGTTCAGCGAGCTGCTTGCGGTTCAGGAAGAAATATCCAAGAAAAACTACGCCTCCTACGTCGGCACTACCCACCGCGTCCTCTGCGAAGAAGCGGTAGGGCAGGGAAGACTTTCGGGTAAGACCTCCGCCTCGGTGGATATCGAATTCGAAGGAGACGAAAGCCTTATCGGACAGTTTGTACGGATAAGGGTCGATAGATTTACAAATGTCCTTGAAGGAACAAAAATATAAAAGAAAGAAGAATAAAAATGGACGTAATTAAGCTTACAAGAGAACTCGGAGCCGCAATTCAGCAGACCGAGGAATACAAAAACTTTATGGCCGCAAAGAAGAAGAACGACAACAATGCCGAGCTTCAGGAACAGATCGGCGACTTTAACCTTTTAAAGCTTCAGCTTGATGCAGAGCACGAAAAGGAAGAAAAGGACGAGGAAAAGATCCGCGAGATAAATCAGAAGATCGTCGAGCTTTACAACGTAATAATCTCGGGCGAGGCTATGACCGAATACAACAAGGCTGTAAACGAGTTCAGAGCCTTAACCGATAAGGTCTCAAACATCCTGCTTATGTGTGAAAACGGCGAAGACCCCGAGACCTGCGAACCTGCTTCCTGCTCGGGCGACTGCTCTGCCTGCGGCGGATGCCACTAAAATTATACTAACCAACCAAAACTAACCGAAAGGAATGATATTCGTGGCCGGGCTTTCTCCGATGATGCAACAGTATATGGAGATAAAAGAGCAAAATAAAGACTGCCTTATATTCTTCCGACTGGGCGATTTTTACGAAATGTTCTTCGACGATGCAAAAACCGCCTCTGAAGAGCTTGACCTGACCCTTACGGGAAGGGACTGCGGTCTTAAGGAAAGGGCTCCAATGTGCGGAGTACCCTTCCACAGCTACGAATCCTACGTTGCCCGTCTTATAGAAAAGGGCTACAAGGTCGCTATCTGCGAGCAGGTCGAAGACCCCGCCACCGCAAAGGGCCTTGTAAAGCGCGAGATCGTCCGAATCATAACAAGGGGCACCGTAATTGAAGACAGCCTTCTTAAAGAGGATAAAAACAACTATCTCTGTTCGGTCTGCTTTGCCAAGGGAAAAGCGGCAGTCTGCTTTGCCGATGCCTCCACGGGAAAGGCTCACGTTACCGAGCTGACCGGCGACCATATTCAGTTCAAGGTAATAAATCAGCTTTCCCGTTTCGCTCCGGTTGAAATAATCACCACCCGCGAGCTTGAGCTTAACCCTCAGATAAATGAATACATCGGAAATCTTAACGCCTGCACCCTAAGCATCAGGGAAGAAGCCTTCTTCTCTGTTCCCGAAAACGAAGAGCTCGTAAAACGTCATTTCGAGGTAATAAGCCCCGAGAACTTAGGAATAGAATCTGGCTCTCTGGCCGTTGCCGCGCTGGGAAGCGTACTGAACTACCTTTTCGAAACGGCAGGAAGCACGGGAATCTCGGTGAGAGAGGTCGAATACTATTCGGTGGGAGAATATCTCCACCTCGACTACACCGCCGTAAGAAACCTTGAGCTCTGCGAGACTATGCGCACCAAGAGTAAAAAAGGCTCCCTGCTTTGGGTTCTTGATAAGACCAAGACTGCTATGGGTAAGCGTATGCTTCGAAGCTGGATCGAACAGCCGCTTTTGGACCTGCTTTCCATAGACGAGCGTCTTAACGCCGTAGAGGAGCTCACCGATAACACTGTTATGAGGGGCGAGCTATTCGAATATTTAAGCGGAATCCGCGATTTAGAGCGACTGCTCACCCGCATTATCTACCACACCGCCAACGCGAGAGACCTGAACACCGTGGCCGACACCTGCGCAAGACTCCCCTACATAAAGCAGACCCTTGCTTTATCAAAGTCAAAGCTTCTCGGCCGTCTCTGCGAAAAAATAGATCCACTTGAGGATATCTACACCCTCATTTCCAATGCTATCGCCGAGCAGCCTCCTGCAATAGTGCGCGAGGGAGGAATGTTCAAAAAAGGCTTTAACGCCGAGCTGGACGAGCTTATCTATATAATTGAAAACGGTACGGGAATCGTTGCCGACATTGAAGCCAGAGAAAAAGAGCGCACCGGGATCAAGACCCTACGCGTCCGTTTCAATAAGGTCTTCGGCTACTTCATCGAGGTCAGCAACTCCTTTAAGGATATGGTTCCCGAGGAATATATCCGCAAACAGACCCTAACTAACGGCGAACGTTTCATAACCGAGGAGCTCAAAGCCTTAGAGACCAAAATAATCGGTGCGAAGGATCGTAGGGAACAGCTCGAATTTGCAATGTTCACCGAAATGCTTGATAAGGTGGCCGCTGAGCTTAAGCGCTTCCAGACTACCGCCGAAGCCCTTGCGATTCTCGATACTCTCTGCTCTCTTGCCGAGGTCGCCGTCAGAAACGACTACGTCCGCCCGAGACTCAATACCGACGGAATAATAAATATCCGCTCAGGACGTCATCCCGTGGTGGAACAGGTGATAAAGACCCCCTTTGTCGCCAACGACACCTTCTTAGACCTTAAGGATGACCGCTGTGCCGTCATTACAGGCCCCAATATGGCAGGTAAATCCACCTATATGCGTCAGGTCGCCCTTATTACCGTAATGGCACAGATAGGCTCATTCGTTCCCGCCGAGTCGGCCAACATCGGAATCGTCGACGCCGTATTTACCCGTGTCGGCGCCTCCGACGACCTCGCCAGCGGACAGTCTACCTTTATGGTGGAAATGAGCGAGGTTGCCTACATCATCAAAAACGCAACCAGACGAAGCCTTCTTATCCTGGACGAGATAGGCCGCGGTACCGCTACCTTCGACGGAATGTCAATAGCCCGTGCCGTTCTCGAATATGTTGCAGATAAAAAGAAGCTGGGCGCAAAGACCCTTTTCGCCACCCACTACCACGAGCTCACCGAAATGGAAAACGAGCTTAAGGGTATCAGAAACTATAACATCGCGGTTAAAAAAAGGGGAGACGACATCACCTTCCTTCGCCGTATAGTTCGCGGCGGTGCCGACGACAGCTACGGTATTGAGGTTGCAAAGCTTGCGGGAATCCCCGAGGCAGTAACCAACCGCGCTAAAGAAATACTTAAAAAGACCCTTGAAGAAGGGGTCGTAATAACCAAGACGGTTGCCGACGACGATATGCAGCTGCCACTGTTTATGGGAGCCTCAAACGATATCGTAGACGAGCTCAAGACCCTCGATGTAAACATACTTACCCCCATAGAATGTATGAGCATTCTGTCTGAGCTTTCCAAAAAAGCAAAAGAAATTTAAAGGAGCTGAGATCATGGCAGATATAAGAGTATTGCCTTCGTCTCTTGCCGAGCTTATTGCGGCAGGAGAGGTTGTCGAGCGCCCCGCATCTGTCATAAAGGAGCTTATAGAAAACTCTATTGATGCAGGTGCTAAAAGGATCGTCGTCGAAATTCAGCGCGGCGGAATCGCCTATATGCGCGTTTCCGACGACGGTTGCGGAATTGCTCCCGACCAGGTCCCCACCGCATTTCTGCGTCATGCCACAAGTAAGATAAAGGACGAAAAGGATCTTTTTAAGATCGCCACTCTGGGCTTCCGAGGCGAAGCACTGGCTTCGATCAGCGCCGTTGCCCGCGTGGAGCTTTTAACCAAAACCGCAAACGAGACGGTAGGTACCCGTTACGTTATCGAGGGCGGTGTCGAAAAGGAATATACCGAAACGGGCTGTCCCGAAGGTGCGACGATAATTGTCCGCGACCTTTTCTATAACACCCCCGCCCGTATGAAGTTTCTTAAAAAGGATTCTTCGGAGGCCACTGCCGTCGCCTCTCTTTTAGATGCCATCGCCCTTTCTCACCCCGAAATATCGATCAAGCTTATAAAGGATTCAAAGCTTACACTCGCAACCTCTGGTGACGGCAAGCTTGAATCGGTCTGCTACACCGTTCTGGGTCGCGAGTTTTCCTCAGGCCTTATTCCTGCTGACTCTACTACAGCGGGAATTAGGGTCAGCGGAATGATCTGCAAACCCATCTACTGCCGTTCCTCCAGAGCCGGTCAATACGTCTTTTTGAATAACCGCTTCATCCGTTCGGGCGTTGTTGCCAAGGCACTCGATCAGGCCTATAAAAGCTCGGTCATGGTGGGAAAATTTCCCGCCTGCGTCCTTAATATCGAGCTTCCCTTCGACAGGGTCGACGTAAACGTCCATCCCGCCAAGACCGAGGTGCGCTTTTCAGACGAAAAGGCCATTTTTGAAGCGGTATACTACGCCGCTAAAAATGCCCTTGCCTCTATGGATACCCGACCCGAGCTGGAACTGAAGACGGCCGTAAAGCCGAAAGCACCCGCTCCCTTCGAGCGTATGACCACTGAGGAATATAAAAACCGTTTTGCTTCTGCCGACGAAAGAAAGACTCCGGCCGAAATAGTTTATTCCTCAAAAATCACAAGTAAAGCGGTAACTCCGCCTACGGTAAGAGCACCCGAGAAGACCGCTCCGACCCGTTCGGCCCTTTCCGATTTTACCACGCCTCTTATTTCCGACACTCCGGTCAGTCTTCCCGATTACTCGGTAAGACCTAAGGCTGAGGTGTATACTGAGCCAATATCTGCTCCCGCAGAGGTCTCAGAGCAGATATTCCCTAAAAAGAGCGCCCCTATCTTCGATCAGATAATAAGCGCCTTCTCGGAAGGGGAGGAGACCTATGAGACCGCCTCGTTCTTAAAGGAGACTGAGGTCGAATTCAAATACATCGGAGAGGCCTTCAGAACCTATATTATAGTCCAGTATAAGGGAAGTCTCTGGTTTATCGATAAGCACGCCGCACACGAACGGATCCTTTACGAAAAGTTCAAGGCCGAGGGCGTGGTTGAGGTTCAGACCCTGCTTTCACCCGTGTCGGTGACCCTTTCAAGGGAAGAATACCGCGCCGTATGCGATAATCTGGATATGCTGAGTGCCGCAGGCTTCGAGGTAGAGGAATTCGGTACCGTGTCAGTCCTTGTCCGTGCCGTACCTGCCTGTCTTGTTAAGACCGATATAATGTTTCTTATGTGCGACATCGCCGCAAATCTTGTAAGACTCGGCAAGGTCGAAACCGATATCCTTGATGACCTTTATCATAATATTGCCTGCCGTGCGGCCATTAAGGGCGGGAATACACAGTCGGACGCAGAGCTTGAAAAGTTTGCCAGAGACATACTCTCTTCCAACGACGTTCTTTACTGCCCTCACGGCCGTCCCGTAGCCTTCGAGCTTAAACGCAGTCAGCTTGAAAAGCAGTTCGGACGAATAAAGTAGCTTATGGATAAAATACCCGTAATTGTAATAGTCGGCCCTACTGCCTCGGGAAAGACCGAGCTTTCGGTAAAGCTTGCCAAAAGGCTTGACGCCGAAATAATCTCGGCCGACTCGATGCAGATATATAATAATATGCATATAGCCTCTGCTGCCGCAGATGAGGACGAAAAGGAAGGAATACCACACCATCTTCTCGAATTTCTATCCCCCGACGAGGGCTTTTCGGTGGCCGACTTCGTGAAAATGGCCGCCGACCGTATAAAGGAAATAAACGGTCGCGGAAAGGCCGTAATTATCGTGGGAGGAACGGGACTTTATATAAACTCTCTCATTGATAATATCACCTTTTCCGAGGAAGATACCTCTGAGGAGCTTCGGGCAGAGCTTAACGCAAAATATGACAGTATTGGCGGGGAAGCTATGCTCAGCGAGCTTCGTGCCTTCGACCCCGATTCGGCCGAACGCCTGCACCCCAATAACAAAAAACGGATCATCAGAGCCTTCGAGATATATCTCTCTTCCGGCATTACCATGACAAAACAGCTGGAATTTTCAAAACTGGAGGCCTCACCCTACGAACCCTATATGATAGGACTCTCATTTGCCGACCGCCAAAAGCTTTACGACCGAATAAATCTAAGGGTTGATAAAATGCTTGAAGCAGGACTTCTGGAAGAAGCCGAAGCGGCATATAAAAGCAAAAATCTTGCCACCGCATCACAGGCCATCGGACATAAGGAATTTTTTCCGTATTTTTCGGGGGAGATCACCCTCAGTGATGCCTCCGATGCCCTCAAGGCATCTACGAGGCGGTATGCAAAGCGCCAGCTCACCTGGTTTCGAAGAGACGGGCGCATAAGCTGGATATTCCGTGACGAGACCGAAGATACGGTCCTTGCTGCAGTTAAAATTTTAGAAAGGAACGGTTATTTTGAACAAAAGAAGCAAACTGTTTAAAATTGCTTTAGCGGTAGCAGTCGCCGTCTTTGTCATATATCAGTATTACGCCTCGGTATACGGTTCTGTTTCCACCGAATCGGCCGTAGCTTATGAGCAGACCGACGGTATTGACGCGGTAGCGACCTTTATAAGAAGCGAAATAACCGTAACCGACGATACCGACGGCACCGTACATTTTCTGGTTGCCAGCGGAGAAAAAATAGCCAAGGGCGGTACCATTGCCAACGTTTATGAAAACGATTCGGCCTCTGCCGCCGCCTCCCGAATAGTCGAGATCGACGACCAGCTTGAGCTTATTGCCGAAATTGAGGGCTATAACGACTCTACTGCCGTCGATGTCGATACACTTAACGAGCGTATAAACGGCTATCTGAACAGCTTTATCTACAAAACTGCCGACTCTGCTTTCAGTGACCTCGGAACCGACGTTTCCGACCTGCTTACTATGATGACCCGAAAGCAGGTAGCTACGGGGGAGCAAAACGATTTCAGCGCCCTTAAAGCCTCCCTAACTGCCGAGAAGGAACGTCTTCAGGGAAGCGTCGGAGAACCCAGATCCTATATTTATTCCGATACCGCAGGATACTTCGTCTCCAATTCCGACGGACTTGAGGATAAGCTGACGGTAGAAGACCTCAGCATCTACACCCCCGAGTATATCAAAAAGCTCAGGGAGGAAGCGGTAGGCGAGAAGGTCATCGGAAAGATCGTCTGCGACTACGAATGGTATATGGCGGTTCCCGTTTCCTTAAACGATTCGAGATATTTCCGTGTAGGCGATACCATCGACGTAAAGACCGATATCTCCTCGAGCTCCAGACTTTCAACCACCGTCACTCAGGTCAACAATTCCGAAACGGGGGACGAAGCAATACTTCTCCTTCGCTGTAACGAAATGAACAGCGAGCTTGCCTCGGTAAGAACAGCAGATATTACGGTGATAAAAAGTGAACACAGCGGAATTATGGTCAAGTCTGAGGCTATGCGAATAGTTGAAGGAAAAACGGGAGTCTACGTTGTGTCGGGTCTTGAGGCTAAATTCGTAGAGGCCGAAATAATCTTCTCTGGTGAAGATTTCCACCTCTGCGCCATGAACACATCCGACTCCTCCAAGCTTCGGCTTTACGATAATATCATAGTGAAAGGCAGAAATCTGTATGACGGAAAGATCATATATTGATGCGGTAAGCGAAAATCTTGCCCGGATAGAGAAAAACATCCTTGATGCGGCAGAGTCGGCAGGGAAGAAGCGGGAGGATATAATCCTTCTTGCCGCCACAAAAACCGTTTCTCCTGAAATAATAAACCACGCCATACTTTCAGGAATAGATTACATCGGCGAAAACCGCGTGCAGGAATTTTTGTCCAAGGAAAATGACCTCTTAAAAACCGCCCACCGTCATTTTATCGGCCACCTTCAGTCCAACAAGGCAAAGGATATCGTGGGCAGGGTCGAGATGATACAGTCGGTTCATTCGCTGAAGCTTGCAAAGCTGATAGGAAGTCTGTCGGAGGAAAAGGGCATTACCACCGACATTCTGCTGGAGGTAAATATCGGAAAGGAAGAAAACAAATCAGGCTTTATAAAGGAAGAACTCGACGAGATCATTCCCCAAATAGCCGCCGTAAAGGGTATAAAGCTTAAGGGACTTATGACTATTCCCCCGATTTGCGAAAAAAATTCCGAAATAATTCCTTTTTTTGAAGAAATGTATAAACTGTTTATTGACAACAGAGCTAAAAAAATAGATAATGTTAGTATGGAATATCTGTCTATGGGTATGTCGTCCGACTACGTCGAGGCCATAAAATGCGGAAGCAACCTCGTCAGAGTCGGAACCTCACTTTTCGGAAAAAGAAATTATAAATAAATTTAAGGAGAATAAAGATGGCATTCAAAGATATGTTCAAAAACCTCGTAAACTTAAATGACGACGATCTCGACGAAGGCTTCGAGGAGACCGCGCAGGAAGTCGAAGAGGCTCCCGCTAAGCCCAAAAAGGAGGCTCAGCCCAAGCGTTACGCCGCCGACAGAAGAACCCAGGCAGGCGCTGCCCCCTCGGCTATGAAGGTGGTTATCGTCCGTCCCGAGGTATTCGATGAGGTTGCAGGAATTGCCGATCATCTCATTCAGGGCAAGACCGTGGTTTTAAATCTCGAAACCGCCAATAAGGATATCTCCCGCCGCATAGTCGACTTTATGAGCGGTGCCGCATACGCCCTTGCCTGCAAGCTAAAGAAGGTCGCCAACAACACCTTCATCATCGTTCCCGAGCATACCGACATCGCAGGCGAGCTCCTCATCGACGATTTCGACGAGCAGAACTACTTTATGTAATGGAGCTTTTAGCTTCCCGAATAAACGACGCCGTCCGTATTTCCGATACTTCGTCTATGCCTAAATTCGTAGGATTTCTCCGTCCCGAGGAGGTGTCCGAAATTTCCGGTCTCGGAATACTGAAGGGGGCAAAGTACGGCTTTTTCGGCGGATACGCCGAAGCCGAAAGGGTATATTTCGGAGCCTTTCCCGATTGGTGTGACGGCGGAGAGGAATATTTTCCCATAGCGTCATTCACATTCACCTTCAGAGACTCTGTGCAGCTTTCTCACCGAAACTTTCTCGGTACCTTTATGTCGCTGGGAATAACCCGTGAAACGGTAGGAGACATCCTGATAGAAAAAGGTAGGGCAGTAGCCTTCTTTTCTTCGGAGGTAGCAGGCTTCGTTAAATCTCAGATAACCAAAATATCGGGTGAGGGCGTGAAGGTAAACGACGGCTTCACCCTGCCTCTTCCCGGTATGACGGGATTTTCCGAGTTTGCCGACACGGTAGCCTCCCCGAGACTCGACTGTGTGGTGGCCTCTCTGATAGGCGGCTCAAGGTCGAAGGCAACTGAGCTTATAGAGCAAAAGCTGGTACTTTTAAATTCGGTATGCTGTGATAAAACGGTAAAGACCGTAAAAAGCGGTGATACCGTGACCGTCCGATCCAAGGGTAAATTTATAATCGATTCTATTGACGGAAAAACAAAGAAAGACCGTCTAATTTTAAAAGCGAAAAAGTATATTTGATCAGGGGGAACTTTTTATGTTAAAAGCAAAAGATATAAGCGAGGCCGCATTCGGTACTTCCATGAGCGGCTACAAAAAGGACGAGGTAGACGCCTTCCTCGATAAGGTTCACGAGGATTATAAGCAGTTTGAGGCCGTTCTTACCTCTCAGCAGACCCGAATTGCCGCACTGGAAAAGGAACTTGCCGACAAGGACGTTTCCATGAACAGCATCAACACCGTTCTTATCAGTGCACAGAAGCTCGCCGACTCTATCGTTGAGGATGCAAAGAAAAAGGCCGAAGAGACGGTGGATGCCGCCAATGCCGAATCGGAAAACATAAAGCTTCGCACAAAAAAGGCCCTCGAAGAGATAGATGCCGTCCTCACCGAGCAGAAAAACAACGCTCAGGCGCAGGTCGACCTTATGCTTGAGGAGGCTGCAAGAAAATCCGAAGGAATGATACTTGCCGCCAAGGATTCCGTAACCCGTGAACAGCTTCTTTTCGACAAGCTTAAGAGCGAGGTTGCCGAGTTTAAGGCAAACATTAAAAATACATATAAGGAGCATCTCGAGAGCCTTTCAAAGCTTCCCGAGGAGGTCGTTTTAAATCCCGAGCTCGCCGCCTCTACCATTGAGGAGATAATCAATAACGAGCCCAACCTCCTTAAATTCATCGAAAAGACCACCGAAGCGGTAGAGGTCGCTCCCGTAGAAGAGGAAGAGACTGTCGAAGAGGCTCCCGTAGAAGAGGTAACCGCTGAGGAGGCTACCATAGTTATGGATGCCGTGACCCTTCCCACCGAAGAGACTACCGAAGAGACCCCCGCTCAGCAGTCCACAGGCTTCGTTATTCAAAAGCTTGATGACGAAGAAGAGGAAGAAACAACTGAAGACGATTCGCCCGCATTTTCCAAGGGCTTTTTCGCAAAGCATAAATAATTCTTAGGAGAAACGTAAAATGGAACAGCAGGATTACAATAAAACACTTAACTTACCGGTTACAGAATTTCCGATGCGTGCCGGTCTTCCCACCCGTGAGCCTGAAGCTCTTGCCAAATGGCAGGAGGAGGGAGTATACGAGGAGCTTTTAAAGCTCAACGAGGGCAAGCCCGAATACATTCTTCACGACGGCCCTCCTTATGCCAACGGAATCATTCATATGGGAACCGCCCTCAATAAGTCCCTTAAAGACTTTGTCGTTCGTTATAAGAATATGACCGGCTTCAAGGCTCCCTACGTTCCCGGCTACGATACCCACGGTCTTCCCACCGAGCTTAAGGCAAGAAAGGCCGCAGGAATGAAGTCCAGCGAGCGCGTTTCGGCCTTAGAGCTTCGCAAGATGTGCAAGGAGTTTGCTATCGGCTTTGCGGAGGATCAGCGTAAGCAGTTCGAGCGCTTAGGTGTGCTCGGCGAGTGGGACAACCCCTATCTTACCCTTAAAAACGAATATGTTGCCCGTCAGGTAGAGGTCTTCGGAAAGATGGCCGAAAAGGGCTACATCTATAAAGGTCTTAAACCTGTTTACTGGTGCTCCGACTGTCAGACCGCTCTTGCCGAGGCCGAGATTGAATATGCGGAAGATCCCTGCTATTCCATCTACGTTAAGTTCCCCGTTAAGGAGGATAAGGGTGTCCTTTCGGGTATGGGTATCGACCCCGCCAAGACCTATTTCGTTATCTGGACCACAACTACCTGGACCCTTCCCGCAAACCTTGCTATCTGCGTAGGCCCCGAGTATGAATATTCCGTGATCCGCTTTGGAGACGAGTATTACATTATGGCAAGCGAGCTGGCCGAGTCGGCTATGACCGCTGCCGAAAAGACCGACTACGACGTTGTAGGTAAGGTCAAGGGTGCCGAGCTTGAGTATATGGTTGCACGTCATCCCTTCATCGACCGCGATTCTCTCATAATCGTCGGCGACCACGTAACCTTAGAAAGCGGTACAGGCTGTGTTCATACCGCCCCCGGACACGGTGTCGACGACTTTGAGGTCTGCCGTAAATATCCCGAGATCGGGATGGTAGTCCCCGTTGATAACAAGGGCGTTTTAACCGAGGAAGCCGGTATGTTTGCAGGCCTTCCCACCGAAGCCGCAAATAAGAAGATCGCCGTATGGCTGGACGAAAACGGCTACCTCTTTGCCCTTAAGAAAATAATCCACCAGTATCCTCACTGCTGGAGATGTAAAAACCCCATTCTCTTCAGAGCTACCGAGCAGTGGTTCTGCTCCATTTCCGCCTTTGCCGACAAGGCCTGCGAAGAAATTTCCAAGGTCAAGTGGGTTCCCGAATGGGGCGAGGGCAGAATTACCGGAATGGTTCGCGACCGCAGCGACTGGTGTATCTCCCGTCAGCGCACCTGGGGCGTTCCCATTCCTATGTTCTATTGCGAAGACTGCGGTAAGGAGTACATCACTCCCGACTCTATCAAAAAGATCGCCGCCATCTTCCGTGAGCAGGGCGCCGACGCCTGGTATGCCCTTGACGCAAGCGAGCTTATCGTAGAAGGTGCAAAGTGCTCCTGCGGATGCGAGAAGTTCAAGAAAGAAACCGATATTATGGACGTTTGGTTCGATTCGGGTGTTTCTCACGCCGCAGTGCTGGATAACCGCGACTATTTAAAGAAGCCCGCCGACCTTTATCTTGAAGGCGCCGATCAGTACAGAGGTTGGTTCCAGTCCTCTCTGCTTACCTCTGTCGCAACCGACGGGATTGCCCCCTATAAGACCGTCGTTACCCACGGCTGGGTCGTTGACGGCGAGGGCAAAAAGATGTCCAAGTCTCTCGGCAATACCATAATCCCCGACGATATCGTTAAGCAGTACGGTGCCGATATTCTCCGTCTGTGGGTCGCATCAAGTGACTATCACGCCGATATCCGCGTTTCTCAGGATATCTTAAAGCAGCTCTCCGAGATCTATCGTAAGATAAGAAATACTGCCCGTTTCATCCTCGGCAACATTTCCGATTTCGATCCCAATAAGGATATGGTAGATACCGCTAAGCTTGAGGAGATCGATCATTGGGCTCTTATGCGTCTTGACGAGGTTGTTAAGACCAGCCGTGAGGCCTACGAGAACTTCGAATATCATATAATCTTCCACGCAATCCACAACTTCTGTGTTATAGATATGTCCAACTTCTATCTTGATGTTCTTAAGGACAGACTTTACGTTGAAGCTAAGAACAGTGAGACCAGAAGAGCGGCCCAGACCGCTATGTATAAGATACTCGACACCCTTGCCCGTCTTGTATCCCCCATCCTCGCTTTCACCGCCGACGAGATCTGGCAGTTTATGCCCCATACCGCCGACTGTGATGCCCGTCACGTTGTTTATAACGCAATTCCCGAAGCCAAGGGAGAATACGATGACGAGTTTATGGCTCGCTGGGAAAAGATCCACGAAATGCGCGACGACGTTAAGAAGGCTCTTGAGCTTGCCCGTGCCGAAAAGGTCATCGGTGCTTCTCTCGACGCTAAGGTCACCCTCTATGCCGAGGGCGAGCTTTACGATTTCGCCGAGAGCGTAAAGAATATCCTTCCCACCGTATTTATGGTCTCCGATTTTGAGCTTAAGGAAGGTAAGGGCGGCGCCTTCAAGGGCGACGTCGAAAATATGAGCGTTACCGGTCAGCACGCTCAGGGCGAAAAGGGCGCCCGTTGCTGGTCCTTCGGTAACACCGTCGGTACCAATGCCGAGCATCCCACCGTCTGCGCACGCTGTGCCGCTG
>CAZRHF010000045.1:0-16998 GCA_964599835.1 uncultured Eubacteriales bacterium | reverse complement strand
ATTAAAGCAGTAAAGGAGGTTTTGTTATGAAAAGATCGTTAACTGTTTTGTCTTTAATTTTAGCCTTTGTTATGATTCTTTCAGGCTGTTCGGGTAACAGCGGCAAACCCTCCGAACCTTCATCTCAGATGACCTCATCAGAAATCGTATCCTCAATAACTGCTTCAAAGACTACGCCGTCTTATAAGGTGAATATGGGAGAAAATGCGTTATCCTGCGTTGTTGAACCTAAAAAGATCACTGATTACATTAGCTTCGAATATATTGGTCGCGATGATGCTAATAACCGCAATTACCGTCTTACTTTAAAGTCACCGGCAGATATAACCGCCCGGTCGAACGAATACAATTTAGAATTGGGACAAATGCTAACCTATACCGAATCATCAAACCTTTTATGCCGGCTTAAGGTTGAGCCCGCACAAGAAAATACGATGGATTTGCTTTTGAATGGAGCAAAAAAGATTTATGAGGAAAGCAACAAACAACGGTATTATAAGGTTTATGATGACGGTATTCTTGAAAGAATGAGTGAAACTATTGACTGGATGGTTGAAACGACACGATATTTTGATTGCGGATATATCCTGATCGCCTCCTTTCCTCACAAAGAGGGACTGGAGGAAACGATATACGATATCGTTTCCTCGGCCGAGTTAACTATCACAAAAAAGGATACCGCCGATATTGTGCAGACAAGCGGACCGAAGCCGGAGAAAGGTACCCCTTCCGACAAATATAACGAATATTGCTTTACCTGTAATGATTTTGCATATAACGAAGAGTATAATGTTGCTTTTGAAATACCTGAAGGAATGGGATATGATGTTAATCGTTTTGCAAAGCCCGAAGATTCTTCAGGCGCTACAAATACAATTTGCTCTGTTTGTTTGACCGATTATACCGGATATTCCGCACAAGGAGTCACAACTGTTTATTCGAAAATAGATTTTATAGAATCTGCCAAATACGACCTTTCAGATTCTTCGAAATACGAAAAAATAGATGATGACATATATATGTATGAATATTTCGCTGCTTTTTATCACAAGGTGTATTTCAGGATAATAGACGAAAAATACATAGTCTATATAGACGAAACTCAAGATAATCTTACCGAAATGGATGAACTTGAGAAGAAAATAGCTTTTGAGTATTTCAAATCGGTTAGGGTGTCGAAAAAATAATCATATTAAACCTCCTCCGTTGACAACGGGGGAGGTTTAATATATAATATAATATGTCAAAATATGTAGCTTTGAGGTGCAATATGGTAAAACTTTCCCCTTCGGTCCTGACCAGCGACTTTTTAACCCTTAAGGAGATAATCCCTCAGTTCGAGGCTTCGGGCGTTGATATGCTCCATCTCGACGTTATGGACGGAATCTTCGTTCCCAATATTTCCTTCGGCGTCCCCGTGATAAAGTCCATCAAGGCCCATACGAATATCCCTCTTGACGTTCATCTTATGATCGACCGTCCCCATAGGTATATAAAAGAATTTGCCGCCGTTGCCGATTGGCTCGGCTTCCACTATGAGGCAGGCTCCGACGTGGCAGAACTTCTTAAAGAGATCCGCGCTCTCGGCTGTAGATCCTGCCTCACCATCAAGCCCGCAACCGCTCCCGAAGAGATCTTCGAGTTTTTACCGCTTTGCGATATGGTGCTGGTTATGTCGGTAGAGCCGGGCTTTGGAGGACAGAAATTTATGCCCAACTCTCTGCCTAAAATAAAGGCGTTAAAGGCCGAAGCCGAAAGACAGGGCTTGAACCTTGAGATCGAGATAGACGGCGGAATCAACGCCGAGACCGCCCCCTTGGCAGTAGAAGCAGGCGCCACCGTTCTTGTTGCAGGCAACTACATATTCTCTGCCGAAAACATTCCCGAAACCGTAAAGCATATAAGAAGCTTATAATTTAGCGATAAGTCTTACGGCCTTTTCGGGCAGAATTAGCCTGCCGTGCTCCTCGGTAACCGCCTTTTGGCAGTTATCGGTAAACAGTTTGCCGCAGAATTCGCGGGCAAGACTGCTCAGTTCAAAGGGAGCGCAAAGGCAGGGGAGAAGCAATCGGTATTTTCCCTCAAACAGATAAAGCTTACCGCTTTCGCTAAACTCGGGCAGACTGAACATTATTGCCTCTGCCGCATCCGCCAGAAGCTCTATTTTGGGAAATTCCAGCACAAAGCCATCGGTTTTTTGTGCGCTCTCCCTTTTACAGCCCGTAAAATAGACGTCTATACCGCCGCCGCGGTTTTGTACCGCCCGTGCAATGATATCCACCGTCTTCGGTCGGTAGCCCATATCCCTGACCGCCTTTTTAAGAAGGCTTTTAAGAACGTAGCCTGTCTTGGGCTCGCTTTTAATGGAAGAAAAACCGCTTCCGAAAAGCCTTAAAACCTCTTCGCGGCTGAGTGATATTTTTATACGGTCACGGTCGATGGATAAATAGGTCATAAGGCTGCCTCCGATCAGCATATCTGTATACGTTTAAAACCGCCGCCTTTGGGTAAACTGTTAAGGGTGACGGTATGAAAAAAGAAACCAAAGAAAGTATAAAACTGTTTTTTAAATCAGCCTTTTTGACGGCTCTTGGGCTAATTATAATAGCCATCGGCTTTATCGCCGCAGGGTACTTTTTCGGCTGAAAAAATATGTAAGGATGATATAATATGAGTTATAAAGAACTTAAAAGCGGAACCGACGTCCGCGGAATTGCCTCCGATAAGGGCGGTAAGACCGTAAACCTTACCGACGAGGCGGTATATGCTATATCCTCGGCCTTTGCCTGTTGGCTTGCCGCCAAATACGGCAAAAACACAAACGAACTAAGTCTGGCCGTAGGTCACGACTCGAGAATTTCGGCCGACCGCATTTCGGCTGTGGTAATAAAGGCCTTATCCGACAGGGGAGTACATATTGTAAACTGCGGTCTGGCTTCTACTCCCGCTATGTTTATGACCACCGTTGATCTTTCTACCGACGGCGCCGTACAGATAACCGCCAGTCATCATCCCTTTGACCGTAACGGTCTTAAATTCTTCACTAAAGAGGGCGGAATCGACGGTAAGGAGCTTTCCGAAATAATCGAAATTGCTGACGCAGGCGATTTTGTTTCTGCCGACGGAGCGGTAGTGGAAGAAATCAACTATATGTCTCAGTACGCCGCAGGCCTTCGTAAAAAGATATGCGACGGAATCGGTAAGGATGAAAGCGAAAAGCCCCTTAAGGGTTATCACATCGTTGTAGATGCAGGAAACGGCGTTGGCGGATTTTATGCTTACGACGTTTTGGAGCCTCTCGGTGCCGATATCTCGGGAAGCCGCTATTTAGACCCCGACGGAATGTTCCCGAATCATATTCCTAATCCCGAGGATAAGACTGCTATGCAGAGCATCACCGAAGCGGTTAAGGAAAGCGGAGCCGACCTTGGTGTCATTTTCGATACCGACGTCGACCGTGCAGGCTGTGTTGACAGTACGGGCGAGGAGATCAACCGAAACCGCCTTATTGCCCTTGCTTCTATTATTGCGTCGAACGGCAGATCGGGCGCTACTATCGTTACCGACTCGGTCACCTCCGACGGCCTTAAAGAGTTTATCGAAAAGGACCTCGGCTGTCACCACTACCGCTATAGAAGAGGCTATAAAAACGTTATCGACAAGGCGATAGAGCTTTGCGGGCAGGGAATCGACTGCCCCCTTGCCATCGAGACCTCGGGTCACGCCGCTCTGAAGGAAAACTACTTCCTCGATGACGGAGCCTATCTTATTACCAAAATAGTAATCGAACTCGGTCGCGGACGTGACCTTAATAAGACCCTCGAAAATCTCAAATGTCCCGCAGAGGAAAGGGAATGCCGCTTTAACATCACCGAGCCCGAATTCAAGGCCTACGGACTTAACGTAATTGACAAGCTGGAGGCCTTTGTCTCGGAAAGACCCGAAATTTATAAGGTTGCCGATGATAACCGTGAAGGACTCCGCGTATCAACTCAGTACGGCTGGTTCCTCCTTCGTCTTTCGGTTCACGATCCTGTAATGCCCATGAATTTCGAAAGTGACGAAGCGGGCGGAATCGACAAAATGGTATCCCTTATAAAGCCCTTCTTCGAAACCTTCGAGTCTCTCGATATCTCAGCTCTTAAATAAGCTTATATCCCGGTATAACACCGGGATATTTTTTATTCTTCATCACTATTGTTATTACATCCGCATCCGCCGGTGGGACAGCCTCTGGGGAAGAAATCCGAGGTGGGGAAATCGATACGTCTGAAAACGTCGCAGGGGGTGTCTGCCGTGAATTCACATTGCTTTTCGGGGATACAGAAATCGTACACGGGCACCAGCATCTGAACACGACGCACAAGCTGAACCACAGAGAAGATTCCAAGCGTTACATAAGCTACATTACCTTCTGTGGGGAGAGAAAGCTCGCAACCGCCAAGGAAGTTGAGAACGCAGGGAGGAATTGCCGCAAGGTTGTCGGTAACGTCGGTTACGGTACCTATGCGGGAAGCAAGAGGAATGGGACTTGCCACCTGAACGGTAGCGGTGGGGGAGACGTTGCCTCGGCAGCAGCATACGTCGGCCGCTTCTTCGGGATCGCCGCTTGAGAAGGTGCGTACGTTGCCCTCTCCGCCGCAAAGCACGACGGTTTTGTTGTAGATCGCAATACCTCTTGCGTCTATGGGACAGCCGCAGGGACCGTTGGAAACGTCCACGTCGATAATGAAATAGAAGGTAAGGTTGACCGAATAAAAGCCGTGACTTAAATTTACGGGAGTAACGTCGATGGTGACGTCTACGACCTCGGCGCTTTTGACCTTGATGCTTGAAGCCTCGGCGATAAGCGCCTGACCCTCCTCGCAAAAATAGACCCGCAGATCTTCAAGGCAGTCTCTGTCACAGCAGGAATCGAAGATTCTGCCTGCATCTATACATACCGCTTCTTTAAAATCCGTATTATTAAAGCCTCCGTTTTGAGCATCAGCCATATAATGACCTCCTGTAAGTATTGAAGGCAAACTGCGCTTCTACCTCATTATATGAAAAACTCCGATATATGACACACGCAAAAAACGCCCGTACGGGCGTTTTTTAAGATAAATGATTTTTTCTGTATGCAGAAGGCTGAATTCCGAAATATTTTTTAAAGGTCTTGGAAAAATAGAACTGATCGTAAAAGCCGTATTTTTCGCTTATGGCCCCGATGCTTAAGGTGCCGGTAGTAAGCTCGGATGCCGCCGCCTCCATGACTCTTTCCCTTATATACTGCCCGAGCGGCAGGCAGACCTTCCTTTTAAACTGACGTTGAAGATTGACGGGGCTTATATTCATCTTTTCGGCCAGTTCTTCAGCGCTCAGATCTATTCGGCAGTTGGCTTTTATAAGAAACAGCGCCTGTCTTACCGTCAGCGAATATTCGGGAAAATCCTTACCGCTCAGTCCCGTCTGCTCAATAGCCTCTGCGACTATACCGTAAAATCCCGAATATATCTTGGCCGCACCGCAAAGGTCAGCGGACTTATAGGCTTCTATGAGACCGTCGATAACTGCCTCTTTGTCCTTTAAAACGATGGGGCGTTTCACCTTTGAAAAAACGTCCTGAATATCAAACCGCATCATTTTGAAATGACTGAATATTTTATACATCTCTCCGTCGGTGGAATATCCGCAGGGGTATCCCGAGGGTAGGATGTAGATACACCCCGGTACCATTTCTATATCGCCGTCGTGGGTGTGCAGGGTGGCGTGACCGCTTTTAACGCAGTAGCAACGGTTAAAGGGCCAGGCCAGAATATCGCTGTACCAGAAGGGGGTGATCTCGGCAAGGGCTACCCAGGTCATATTGAATTTCAAGGTGCGTCCCTCATCACCGACAGTGTTACCGGTAGTATGACCGATATCGTAACCGATTCGACCTGGACAGAGCAGACCGCCTCCTCCGATGCAGACCTTTCTCAGGTAGTTCTTAATAAACTGGAAGAGGTCGGCGGAAACATCAGCCACTCGGTCTACGTTGCCGATTTTGAAAATGAGCCTACAACCGCTTACGGAACCCTTCCTTCAGGCTGGCAGTTCGGTAAAAACAGCGGAATTGACTGGTCAAGCACGGCCACAAATGCAGGCGTTAAGGAGCTGACCGTTGACGCAAACGGAACCGTCAAGAAGGGAATAAACATCTATTCCACAAACGGCGGCTCGACCGTTATCGGTACAACACCTCTCGGCACCAACAGCTACGTGGGCAGCAATATTTCCAAGTATACCAAGGTCGATATCGAGCTTATAAGCTATAACGGCTATAACCACTACTTTATAAACGGCAAGCTTATGGCTTCGGTAGCCAAGACCGACCGCGGTATAAACGACGACGTTGTAGGCTTTACCGCCTGGTGTGCAGACTATCATATAACCGATTTTGCGGTTTATGCCCTGACCGACGAGGAATCCGACACCACCCTTGTCAGCGATAAGTTTTTTGCAAATTACGTCATTGCCGAGAACACCTCGGATAAGTGGAAGAATGCAGAGATCACCCTTGAAAAGTCAGATGAAAGCGGCGAGGTCGTAAACACCCTGACCATTAGTGCAAACACCGTAATAATCTGCGAAGAGGGAAGTACCTACCGCTTCTCGGTTAAAGCAGGCACAAAGAGCGACAGCATTTAGCAGACCCTTAAAAACTGCGGCATAAGACTTATAGCCACCGAAAAGCTTGAGCTCTCACGTTATTCGGATTATAAAACCGTAACCCCCTAAGTAAACAACCATCTCATATCCTTTCAGCGAACGGGCGACCCTTAAAAAAGGGCCGCCCGTTCGTTTTTTAATCATAGATAAAATTTATTTAAGATTCGATAAATATTTTTTGTTGTACCCTGTACCTTTATATGGTAAAATGTATTTTAAAGGCGGTGAGACGAGTGGAGCATATAACAGTGGGCCAAAAATACAATAGGGGCAAGGTTGCTTTTGTTGAGTGTGTAAACGGCGGAAGCCTCGATAATGTCGAGATAAAAAACAAATGCTTTCTGCTCATACTCCTGACAAAAGGAAGACTCGGCTTCACCGTAAACGGAAATGCCTTTACCGCCTCAGCACCCTGCTTTATCTGCTTCGACGAAACCGCCGACCCTATCTTCGACTATCCCCAAAACGCCGAATATTCCTGCATCTATTTTCATCCTAAATTCTTAAACGTTAATATGTGCTTCGGCCTTCTTCGCTCAAAGCGGTACGGTGATATTGCCACCACCCACGATATGTTTATGCTGAAGCCCTTTATTGACGGTGCTCACATAATCCCCATTAACGATACTCAGGTTGAAAATATAAAAAGCTCGGCCAAGTCTATGGCTGACGAGCTAAAAAATCAGCGCGACTGGTATTGGTCCTGCCGCGGCCGCTCCTATTTTATGGAGATAATAATTGCCCTTGAGCGTATGTACGGTCTTATGGGCTACGGAATAGACGGAGCAACCTCCGACCCCGCCCCTATGATCGAAAACCCCCGACTTCGGGAGGCCGTCCTTTATATCGAAGGTCATTTCGGTGACGGTATAACCCTCCAGGACATTTCTCTGGCCGCAGGAATGAACCACACTACCCTGACCCGACTTATGAAGCAGGAGCTTGGCTGTACCGCTATGGAATATCTTACTAACCACCGAATTGCGGTTGCCAAGAAACAGCTTGCCTTTACCGAGGTGCCTATAAAGGATATTGCCGATATGGTAGGCTTCAAAACGGTTCAGCACTTCGGAAGGATCTTCAAGTCCCGCACGGGCAAGACCCCCGCCGAATACAGAAAGACCGCCGTTAAAAGGCGGAAGAACGAAATCAAATGACACATTATATGAAGCTTGCCGCTATTCCTTTTTCAAAAATAGCGGAGGGCAAAAAGACTATAGAACTCCGCCTTAACGACGAAAAACGGCAGAAGCTGACGGTAGGAGATAGCATTGTTTTCACATCTCCCGAAAACAGAGACATAATAACCGCCACCGTAAAGGCTTTGCACCGTTTCCCCGATTTCGGCGCTCTTTATAAAACTCTATCCTTAAAGCTTTGCGGCTATGAAGAGGGCGAAACGCCCGACCCTGTCGATATGGAGCGGTATTACACGGGAGAAGAGATCAAGAAATACGGTGCTTTGGGTATAGAGCTTTGCGGTATAACCGCCATTCAGGACGTAAAACCCAAGCTTACACAGCCACCTTTTTTAAACCTGCTTGCGCCAAGCGCGTTCGATCCCACAGAGGAACGACTGCTCAGCCGTGCAGGCAGGTATAAAGGCGACGAAAGTGTCAAGGTCTATGCTTTAAGCAGGGACGGAGATTATAAAGGTATCGTTGTTTTTTCGGTAGGTGAGCAGGTCACCATCCACGATATTGCCGTAGACCCCGATGAGCGTAAGAAGGGAATAGGTAAAGCCCTTTTAAACTTTGTTTTAAGTCTCGGAGCTGAGAGCGTTACTGCCGAGACCGACGACGATGCGTTAGAATTTTATAAAAAATGCGGATTTAAGGTTATCGAAACCAAATCCGTTTACGATACCGAAAGATACGTATGTGAAAGGAGAAAAGTATGGGAAAGTCAATAGCCGAGCTTAAAAAACAGCTTATAGATGAGTTTAATTCCATCGGCATCCCCGATATGAAAAGGGTGACCGACCTTTACACCCTTAAAGGCTCCTTTATAAACCTTGAATACACCCTGCCGAGCGGACAGAAGATAAAGCTCTGGGACGATAAAAAGATATATTTGGGAGCAGAGCTCTGTAAAGAAAGCGGAAGCCGCTGTTACGGCCTTGTTGCCGACGAAAACTATCTTTTGGTCTGCGAATACGGCGATAACGTAGCCGACCCCGAAATTATAGTATATAAAAAGCGAAACTGATAAAAGGAGAAATACGGTGAAGAAAAAAAGACCGCTATACGAAATACCCGAAAAACTTAATACCGTACTTTCAAGCAGCGGTCTGCTTGCCTCCAAACCGCTGGTCTTTGCCGAGGCCGATATGGACCTCTCCTGCGAGTTCATACCCCATTTTCTGCTCCTGACCGAAGAGAGTCTTATCTGCGGTAAGGGAAAAACCGCGGAAATGAAAAACGGTAAAAAGCAGGAGGACTATTCGGAGTTTACCTTTGAAAGCTACCCCATATCCGACCTTGCCGACCCCTCCATTGATACATTTGTGGTAGGCGGTGCCTTCCGCGTAGCGATAAAAGGGGAGCAAAAGTCCCTTTGTTCCTTTACAAACACATACAAAGGCCGCATAAACCGCCTTAAGGATATTTTATCTACCCTCATAAAAGGGGAGGAAATAAAAGAAGACCGTCTTTTCGAGGACGAAAGGGAAGAATTCTGCCCTAAATGCGGTATGCGCTATCCCGACCGCGGTCGCAAGGTCTGTCCTAAGTGTATGGATAAGCGTAAGATCTTTTTCCGCCTTGCTTCCTGCTTTAAGCCCTATAAATGGCATATCGTTATGATAGGTGTGCTCTGCGTCCTTTCGGCCCTTGTAAATTCGGTATGGCCCGTCCTTTCGGGAAGCTGGCTTTACGACGGAGTTCTTGCCAAGGATGCCGAAAACAGCGTCTTTTCCGTCCTGCCCTTTACCGATTTTGCTGTGTGGCTTCTCGTCCTCGTGCTGAGTATGGTTGCCGTAAAGTTTTTACAGCAGCTTTTCGGAATCATTCAGGGAAGAATCGTTGCCAGAGTGGTGCCCGACGTTGTTGCCGACCTTAAAAAGAAGGTCTTTTCAACAATAAAGTATTTGTCTGTATCCTTCTTTACGGGAAAAGAGACCGGCGGACTTATGACACGTATCACAGGGGATGCCAACGAGGTCACCAACATATTTATCGACGGCCTGCCATACATTCTGCCGAACCTGTTTACCATAATTTTTTCCTGCACCGTTATGTTTGCCACCAACCCCCTCCTTGCGGTTGTGGCAATAGCGACCCTGCCTCCCGCCGTTATCATAAGTATTAAGCTGGATCCCATACTCTGGCACTATAACAGCCGCCGCTTCCAGACCCAGCGCGATTTCCGCGCCAAGCTGAACGATAATCTAACGGGTGCACGTGTGGTTCGTGCCTTCGGCAGGGAAGAAAGCGAGCGTATCCGTCTTGCAGGCTCTAACCGAAACGTTGCCGCCGCCCAGATGGATGCCGCCAATTTCGATATAAAATACACCGCCCTCTACCACATCGCCCAGTCACTTTCCTCGGTCCTGACCTTTACCATAGGTGCCTGCTTTGTGCTGGCGGTGTTCAGACCACAGATGACCTACGGTACCCTTATGACCTTTACCGGCTATGTTTCCCTACTTTCGGGACCTGCCAACTTCTTTTCCTACATATTCCGCTGGTGGTCGGGCTCTATGAACTCGGCACAGCGCATTTTCGAAATTCTCGACGCTACCCCCGACGTCGCCGAGCACCCCGAGGCCAAAGCGGTGCCCGATCTTAAGGGTGAAATAACCCTTAAGAACGTGACCTTCGGCTACGACGAAAGCAGGGAGGTGCTTAAAGACGTTTCCCTCCACGTTGATGCGGGAAAAATGCTTGGAATCGTCGGTAAATCGGGTGCGGGAAAAACCACACTTGCAAACCTTATAGCCCGTCTCTACGACGTAAACTCGGGCGAGATACTTCTCGACGGCAACGATGTCCGCGATATGCGCTTTGAGGATATCCGTAAAAATATTGCCCTGGTAAGCCAGGAGACCTACATTTTCAAGGGTACCATCTTTGATAATATCGCCTACGCCGACCCCACCGCCGACCGTAAAAAGGTAATATCTGCCGCGATGGCCGCCTCTGCCCACGACTTTATCTGTAAACTGCCCGACGGCTACGATACCGAGGTAGGAAGCGGAGGAAGAGACCTTTCGGGAGGCGAGCGTCAGCGAATTTCCATCGCCCGTGCAATTCTGGCAGACCCACGTATACTCATTCTCGACGAGGCCACCGCCGCCGTCGATACCGAAACCGAAAAGAATATTCAGGCCGCCCTTAAGGAGCTTGTAAAGGGACGCACGACCCTGTCTATTGCCCACCGACTTTCAACCCTCCGCGATGCCGACGAGCTTATCGTTATCGACAGAGGTAAGATCACCGAGCAGGGCACCCACAGGGAGCTTATGTTGAAGAAGGGCGAATACTTTAAGCTCTACCAGATTCAGAGCAAGGCCCTGGCTATGAGAGGCATAGGAGACTGATATGAAAGAAAAAGAAAAGGATATATTTTTAGAGGAAAAGCAGGAGGTTGAAAAGCTTTTGACCACCAACCTGCTGACTCCGGAAAATGCCGAATTTAAAGCAACCCCCGGCGGCTTTATCACACTTACACTAAAGGGTGAAGAGCAGGGAATGGTAAACGTTATCCGAACCTTCCCCTTTACCGCCGCCAATGAGTTTTTATCGGTGCGTACCGCCGACGATAAACAGCGTGAGCTTGGTATGATCGAGGAGCTGTCTGTATTTGACCAAAAAACCGTAGAGATTATTTCGGCTCAGCTTGAGATACGCTACTTTATGCCGAAGGTACTGCGTATAAATTCGGTCAAAGAGGAATACGGCCACACCTACTGGCACGTGCTCACCGACAAGGGCGAATGCCGTTTCACAAGCCCATCAGGTTCGGCAGGTGCCGTAGTGAAAAAAGGTGACCGTGTAATAATCCGCGATTCCGACCAGAATCGCTATGAAATAGAAGACGTAAATAAGCTGACCGTCAAGGAAATGAAAAAGCTTGACCTCTATCTGTAGGAGGATTAAATGGATCTTAATCTGGCTTTACCGGAAAAATATGCCGAAAAGCTTAAAAAGCATACCGACCTCGAACCGATATACTGTATGAAGACCGATATCGGCAAAGACGGTATGTTCACGAAAAACTGTTGGCTTGGTGCCACCGAAAAGGAAGTGTTTATCTTCGAAGGGGAGAATGAACGGATAATTCCTGTCTCACTCCTTTCTTCAGCCGCCTGCCGTAATTTGGTAAACGGCGGACTTCTGACCCTGACCATAGACGGGGAAGAAGAGATGCTTGCCCGATGCAGTAAGCTTCATATTTCAAGGCTTGCCTGCATTGCCAAGGGCATAAAATGGCTGGCCGAGGGTAAGAGCGATAAAAGGGTAATAAACCGCGAAAAGGATAAATACTGTCCTAAATGCGGACGGGTCCTTCCCGGTACCGACCACTGTCCCAAATGCGATAAACAGCACCGCAACTTCAGCCGTCTGCTACATATCTGTAAGCCCCACAAGGTTATGCTTACCGTAATAATTGCGCTGATGCTTATGGGAAGTGCCATCGACCTTTCGGTGCAGTTCGTCCTTAAAAACTTTGTGGACGGATATCTGGTTCCCGGAAAGGGAAATGCCCTTAACATTCTGTCCTTCTTCTCGGTCTATTTGGGTATTACCGTAATTTCCGCCGCAGGCTATCTTTTCAGAACCTACCTCTGTAATAAGCTGGGCGTAAACGTCACCTATAAGCTACGCGAACAGCTTGATAACCATATTCAGTCCCTTTCCCTTTCCTTTTTAAATAAGCGAAACCCGGGTGCGGTGATCGAGCGTGTTTCCAACGATACCAACCATATAAGAGGCTTTATTTGCGACTGCTTCTGCAATATGTTCGGTATGCTTGTTACCCTCGTTTCTCTTGCGGTGCTTATGCTTGTCCTCAACTGGAAGCTGGCCCTTGCCGCCTTTGCCTTTGCGCCCATCATAATTGTATGCGCCCGTACCTTCTGGCCTAAGATCCGCCGTATCTACCACTATCAGTTCCGCCGTTCCGACCGCATACAGAACAAGCTTCAGGACGTCCTTTCGGGAATCCGTATAGTTAAGACCTACGGTAAGGAAAAGGAGGAGGTAGAGGAATTCTGCCGTCTTAACGATAAGCTGGCAGAGGTGCAGAAAAGCAATGAAAAATTTTTTGCAACCTTTTTCCCTCTGCTTTCCTTAGGCCTTGCCTTCGGAACCTATCTTATTACATATCTTGGCGGTATGGGAGTTTTAGAGGGAAGTATGACTCAGGGAGAGCTTATGCAGTTTATCTCCTATGCGGGAATGCTGCTGGGACCCCTTTCCTGGATGTCCTTCCTTCCGAGACGCATTATAAATATGACCACAAGCCTCGAACGCATCTACGATATCCTCGACGAACAGCCCGAAATAACCAATTCGGAAAAATGCGAGGTGCGTAAGGTCGAGGGCAATATTAAGCTTGATAATGTAACCTTCGGATATAACTCCTATGAGCCTGTGCTGGAAAACCTCACCCTTGATGTAAAGAGGGGAGAGATGATAGGCCTTGTAGGCTCTTCGGGGTGCGGAAAATCCACCCTCATAAATCTTATTATGAGACTTTACGACGTGGACGAGGGCAGAATACTTGTGGACGGCACCGATATCAAGGACCTTGATATCGCCTCCTACCATAGTCAGATAGGTGTGGTACTGCAGGAGACCTTCCTCTTTGCAGGCACCGTACTTGACAATATACGCTTTGCCCGCCCCGATGCCTCCTTCGACGAGATAATAAAAGCTGCAAGGCACGCCAACGCCCACGAATTTATATGTAAGCTCCCCGACGGCTACGATACCTATATAGGGGAGAGAGGACATATGCTTTCGGGCGGCGAAAAACAGCGTATTGCCATCGCCCGCGCCATCCTGACCGACCCCAGAATACTTATCCTCGACGAAGCAACCTCCGCTCTGGATACCGAAAGCGAGTATCAGATACAGGAGGCCTTTGAGCGTCTCCGTAAGGACAGAACCACCTTCGCCATTGCCCATAGGCTTTCAACCCTTAAAAATGCCGACCGCATTGCCGTTATCGACAAGCACGGTATTGCCGAGCTCGGCACCCACAACGAGCTTTTAAGGCTTAAAGGCATCTACTACGGCCTCGTAATGGCCCAGCTTGAAATGAATAAGACCAAGGAATAAACAAAACCGCAGATCAGTGCGATCTGCGGTTTATTTTTTTAAATCAATAATATCAAAGCCTTAGATACTCCGTATTTAAGGCACAAAGACAAGGAGCGGTAACCGCTCCTTGTCTTTATTACTTAACTATTAGTTGCACAGATGAAAATTGCTGCGATGAATTGAAACATTTTGCAAAATTGTTCTTTTGTGATTCACTATGGAAATAAACGGTTTCCAAGCGATTACACCACTGAAATACGTTTTCGCCAATAGTCTTGACGCTATCCGGTATTGTGACAGAGGTTAAGGAACTGCAGTAGGAGAAAGCGTAATCTCCAATCGTGGTAACGGCATAGCCCAATATTCACGGTACTTGAAGAACCGCGATATCCAGTTATTTTTACATCTACTTCCGAGTCCGACTTGCGATGCAGACAATATGAAAAATCACCTTCGATTACTTCAAGTACGTTACTGTCGCCGAATATAGCGGGTTTGCTTTCTGATATTTGTTCATCGCCGCCAACAACGGAGTTGCCTTCTCCTTTTTTGTTCTCCCCACAAGCAGCCAAAGAACAGATCATAACAATCGCAAAAACAACTGCTATAACTCTTTTCATTATTAAAACCCCTTATTTGTAAAAAAATTGGAACTTTCCATAAATTATAATATCATCGCTGTAAAAGAATGTTAATAAAAGGCGAGAGCGGTTTCCGTTTCGCAAAAGCGTAGGGCGCGACATCCTTGACACGGCGTTGAAATATTTAAGCTTGTTAAAAACCGAGCGGATACGATTTTCAGCCTTCTCCTCAGGGAGAAGGGGGACCACCGCGGTGGTGGATGAGGTGTGTCGTAGCCTTTTAGCCTTTTTCTTGTGCTTTTTCAGCTCGGCGCGTCGGGGACGTCGCGCCATACAATGATTTTCGTAAATCCCTACGCAGATCCTCCTTAAGGCGGTCATATTAGAGATAAAGAAAGACGATGTGTATTTATTTGTACATATCGTCTTTCTATTTTGTAAAAAATGATGGCGAACGCCGCAGAGCGAGAATTGCTCCCGCCGTTTTGCTTTTTTTACAGCCGAAAAACTTTTTTGGAATTTTTTTGAAAAAATTACTTGACAAGCCCTCCTGCCTCTTGTATAATATGAAATTACTGATACTGGGTCAATATGGCCTATTATGCCCTGAAGAGGGGTCCTTCGAGGGGCAAAAAAGCCCGTTTTGGCTGTCAGTCGTCCGGCACGGAAGTCCGTGCAGAATTAATAAGGAGTGATTAAAACTTATGGCATCTGAAGCAATGGTAAAGCCGGTCAAGTTTGGAAAGAACACCCGTATGAGCTTCTCTAAGATCAATGAAGTTATCGATATGCCTAACCTCATTGAAATTCAGAAGGATTCGTATCGCTGGTTCGTCGAGGAAGGTCTTAAGGAAGCCCTCGCCGATATGTCTTCCATTACCGATTACACCGGCAATCTTGTGCTTGATTTCATTGACTACCGTCTTGATGAGAAGCCGAAGTATGACGTAACCGAATGTAAGGCAAGAGACACGACCTATGCCGCACCGCTCAGGGTCCGTGCCCGCCTTTTAAACAACGAGACAGGGGAGATAAAGGAAAGCGAAGTTTTCCTCGGCGATTTCCCCATTATGACCGAATCGGGAACCTTCGTTATTAACGGAGCCGAGCGTGCCATTGTTTCTCAGCTCGTTCGTTCCCCCGGCGCATATTACGGACTTAAGATCGACGAGAAGACCGGTAAGAAATTATTCAGCTCCACCATCATTCCTAACCGCGGTGCATGGCTCGAATACGAGACCGATCTTTACGATGTTCTCTACGTCCGCATCGACAAAAACCGTAAGCTTCCCCTTACCACCTTTGTCCGTGCATTAGGCGTTGCCACCAACGAGCAGATCCGTCAGCTGGTCGGTGACGAGGAACGCCTTGCCGCCACTCTCGACAAGGATACCACCACCAACGTAGACGACGCACTTATAGAAGTATATAAGAAACTCCGTCCAGGAGAGCCTGCTACCGTTGAAGGCTCTGAGAGCTACATTGCACAGCTCTTCTTCGACGAGCGCAGATACGACCTCTCCCGTGTAGGCCGCTATAAATATAATAAGAAGCTCAGCCTTGCCCCCCGTCTTATCGGCAAGGTGCTTTCCCGCGCCATTGTCGACGATATGACCGGAGAAATAATTGCCGAGCCCGGCGAGCAGATCACTAAAGAGCGCGCAATCGAGCTTCAGAACAGAGGTGTCTGTGAAGCCTACATTACCGTTGAGGACGTTAACGGAACCGTTCGCGAGCTTAAGATACTCACTAACGGAATGGTAGACATTAAAAACTTCATCTCCTTCGACGTATCCGATCTGGGCGTTAACGAAAACGTTTCCTTCCGCGTTCTTAAGGAGATCCTTGAAAACAACTCCACCGAGGAGGATATCCGCGATGCCATATCGGCAAATCTCGGCGCCCTTATCCCCAAACACATTACCACCGACGATATCTTCGCTTCGGTAAACTATTTCATCAACCTTCCTTACAACGTCGGAACCATCGACGATATCGACCATCTCGGCAACCGTCGTATCCGTTCTGTAGGAGAGCTCCTTCAGAACCAGTTCCGCATCGGTTTCTCCCGCATGGAGAGGGTAGTAAGAGAGAAAATGGCTCTTCAGGCACAGGATGTCGACGCTATCACTCCGCAGTCGCTCATTAACATCCGTCCCGTCGTTGCCGCAATCAAGGAATTCTTCGGTTCGTCTCCTCTTTCCCAGTTTATGGATCAGACAAACCCCCTTGCTGAGCTTACCCACAAGCGCCGTCTTTCGGCCCTCGGTCCCGGAGGACTCTCCCGTGACCGTGCATCCTTCGAGGTTCGAGACGTTCACTACACCCACTACGGACGTATGTGCCCCATTGAGACCCCTGAAGGACCTAACATCGGACTTATCTCCTATCTTGCAACCTTCGCTAAGATAAATGAATACGGCTTTATCGAGGCTCCCTACAGAAAGATCGACAAG
>CAZRHF010000044.1:0-17193 GCA_964599835.1 uncultured Eubacteriales bacterium | reverse complement strand
CTACTGAAGTGACTGAGCACGCACACACGGGATTATCACTCTTAAATTTTTCAAGTCTGAAATTACATCATGATGCCATACTTCTTTTGATTCACTATTTTGGTAGGAAAGTGTAGGGTTAGTTTTAACTGATCCATGGTAAAGTTTGTCGGCGCGGTACGCATACCGAACTCCTCACCTGCAATATATACCGCATCGGCACCGAAGTCGACGGCGGTCTTAAGACGGGTGAGGTCGCCTGCGGGACAAAGCAGTTCGGGAAGTATTATTTTATCAGTAGAGCTCATATATCCATTTACCCTGATTTTGAAGTTTCTTTATAGTGGAATTGTGACCCGACTCGGAGGTGTTATAGTAGAATTTTCCGTCGCTGTCGGTTACGAAATAGGTATAATCGAAGTTTTCTGTGGGCAGGAAGGCCGCCTTTATGGCCGCCGCACCCGGGGCGCAGACCGGTCCGGGAGGAAGTCCCTTACAGGTGTTCTGGGTGTCGTAGCGACCGTCGCCCTTCATTGTTTTATCGTAATATATAGTGGGAGAAGAGCCTAAGTAGGCAAAGGAGGCGGGGTTGTTAAGACGGTTGTGGAAAACGGCAGAAACGTTGGCCATTTCCTCGGTGTCGATACCCGATTCAAGCTGAATAATAGAGGCAAGGGTCATCATATCGTGAATGGAATAGCCCATACCTTCGGCATTTCTTATCATTTCTTCGGTTATTATCTCCTCGGTGTGCTTAAGCATTTTCTCCACAGCAAGCTTGGCACACTCCTTCGATTCGTGACAGAAAAAGTCGTATGTATCGGGGAAGAGATAACCCTCTAAGGCGTAGTAGGTGTTTTCGGTATCAACTGAGGAGAGAAGTCTGCCCTCTATTGCCACCTCATCAAGGGCGGCAAAGAAATCTTCCTTGGTGCAGACTCCTGCTTTTTCGAGAAGTGAGCCTATTCCCGGTACGGTTACGTCCTTTCCGTTGACGTTTTTGACGTAGTCGTAAAGGCAGGTGCCCTCGGGAATGGTTACGGTGACCGACTCGGCCTGCTCACCGCCGTTTATAAGAATTTCGGCGATCTCCTCATAACCGCATCCCATTTCGATGTTAAAGGTGCCGTAGCGGTATAGGGTCTCGGTTTCGGACATTTTAGAGTAAAAACGGAAGAAGAGGGCGCTGTTTATAACATTCTCGTCCTCAAGAATTGTGGCAATATCGGCCACGTTGGAGCCCTGTGGAATTATAACGGTTTTTACCTCTCCCGTTTTCTCCCCTCCGTTATAGTCGGAGGTGTAGGAGAAATAGATCCAGGCAAAGGTAATGATAATGACCGCGAAAAGGCCTAATATTATCCAGAGCAGGATATGCTTTTTCTTTTTCGGAGGCTCTGCGGGTGTTTCCTCCCCGGTCTCCTTTTGGTTATTATACATTTCAAGAACCTCGTCTATAGAGAGAGGTTCTTCGTTTACGGGTGTGGTATTTATTTCTTCGGTATTTTCAAACTTGTTTTCGTTTTCCAAGATCGCACCTCTTTAAACAAATATTTGTAAATCTTATTTTGATCTGCAGGTCTTGATTCTTTTATCGGTTACGACAATATCCACACAGCGGTCGTATCTGCCGTGGTACATAAAGGGTCTGAGCTCGTCGGAATAGCAGATTCCTGCCGAGATTCCCGTAAAACGGACCATATAGCGGTCGTAATAGCCCTTTCCGTAGCCGATCCGGTAGCCCTTCATATCGAACTGCATACCCGGGACTATCATAAGACAACCCGAAAAATCGGTAACGGTCGGAAGGTCGGGAGAAGGCTCCAGGACAGAAAATGTTCCGGGGGCAAGGCAGTCGAGACTGTCGATATAGTGGAATTCCATATCGCGACTATCGGGAATACAGCGGGGGACCGCTACCCTTTTGCCGTCTGCCCAGGCATTTTTTATTATCTGAACCGTATCCACCTCAATGGGTGTAGACATATAGATCAGCAGAGTTTTTGCAGGACGGTATTCCTTAAGACGGCGGACGTTTTCGGCCACACTGCGGTCGAGAGCTTTCTTTGCTTCGGGGGCGAGACTCTGACGCTTTTCGCGACAGTTTGCCCTAAGCTCCTGCTTATACTTTCGGATATCTATCGGACGCATTGCATAGACTCCCTGAGCTGTGCGGAAATTTTGGGTGAGCCGGTAAGATAATCAACAATGGCGAATCCGAATTCGAATACGGCACCTGCACCCTTGGCGGTTATGACGTTCTGATCGGTAACCACGGGACGGTTTCTGTAGGTGGCGCCTATCATATCCTCTTCAAAGCCGGGATAGCAGGTTGCGTATTTGTCCTTTAAGATTCCCAAGTGCCCGAGAATGGAGGGTGCGGCACAAATTGCGGCAACCAGTTTTTTATTCTGATAAGCCCCCTTGGCGGCGTGGCAGACCGTTTTGTTGGCCTCCAGATTTAAGGTTCCGGGCATTCCTCCGGGAAGAATTACCGCTTCGAGGTCAACGGGAGCAAACTCGCCCGTCTTGATATCGGCCTGGATCTTAATTCCGTGGGAGCCGACTATTTCTCTTTTATTTACTCCTACGCAGGTGACCTTTATGCCCGCTCTGCGGAGGATGTCTACCGTTACAAGCGCCTCGGCCTCTTCAAAGCCGTCGGCTAAAAATACGTATACCATACAAACTCCTGTTAAAGAATGTTTAAGACTTCGCTGAGTACGTCCCCTGCGATGTCTTCAATACTGCGCGGCTGACCGTCTTTTGCGCAGGATATTTTTACCCAGCCCGAATAGTTGGCGGTGAACATTGCGGCCTCACGGCAACGGTTTAGATATTCAACGTCGGTCTCGTGGATATCCTTTTTTCCGCCTGCGGCATTATATCTGCCGTCAAGCAGTTTCTGGGAGACCTCGGTGGGCATATCGAGGAAAATTACCTTATCGGGCTTCGGGATACCGAGCTTTTCATACTCGAATTCGTAAAGCCAGGAAAGGAAGCCCTCCCATTCGGATCTGTCGAGTTTTGAGCACTGATGAACGGCGTTTGATGTGGTGTAGCGTCCTGCAAGGATAACACCGCCCCCATCATAGTAGCTTCCCCAGTCCTTTTTAAAGGAAGCATAGCGGTCGACAGCATAAAAGCAGGAGGCGGCGTATGCGTTTACATCCCCCGGCTTATTTCCGAACTGCCCCGCGAGATACATTTTCACAAGAGCGGAGGAGTCGTCCTCATAGCAGGGAAAGGATACCGTCCTGCACTCTATTCCCTTTTCCTTAAGACCTGCGGGCAGAAGCTCCAGCTGTGTAGATTTTCCGCTTCCGTCAAGGCCTTCGATAACAATAAGTTTACCCATGATCGGTTTCTATCCTTTAAGTTTTTTATACTCTTCCCTGACCTCTTTTATTCGTCCGCAGGTCATCTTGCCTTCGGGACATCCGCCTGAAGTGCAGGAGGGGCCTGCATTTTTGAAGAGGTTGGGCGCTACCTCCAGAACAAGGGCAAGCATCTTATCGGCAACGTCCTTTATTTCCCACTGTGCACGGTTACAGCAACGGTGACGGAAGAAATTCATAAGGCTTCTCGCGTTCATCGTAACGACGATTTTTGTCTCGCAGGCGTTGGGAAGAAGGAAACGGGCGTCCTCTATTGCCTTTTTCTTTGCTTTGGATAAAGCGGTCTTTTCGTCGAGGCCTTCGGCTAAAAAGGCTTCGGTGTGCTTTTTGGTAAGAAGCTCGGCAAGGGATTTATAGCCCGCATCTATCGCTTCCATCTGACGAATGAATTCGGCTCTGGCTTCGGGGATCGCTTCAACCTCGGGAGGAATTATATACTCGAAGCTGTCTTCATTAACGTAACGCTGACTTTTCTGACTGTAGGAGGCGATCCTGTGGCGCACAAGCTGATGAGAGCAGGCACGGGATATTCCCTCGACGCCGAAGGTAAAGGAAACGTGTTCTATAGGGCTTTCGTGACCTATTTCGGCAAGCATTTCCACAAATGCGGCGGTTTTTTCGGGGGTGAGCCCCTCCTGAATGGTTTCAATAGTGGCGGGAGAATAGCAAAGCTTGGCGGCGGCGGCCACAACGGCTTCGGGATTCGGAGTGTGAGCCAGTAAGGTTACTCTTGCCATTTTAAGTCTCCTTTCGATAGGTTAAGACATAATTTATTTTATTATAACAAATAATTTTACATTTTACAACAAAAATCATTATCCCCAAATAAAACGGGTATAATTTTAGTTTCCTTTCATAAAAACACCTCTCACAGATCATCTGCAAGAGGTGTTTTTAACATTATTCATTTTTAGCAGAAAAGAGGGCGCAACCGAGATTTCTGAAATGCTCTATCTTTCTGTAAAGCAGTTCCTCCCCGCATTTAAAAAAGCTTGCCAGACAGGAAATGCACATAAATTCTTCCTCTGCCCTGCCCATAAGCTTTTTGTGAAGGCCTATCTCGTCGCAGGTAAGCTCCCTCTCACACTTGGTACAGTTTGCCATTATCTTTTATCCACTATCTTTACGCGGTAGAGCTTGCAGTCGTGGGGCTCGGTATCGGGGATATCAAGGACACCGCAACGGGAGCGGATGACGTCGCCGCTCCAAAGCTCGGTTGCTTCCATTTCTTTTCCGCTTACCGTGGGAAGGCCTAAAAGGTCGGGAAGCACCCCTGCTCTCCAGCGGTTGGTCTTGCTTTCGGAGAAGTTGAAGAGTCCCACCGCAATATCGCCGCCGTCGAGATATTTCGCCATAAGTAAAACACCGTCGGGAAGATTTTTATAGAACGGATCTTCGGGCTTTCTCTCGGTATTGACCTCCCATTTTGTGTTATTGACGTAAAAGGGCTGAGCACATAGGGGATCCTGATTTATAGCAATAACATCCTTGTTCATAAGAATGTTTTTTGTGGCCTCGTTCATATCTCTGATGTCACAGCCTATCATAAGGGGGCTGTTAAGCAGAGCCCAAAGGGAGAAGTGGGTTCGGTATTCGATATCGGTACAGCCCGTAAGCCCCACGTGACCCTTGCCGTACATACCTACCACCAGCATATCCATATCGTTAAAGCAACCCTTGCCGTTATACTCCTGCAGAGGGGCTTCTCTGAGAGCGAGTCTTTTAACCGACTCCCAGGAATCGAATATATCAGGGGTGGAACGCCACATATGGGCACCCGTCTCTTTTATCCAGTGACGGGTGTTTTCAGCGCCCCAGGAGCAGGCGCTGAAGAGAATGTCTCTGCCGCAGTTTGCAAGGGCCAGAGCCATTCTTTTATACAGCACGTCGGCATTTATGCAGGTTGGATGGAAGCAGAAATCATATTTAAGAAAATCCACACCCCACTCGGCAAAGGTGGCGGCGTCTATCCACTCGTAATCGAAGCTTCCGGGGTAGCCCGCGCAGGTATAGTAGCCTGCACAGGAATACATACCGAATTTAAGTCCTTTGGAGTGTATGTAATCGGCAACGTATTTCATTCCGTGAGGGAATTTTTCGGGATCGGGCACAAGTCTGCCATTTTCGTCTCTTTCTTTAAGAGCCCATATATCGTCAATGACAACGTATTCGTAGCCCGCGTCCTTAAGTCCGCTTTCCACAAAGACATCGGCGGTTTTAAGAATGAGCTCCTCGCTTATATCCTTTGCAAAGGTATTCCAGGAATTCCAGCCCATAGGCGGTTTATTTACTATCATACTGCTTGCCTCCAAATTGATTTAATATGAACGGAAAGTTCATCACGTTGTTTACATTCCTATTTTAACAAAAAACAACCTCTTTTACAACAAATATTTCCTTAATTTTCTTGCTGAAATAATGCTATATAAAAAAGATCACCGTCCCAAGGACGGTGATCCAAAGTTTAGTTTAAAAATCGTTTTTGCCGAGAATAAGCATACGAAGTATGTCGGTGTCTGAGAAATCGGACTTACCGTCTCCGTTTATATCATAGGTCTCGGTATCAAGGCTGTTATGCAGATACACAAGGTCGGTGATGTCGGTTACTTCATCGCCGTTCAGGCTGACGGCAGAATATCTGCAAAACTCTTTTCCGCTTCCGTCGGCGGCGGTATACATTACGCACCACTCGCTTTGTTCGGTGCCGAAATATTTTACGGAATCCTTAGTCGTGACCGATATCTTACCGTCGTCGGTGCCTGCGGCAAGGGCGGTTACGGTAAAGAGGGCGGCCATAGCAAGCGCTAAAGCTGCGATACGCAAAAAATTAAGTTTTTTCATCTTTAACTCTCCTTTACTTACCGGGGTAAACGACCTTCTCGTTTGCACCTTCACCTACCGTAAAGCGGTATATTCTCTTGTCCGATACCGACATGACGCTGAAGCAGGCCTCGGTATCGGTATCGAGAGCTCTTGTGTAGGCGCGCCAATCGTGTTTTTTGTTTATAATAGAGGAGGAAGCTATCGCTTCAGCAGTCTGTACCTTGGTCTGTCCGACGTTTGCAGAGGATGTGCAGAACTGGTAAAGGTCGATATCCTCGCTGTATAAGGTGGCCTCCACGTGGATGTGACCGAACTGGTGAGAAAGAACCTTACCGGCCGCACCTGCAAAATCGGAATTTACTTCTACTGCATTTCCCCAGATATCGGTGAAGCTTGCGGTATAGGTCGAGCCGCTGTTGTAGGCCGAGATCACCTTTCTGACCTCCAGACCGTAGGGCATAGTCACGCTTCCCGTGTTGGTGTCGGAATCGATTCCCATGTGGGAGAGGAAGATATAGTCCCAATCGTCGGGCGCCTGCATTGCGTCCTCGGCAAGCCAGCGGAGCTGATCGGCACTGTAATCCTTATAAGTAAGGGCGGTAGCGTATTTATTGTATTCCTTAGAGGCCGAAGCGTTGGTCACCGCGAGCTCGGTAACGTTGCCGTTTTCGTCGTATTTTGCCTCGTAATCGATAGAATCGAGACAGATGATACGGGTCTTCTTGTCAGCAAGATCGTAGTAGTAATACTTCGAATTCTCCCTCTTTTCGGGATCGTCCTGAACTACCGTATGACCATTATTGTTTACATAACGGTCGATGATGCTGTTCTGCCAATCGTAATCGGTAATAAGAAGCTCGGTGGAGAGGGCGCCCGACGTATTACTGCTCGAGAGGGCGTGATATGAGTTATCGTCGTGGTTTCCGATAAGAACAAAGACGGGCTTTGTGCAACCGAGAAGCGGATCGAGAGCCTCCTGAGTGTCGGCGATGGCGGCCGCCTTGGTGGTATACATTCCCGTTGTGGTATCGCCTCCGACTACGACGAAGTCGATAGAATCGTCCTTATTTGCCATTTCGGTTATAAGATTAAGCTGGTTTATAAGGGAGGCATTCTGTTTTGCGCTTGCGCCGTAGTGAATATCGGTTATGAAGATATAATTTACGGCGTCGGCACCGTTTTGGTCAAGCTGCTTTGTTACATACTGAACATCGGCCGCAAAATAGTCGGTGTCGAGCTCGGCTGCTGTAGGCACATCGGATACCGAGGTCGTTAAGATATCCGAGTAATACATTTCTCCTCCGCCAAGTCTCACGTATCCTCGTGCAGATACGGCATAGTCATCGTTTTCGTCGAAGCCTTCGAGATATACCGAATATACCGTCTCCCCGTTTTCGGTGTCATAGGCCCAATTTTCAGACATATCCTCGGTACTGAAATGGTATACACCGGAGGCATCCTTATTGTCGAGTTTTAATTCTACGGGGTTATCTGCACCCGTCACGAGGATTCCGCGCTCTACAACTTCATTTTCCGTTCCGTTTAAGGTAACGCTGTTATTTGCAATTCCGCCGTAGCTGAACATAAGACGAAGTGCTTCTCCGTTTTGTGTAGCGAGCTTTTCGGCATCAAAGGCGGCCGTAGCCGAATATACCGATATAGCGTCGATATAAATATTGTTTGCCTCCGCAGAGGAAAGCATAAATGCGAGGATCGAATTCTCCTCTGCACCGTCGGCAGTTACAGTAAGATTTAAGTTAGTCCAATTACTTGCAGGAGAAAGTGTTACAGTTTTAAGAAGGTTCTTATCGCCCGAAACACCGCCCTTTGCAAGGACCGCCGAAAGCTCGGCCGCTTTATCGGCCTTATATAAAAGGCTTATACTGTAGGTTCTTCCGTTTTTAAGGTCTAAAGTGTTTCGGTTTCTAACCTCAAAGCCCTCGTACGCATTTGCCGAAAGCTCGGCTTTAAGAGCGGTCTCACCCGAATAGGCATCCTCTTCGGTGAGGAAGAATGCATCTGACGTAAAGGCGTCGGTGTGAGCTACAAAGTTATCGAAGCCTGCAAATATCTCCTGATTCTTCGTGCTCTGGATGTTTACCTCAGCATCGGGACAGTAAAGAGCTACGTCATAGTTTCCGAATTTGAGAATTGCTTTCTCGGTGGCACTTGTATCGGTGTACCATGTATTATATTTAATGACCTCTGTTCCTCCCCTGCCGTCGTTTTCGTAAAACTCGCGTTTTACCTCGTCACAGGAGGTCAGATCATCCCCCGGAGCGCCGTAGACGGTATCGAAAAGGGTATATTCGCCGTCTTCTTTAATGTACAAATTGGTTGCGGTAACCTTTTCGAGGGTTACGGTATCGATATCATAGCGAACGCGGTTACCAGTTTCGCAAACGGCGATATAACAGCGGTTTGCCACGCCATTTGTAAGGGTCTGATAGGTATCAGGCACGGTGAACATAGCTTCTACGTCCACCCATTCGCCGTCGGTCATGGTAAGGCCGCTCTTAATTACCGAGTAATCCGCCGTAGTTTCACCATTATAGCTGTTGCGAGCGTTACCGACTCCGTAGAGAACGTATATGAAAGCGTTATTGTTTTTAAGCTCGTTTATACGGAGTCTCAGAGTGACCCTATAGGTCGCTCCGTTCTCTAAAACAAGTCCCGTATCTCCTGCGGCATCTGATGCGGCAGTGGCGGAAGAGCCTCCCGTTTCGGTCATGGTGAGATTCCAGTTGGCATACCACCAGGAGCAGCCCTTTATATTATCGTACTGAAGGTATTTGCCTCCCGTGGCGGTGCTGTCCTCAACAATGTTATAATAGCGTGTTTTTTCCGTGTCGGTCTCGTTGACCAGAGTGCCGTAGCTGTTGGAGTCCAGCACAGGAGTATAGTTTGAGAAATCTATATAACGTCTGAAGGTCTTATATTCTCCGTCGTGAGGGCCCAGCTCCTTCCAGACGGCATATACTGTTTTGCCGTTCATATCGCCCTGAACGGTGCTGAAGCCTTCGGTACTGTCAGCCGAGTAGCCCCAGCCTGCAAATACTTTTTCGCCGTTTGTGGGAGTTTCGACCGAGAATACCGAGTCTACGTTTTCAGCAGAGTCGGCAACGGTAGTGCTTCCGTCCGAGAAGGTGCCGCCGTTGGCATCGTAGGAAACGGTGGCGGTCTGGCTGACCTTGGTGATGGTTATGGAGTCGATATAGAAGGTGCAGGGAACGGTCTGGGTGTTGCCCGTGGCCTCTCCTACCGTTCCGCCGTTATTCAGATATGCCGCGGCATAGGCACTTCCTCCGTTAAAGTTTACAGAGAAATACTGACCGTAGGTATACTCGGCAGTACCGTCGGCGGTAGTCATATTAAAGGTGTTCGTGCCCTTGCCGTCAACAACGTTCTCGGTAAAATCGAGGGTCGTGAAATATTTCGTTCCGCTGTAGTACTGGGCGATATTATATCCGCTGTTGTTGGTCGTCCCATTGGGATTTAAGGTGTCGAAGGTGGAATAGGAGCGCACCTTGGTTGATTTATTGGTGTGGTAGTGGGTCCAATGCTTCGTCTGATACATATAAGAGCCGGTCTGATATGCCTGATGACGGTTGGTGAGGTTTTTTGCCGCGCCGTCACGGGTGGTGCCGGTCATAGTAATGGTATTATCGGCATTAAAGCCCGACTCGTTTGCCCCGCATACACCGCCGCCGAAAAAGAGCTGTGAATCGTAGCTTCCGTGCTTTATGAAGATCTCCAGCTTAAGGGTATATTTAGAGTTAGGGTCTATTACAAGGGGATGTCCGTCTTTATCGGTTGGGATAAAGGTGGTAAGACCGTTTGCCTGATATTTAAGGGCTCCTACGGTTTTGGTGGTGCCGCTTGTATCGGTAGTGACGGTTATATTCTCCTGCACGGCGGTCGCACTGCCGTTTGCGTTGGTAAGAGGATAGAAGGTGTTGCCGTCGCCGTCCTCCATAGCGCCCGTGTTAGTCACGTAGGTCGGAACCTCTCCCTCGTTAAAATCGAAGGTATAGCTTTCTCCTACGGAAAGTGAGATCGATCCCGAAGCAGCGCCAACCTCTGCGACGCAAACCCCGAGCCACAGGGCTGACATCAGTATCGAAACGCTGAGAGCTATTGCTGCAATTTTTTTAAAAGCCTTCATAAATGAACCACTCCTTAGTTTAAATATATTGACTTTTGCTTAGATTTATTGTAGCATAACATACGTAACGAGACCTTGAATTTTGTTAGGTCTATCTTAAGAAAACTTATGTTGAGGAGAAGCGGTATGCTCAAAGAAATGATCGACACCGATAGAAAGGACGTTACGGCAAACAGCTATAAGGATTATCCTGCGGGAATGGGCTATATGCGGTCGGAAGACGGTCTTGACATCGTATGCGAAACACCCCATTGGCACGATATCTTCGAGTTATACATCGTTAAAAAAGGACATATCTATATCACCGTAAAGGAAAAGGAGCATAAGATCTGCGCTCCCGCAATGCTCTTGTTGCTTCCGAAAATCTCACACAGTCTGCGCACCGATAATCTTGACTACGCCTTCGGCCGCGTAAGATTCAACCCCCTTCACTTTCTCAACGGAACCCAAGGCTCAAAACAGTTTTTAGAGCCGCTGGGCAACTTTGAAAGCTTTGAACTGCACATACCCAAAGCGGTTATTACCGACGAAAAGGTTTTTTCCACAGCCCTTCTGCTGGACGAGGCCTGCAGTTATTGGTCGAAGCTTAACCCCCTGATTTCAGAAGGCTTTTTGCTGGCGCTCATAGGTCAGCTTTTTGAGGGAAGGCATCTCGTACTGAAGACTCGTGTAAAAAATCCCAGTCAGTTCGGCGACGTGCTGAGCTTTGTGGAGGAACACTTTACCGAAAATATTTCGGCCAAAGGCGTGGCAGAGCTTTTCGGCTATAACGAATCCTATTTCAGCCACCGCTTCAAAACCCTTTTCGGAATAAGCTTTTCAAAATTTATTATGAGAAGAAGACTTGAATACGCCTGCAAGCTGATGAACACCACCCAATATACCGTTTCGGAATGTGCAACTCTTTGCGGTTTTTCCGACAGCAATTATTTTTCGGTCTGCTTTAAAAAGAAATTCAGCATCACTCCTACCGAATATAAGGCCATGGCGCAATATAAAAATCAGGTGTACTGATTTTTTTCTTGCCGTATCGGGTTTATTGTAGTATAATGTATCTGTTATATTATGCATTTCGAGGTATTACTATGGAAAATGAAGCTAAGAAAAAGGTTTTAAGCTGTATTCAGCCCAGCGGTATGCTGACTCTGGGCAACTATCTTGGTGCGCTTAAAAACTGGAAAAATATGCAGGACGAGTTCGACTGCACCTTCGCGGTGGCCGACCTTCACGCTATAACCGTCCGTCAGGAGCCTGCTAAGCTCCGTCAACAAATATATTCGACCTACGCCCTTATGCTGGCGCTGGGTCTTGACCCTGATGCTTCTACTCTCTTTATTCAGTCACACGTTCCTGCTCACAGTCAGCTTTCATGGCTTCTTTCCTGCTATACACAGTTTGGCGAAATGTCAAGAATGACACAGTTTAAGGATAAATCTGCAAAACACGCCGACAACGTTAACGTAGGTCTTTTCTCATACCCCGTTTTAATGGCGGCAGATATTCTTCTTTATAAGCCCGACTTTGTACCCGTAGGAGCCGACCAGAAGCAGCATCTTGAGATCGCCCGCGATATTGCCGAGCGTTTTAACGGAATCTACGGCGACGTATTCACCGTGCCCGATCCTTATATCCCGAAGATCGGCGCCCGAGTTATGTCTCTTCAGGACCCCACCAAGAAGATGTCAAAATCGGACGAGAATTTAAACTCTTGGGTCGCAATTCTCGACACTCCCGACGATATTATGCGTAAATTCAAGCGTGCCGTTACCGACAGTGAGGCCAAGGTATGCATCGGTGAAGAAAAGCACGGCATCAACAACCTTATCGGAATCTATTCGGCCATAACGGGCAAGACCTCCGACGAGATCACCGCCGAATTTGAAGGCAAGGGCTACGGCGACTTTAAGCTTGCGGTCGGAGAGGCAGTCGTTGAGGAGCTTCGCCCCATAAGAGAAAAATACGAGTCTATCATTAAAGAAAAGGCCTCCCTTGAAGCCCTCTACCGTGAGGGTGCCGACAAGGCAGGCTATGTAGCCCGAAAGACCCTTTCCAAAGCAATGAAAAAGGTTGGTTTCGTATTATGAGTTTCCCCCTTATAGGAAACAAACGCACCGGGGAATCTATTGCGGCTCTGGTAGCCTCTGAAAGACTTCCCCACGCGGTCATAATCGAGGGAGAAGCAGGCACAGGAAAACGCACACTTGCCCGATATCTTGCAAAGCTGGCGGTATGCGAAAGCGGCACACCGCCCTGTGATTCCTGCCGCAACTGTCATTTAGCTGATACGGGCACACATCCCGACATTACTGTGGTCGCTCCCGAGGATAAAAAGAAAAACATTACGGTAGACCAGATACGGGAGCTTCGCACCACCGCATACCATTCTGCACACACCGCTTCCCGCCGCGCCTTTATCATTGAGCAGGCCGACACTATGAATCCTTCTTCACAAAATTCCCTTTTAAAAGTTTTGGAGGAGCCGCCCAGCGAGGTAATCTTCATTCTTATTACCCCCTCGGCCAAGAATCTGCTTGATACGGTAGTTTCCCGCTGTATGGTAATATCCCTTTTCCCGCCTGCCTTCGATGAAGCTTTGGTATTTCTTACCGAGCAAAAGGGCGTTTTAAGGGACGAGGCCTCAATTCTGCTTGCTGAAGAAAAGAACAGCATCGGCAAGGTGCTTTTACGTCTTTCCGACAGTAAAGAAAGCCTTGGCAGGGCCGCCGCCCACGACTATTTTGAGGCGATAAAAAAAGGTTCTTCCCTATCCGCCCTGCTTACCACCGTACCGCTGGAAAAAGACCGCCTGGAGACCGCAAGGTTTTTGGAAGAGCTTTCGGAAATAATTACGGCAGGGCTCAAGAAGTCTATCGGTCTTACCGAGACGGCAAGCGAATTTTTAAGACTGCAGGAGGTACTTTTCGATATGAGACCCCTGCTTGACACTAATATCAATTTACAACTTTTCTTCGCCGCACTAACCTCACGGATCACAGGAATAACGGCGAAATAATATACAAAGGAGAAATTTATGACCGAGGTTATCTCAGTAAAATTCAAAGCCGACGGCAGAGCATATTTTTTCGATCCCGCAGGCATCAAGGCCGAGGTTGGAGAGATAGTCGTCGTTGAGACGGCCAGAGGAATTGAGTGTGCAACCGTCAGCGAAGGGGTCAAAAAGGTTGACGATATAAAGATCGTAAAGCCCCTTAAGAAGGTTCTTCGTATTGCCGATTCCATCGACCGCAGAAAGATGGAGGAAAACCGCAGGAAGGCTGCCGAAGCCTTTAAGGTCTGCGAAAAGAAAATAGCAGAGCACAAGCTTGATATGAAGCTTGTGGACGTTGAATATGCCTTTGACGGAACCAAGATCCTTTTCTACTTTACAAGCGACGGCAGGGTCGATTTCCGCGACCTTGTAAAGGATCTGGCTTCGGGATTCCATACAAGGATCGAGCTTCGTCAGATAGGTGTTCGTGACGAGGCAAAGATGCTTGGCGGACTCGGAATCTGCGGTCAGCCCTTCTGTTGTTCCCGTTTCCTTGACGATTTCCAGCCCGTTTCGATAAAAATGGCGAAGGAGCAGGGTCTTTCCCTTAATCCTACCAAGATCTCGGGAAGCTGCGGACGGCTTATGTGCTGTTTAAAATATGAGCAGGACGCTTATGAGTATCTTAACTCCATCACTCCTCCCGTAGGCTCCTACGTTAAGACCGCTTCAGGAAACGGTGTTGTTGTGGATGAAAATCCCCTTACGGGCAACCTTTACGTTCGCATCGGCGAGGACGCCGCCCCCATTAAGATCCACCGCAGTGAGGTCGAGCTTATAAACAGGGGTAAAAAGGGAAAGCCTCAGATTCCTAAGAAGGAAGAAGAGGCCGAATAAATACTATTTTTACCTATTTTCAAAAATCGACATTTTTTTCTTGCAATTTTAAAAAGATATGTTAAAATAGAAGCAGACACAAGGAGGTGTATTTAAATGGCATACAAAATTTCCGACGCTTGCATCAGCTGCGGCGCTTGCGCAGGCGGTTGCCCCGTAGAGGCTATCGCTGAGGGTGATACCCAGTTCGTAATCGACGCTGACAAGTGCATCGACTGCGGCGCTTGTGCATCCGGCTGCCCCGTAGACGCTATCGCTGAGGCTTAAGTTAAAGCAAAAAAAGATTTAACCCGACGGTTTCCCGTCGGGTTATTTTTTATTTATTCACGGTAAACGAGGTGTTGTTAAAACGAACATTGTCGGCATACTGAATATTCATAGGATTATAGCACTCACATTTATTTTGGCCGTGGCGGACGGCGCCGTGATTATTTTTATCGGGAAATTCTGAACCGTCGGTTATGATAAAGGAGCAGTTGTTAAATTCTATATCCTTGATGCGGTTGTCTTTACGACCGTTTATCCAAGGGAACTGAGCTCCGCGGACGTGCATATTCGAGAAATAGAGATTTCTGATAGCTTCTACCTTCACGTCAGGGTCGGCGTTTATATCGATATTTACGGGGGTTCCGTAGGCCTTATCCATTATGATATTATCGAAAGTCATATTCTCGATCAGGGTCGCTTCTCTGCCGATGTCTGCCGTGCCGGGGTTGTCCTTATTGGGTCGAAGCAGGGGAAGGAAAAAGTCGATTCCGCAGGAGCAGTCGGTGAAGACGAGGTTGGAGAAGGTGCAGTTTCGGATTATGCCGTCATTTATCCAGGCAATGCGGATTCCGCCCGAATAGCTGGTTAAATTACAGTTAGTGACCACAACACGCTCGCAGACCTTGTTTTCTTTAAGAGAAACGTTGTTTGCACGGACGATTATGCAGTCGTCTCCACATCTGATAGAGCAGTTGGAAATGGTGACATTGCGGCTGGAGTTTACGTGTATACCGTCGTTATTGGGATATTCCACCTCGGCGTCGATCTTACACTTATCGAAGGTAACAAAGTCGCAGTCGTGTATCCAATAGGACCAGCCTGCAGGCTGATCTACCATTGTGATATCCTCTACCTTAACGTTTTTACAGCCTGTGAAGAATACGCAACGGGGAGGAGTGGGACGGGAAAAATCACGGTGAAATTTCCAGCCGGTTCCGGGATTTTGCTCCTCAATAACGAAGGTCTTACCGTTACAATCGATGGTGCCCATTCCCGTAAGAGAGATATTATCGCACTCCTCGGCAAATATCAAACAGGCGTTTCTCCAACGTGGAAGCAGAGGAGAATTTACGTGGGTCGTTTCCTTTTCGGGATAGTCGTCGCAATCGGGAGAGCCCAGCAGAACCGCGTCGGATGCAATATGTATTTCTACATTACTTTTATAAATGATCGTGCCGGTCATATATACGCCGTCCTCAATAAGAACGCGGCCGCCCTTTTCGCCTACCTTATCAATTGAGGCCTGAATGGCCTTGGTATTAAGGGTCTTGCCATCGCCTACGGCACCGAAATCTTTAATATTAACCGTCATAAAGAAAACCTCCTTTTTTCTTTAATTATATAGACTAAAATAAACCAATTCAATGTATTATATTGTATTTTTTAGTATTATATTGAACTTTTGCGGGTTTTATGGTAAGATATTCCCGAGGTGATGATATGACGGTAAACACCGACGGCATCATAAAGGCCATAAGCTACGGTAGGGTCAGACAAAAGGCGCCCTGGCATTCGGGCAGAACCCTTAACGCTAACCTGTTTGTCTACGTCGACGCAGGACGGCTTAAAATGCAGGTTGGAAAGGAAGCCTTTTCCCTTAAGAAGGGAGATATACTCTGTGTTCCCGAAAACACCTTTTACAGGCCCCTCGAGGCTTCTTCCCTTGAGTATTATTTCATTCATTTTTCCGCAGACACCCGTCCTGCCGAGACCGAGGGACTGGGCTTTCGCTCCAATCCGATGCTTAAAGGCGGCGACTATGAGCTTTCGGTATGGGGCGGCGACCCAAACGTCAGGCTATCCCCTCTTACACACTGCGCCGAAAACGAGGCGGTGAGGGAGATATTCGTTAAGCTTTCCTCCCTGAGACTTCGCACGAATACCGACAAGCTCCTTCTCGACAGTCTTGTCCGTCAGCTTATAATAACCCTTTCGGCAGACAGCTACAGCGGCAAAGCGCTCAGCCGAAACACCGTTAGGATAACCGACTATATCGACGAAAATTATTTTGAGGATATTTCTCTCACCGTGCTGTCGGAAAGCTTCGGACTTTCGAAGTCATATATAGCACGGCTTTTTAAGACCGAGCTTCATACCACCTCGGCTGAATATTTAAGCCGCACGCGAATAGCCGCCGCCTGCAGGCTTCTCGGCTTTTCGGATATGCAGATAGGAGAAATAAGCGAGGCGGTAGGCTTTAGGGATCAGTATTATTTTTCACGGGTTTTCCGAAAAGTTTGCGGCACCACCCCGGGAGAGTTTCGAAAAAGGCATAAATCGGTTTAAAAAATATCAAATATGTACTTTATTATTTTGGAAAGATGTGTTATAATCTTTAGGTAATAAATTAATCCTTAAAGGAGAATCGTTATGGTTAAAGAAGTATTGGTTGAAATTTCCTCACGTCACGTACACGTAAGCGAAGAGCATCTTGCGATCCATTTCGGCAAGGGCTACAAGCTCACCCCCAAAAAGGACCTTTCTCAGCCCGGTCAGTTTGCCTGCGAAGAGAGAGTTACCGTTGTAGGCCCCAAGAAGGAGCTTGCCGGTGTTTCCATTCTCGGACCCTGCAGAAAGGCTACCCAGGTTGAGCTTTCTCTTACCGATGCACGTTCTATCGGCGTTAAGGCTCCCATCCGTGAGTCGGGCGACGTTGCAGACAGTGGTGCTTGCAA
>CAZRHF010000043.1:0-17228 GCA_964599835.1 uncultured Eubacteriales bacterium | reverse complement strand
TATAATTTCGATCTCATTTTTGACCGATGATAATTGCTTTACACAAGCCTTTGGCACCAGGCACTTGTTAAAGCCCATTCTGTTTGCTTCCTTGACTCTCTCAAGTATTCGGGATACCGAGCGAACCTCTCCCGAAAGACCGACTTCTCCGAAAATCACCATATCGTCGGGAATCGGAAAATCGCGCACACCCGATACGAGTGCCATTGCAACGGCGAGATCCACGGCAGGCTCGTCCAACCGCAGACCACCGACAATATTCAGGTATGCGTCAAGACTTGAAAAATAAAGTCCCTCGCGTTTTTCAAGCACAGCAAGTATCAGATTAAATCTATTATAGTCGAAGCCTGTAGACATTCTTCTGGGATTGCCGAAGCCTGTGGCCGTTACGAGTGCCTGAACCTCTGCAAGTATAGGTCTTGTTCCTTCGATAACGCAGGTAATGGCAGAGCCTGAAACGCCGTTCATTCTACCCGATAGAAGCATTGCCGAGGGGTTTTCCACCTCAACTAATCCCTTTTCGGTCATCTCGAACACACCGATCTCATTTGTTGAGCCGTATCGGTTTTTTACTGCTCGAAGTATTCTGTAGGCTTGATTGCGCTCGCCTTCAAAATAAAGCACCGTATCAACGATATGCTCTAAGACTTTGGGTCCCGCAATTTCACCGCCTTTGTTGACGTGTCCGACAATGATTATGGGAATATCAAGGCTTTTTCCTACTCCTAAAAGCATATTGGCCGATTCTCTTACCTGTACGATGCTACCGCAGGAGGAAGAAAGCTCTTCGATCTTCATCGTCTGGATCGAGTCAATCATTACAAGATCGGGGCGGAATGAGGATATATAGTTGCAAATCGCCTGCACGTCGGTTTCGGCCATTATTGAAATATTATCCGAATAAACGCCTAAGCGATTTGCGCGAAGCTTGAGCTGTACGGCCGATTCCTCTCCCGAAACGTATAAAATCTTCAGTTCCTTAGAAATATTTTTGCAGATCTGAAGAAGTATGGTTGATTTTCCGATTCCCGGGTCACCGCTTATCAAAGAAACAGATCCCTTAACGATACCGCCGCCGAGAACTCTGTCAAGCTCAGGGATATTGGTCTTGAAACGATGTTCGTTTTCAACCGTAATTTCATTTATGGTTCTTGCTACCGCAGAATTGGCGCGTATTGGAGCTGTGACGGGTTTTGCGGTATTAACAATTTCTTCTTCCATTGTATTCCATTCGCCGCACTGAGGGCATTTTCCGACCCATTTTGGGGTTTCGTATCCGCAAGAGCTGCAAACGAATGCTGTTTTTGTCTTAGCTGCCATTAAATTTCTCCGAAAAATTATTTTTATGTTTACAGTATAGCATTAAATCTTCGTTATTTCAAGCATCTTCCGACAGATATTCAAGGAGTCCGCAATATATAGTAAACGCAACCTTTTTCTGATATTCCTCACTTTTCAAAAGCTCAAGCTCCGACTTGTTAGACAAGAATCCACATTCTACGATAATCGCAGGAATTTTTGCATTATAAAGCAGGTAAATACTTTTATCACCCTTCTTTACCACCCTTTCGTTATCCGGCTGTAAACGATTTTTAAAAGAGCTCTGAATGGTCTCTGCAAGAACCTTCGACTCTTCCCTGTTCGGGGAATAAAACACCTGCGCACCGATCACCGAGGTTGAACTGAATTTATTCTGATGAATACTGATAAATATTGCGTCGGTATTCGAATTGATAATCTCAAGTCGGTTTTTCATGTCGCTGATCTTTCGTTTTGAAATGCTTTCTTCGGTTTCGGATTCAATGCCTCTGTCGGTGTCACGTATCATTATTACATCGTAACCGCCAAGTCTGAGCATAGCTTCAAGATCAAGTGCAACTGAAAGATTTATATCCTTCTCACTCGTCCCGTCTAACGCTACCGCACCGCCGTCAAACCCGCCGTGGCCCGCATCAATGATAACAGTTTGTCGGGCAGTTACGTCCGCCATAGCGGGAATTACACTTTTTTCTGAACCGATATTAACCGATAACACCAAAACAGAAATCAATATTATAACGCTAAAAAGCATAAAAGGTTTGACTCTCAACGCTGTATCTCCATAAGTTTTTTATAAAGTATATGAAGTATAACCTTTTAGTATGTTTAAAACGAACGACCGCCCCATAAAAGGGCGGTCGTTCGCAAGAAAGGAAAAAGTGAGAAAAATCTGAATAATAACTATTTTGCTTTTATAATCAGTTTTCTTAGAGCGGCAGAATCGATAATAACACTTATTTTACTGTCCTTATCAACGTCTGCGGCCTTGGAAGGTAATGCTTTTCCGTTGTTAAGAGCAACAAGATCGAAGATATCGACGTTATTATCTCTGTTAACGTCTCCATCCACGGTAACCGGAGTATTTATCAATCTGTTATCGCTTCCAGAGCCGATATTATGCTTATAAATATCGTTTCTGTCAGCAAACATAACGTCAAAATGAAGCTCGGTCTCGGTCTTAAGTGTCTGGGTAACGTTCTTATAGTTGCCGGGGTTTGTAGAGGAGGTTATGATCTGCCAGAGGTCGATATCCTCGCTGTAGATCTCCTTCTCATAGTGATTATGACCGAACTGGTAAACGAGAATACGTCCGGTGGTATCGGTGAAATCTACAGAAATACTGTCGTCTTCACCGTCAGTAAGGTCGGTATCTGTAAAGGAATATGCAGTTTTGAACTGATATGCCTTAATGATATCTCTGAGCTGCTGACCGTTGAGAACATCAATGGAGTTGGTCGAACCGTCAATTCCCATGTGAGAAAGGAATACATAATCCCAACCTTCATCACAAGTCATAGCGACCTCTGCAAGCCATTCGATCTGTTTGGTGCTATAGCCCCAGGTGTTGTATCCGTTATAGTACTTAGCGCGGTCGTCAGTTGCAGATGCGTTCTTAACGGCAAGATCCCACGTGCCTGTCGCTTCATTCCAAGCATAGGGATAATTAATGGCGTCGAGGCAGATTACACGGGTCTTTTTGTTTTCAAGATCGTAATAGTAATACTTGGAGGGACCGTTGGAAAGGTCGGTATCCTGAACGACCTGAATGTCAGCAACGTCACCGTCGGCAGTACTGCGGTTAACAACGAAATCGATAACCGAATCGTTCCAATCCTGATTGTTCAAAACCTTTTCTACATTAAATTTGCTATAGGCGTTATCATCGTGGTTACCTGCCAGAACGAAGACGGGCTTCTCGCAATCGAGTAAGGGGGTAAGAATGGTGTTCAGAAGGGTCTTCTGACCTTCCTTGGTAGAAGCATTACCCTGAGTTATGTCACCGCCGAGGCAGATGAAATCAATATTGTCGTTTTCGTTTGCCATCTTGGTAACGTAAGCAACCTGCTTGAGCAAAGAGGCCTGATCCTTGGCGGAGTCGTAGCCGTAATGCAGATCTGTTATAAAGATGTAGTTTACAGAGCCAACCGATTCGGTAGAGATCATATCACTTGCGATATCAAATTCAATACCGAAGAAGTAGTCGTCTCCCCTGCTTGCGACGATCTCGGCGGAAGATCCTGCATGTACCTTATCGGCGACAGACGCAGGAATCTTAACGAGGGTTTCATCGGGCTCTGCAACAAACTTAACGTAAGCGCCACGGATCATCTTATCGCCATAAAGTACCTTGCTTTCAGAAATAGGTGCCATATAGTTATCAAAGAATAGGATCTCAAGGGATGGATCAATAACGGTGCCCGTGGGAAGATAGGTTAAATAATCGAAGTCGGCAAAGGTGCGCTCGGTAGGAACGAAGCCTGCGGCGGCTAATGCCTTCATCTTCTGACTGTTCGTGGTTACGTCTGCACCCTTCATATCGTCTGCAGAAAGGGTGATTACGCCGGTGTTGTATTGACCCGCCTTAGTCTGGAAGCAGTTTTCAAGAACGACCGTGGCTTCTCTTACGTAAGAGATAATGGGACCGTTTCCGTTATAACTGTTTTTTACGGTTATGGTACCTGCTTCTCCAAACCAGTGCTGAGAAACAAGACCGTTGGTACCTTCGGTAGAATGATAGTTCTGAGTTGCAAGAGAATAGCAGTTTTCTACGGTAGTAGTGGCGTCAACCGATACCGCACAGAATGCGCCGGTATGAGGTGCCTCAAGAACAACGTCTTCACCGAGGAAGCAGTTTTCAATGGCGAGCGTAGAGCCCGAAAGCGCGGAACCTACGAAGCCACCTACACAAGACTCGTAATGGAGGTACATATTATCGATTCCAAGATTTTTGACAGAAGCTTCGGCATTTGCGGCTATCTGAGGAATAAGACCCGCGCCTGTAGCGGATAACGTCGTTTCCTTGGTTGTCTCCTGATCGAAATACAGTCCGTAGATAACGTGATTATCACCGTCGATATGACCTGAGAAGGCAGGAGTCTCCCAATATCCGAACCATCCGTTGAATTTATACTCAGAGGACGGTACGCCTATATTCCAGTTGAATTTGGTAATATCATTAAGATATATATCATTTGTAAGCTTATAATATTCGCCTGCTCCGCCGTAGGTTCTGATAACATAATGCAGCTCTGCGCCGTTTGTGATAAGCCAGGGATCATCCTCAGTACCGGTTCCCTGCGTGGGTGCGGTAGAAGTTCCGTCCCATATAGTTATGTCGGAAGGAGTAGAGGTCGTTCCACTTTCTTCATCTTCTCCGGTATCCTCAGAATCATTGGAAGAAACTACATCTGCAAAAAGCTTAAGCACGGGATAGCTTTCGGTTGCCACGTACACTTCAGGAACTGCAAGGTTAGGCATTTTATCTTCTGCGGTTAAAACGTCCAATCCAACCATTTTATCGGAAGAAATTGTCGTAGCGTAGGAAGAACGGCTACCGCCGGTGCCACCGTCAACGGTCTGGTAGGAAGTATCAAGCTCATACCAAGTCGAATACTGTGTCTGAGTATATGAAGTTATAGGACCATTAGCGTTATAGCAGTAATTTGCACGAAGCCAAGTGTGGTATGCTCTACCAACCAGACCATAGTTAATATTCGCTACCGTCGTTGCAAAAGAATAGCAATTATTAAGAGTTGCTAACGTAGCGTTACAAGGTGCGTATCCGATAAACGCGCCCGAATCACCTCCGGAAACAGTTACATCTTTTCCTGCAAGACAAGAATTAATGTTTATAATTCCCTTGTACGAGGTGCCGACAAAGGCAGAGGCACCGCTTTCAACGCGAACATATGACTTATCTACGGCAAGGTTGGATATCGTAACAGTCTCCCCATCAGGAACGCGAGGAACAAGACCTGTTCCGTAATTCTGATAGGAAGTGAATGAAGAAGGATTATCCTTACGATAAAGTCCGTAAACATAGTGACCATCTCCGTCGATGTTACCGACGAAGAGTTGTGCCTGATTATACCAGGTCTTTGCATTATAACTACTTGCAACAACACCATCAGACCAACGTATTGCGTTAATGTTGTTAAGATAGATATCTGCTGTTAACTTGTAGTAGGCGTTATAGTTAGCTTCGTCAACGCCTCCGGTTGTGATTGCAAGTGCAAGCTGTTCAGGAGTTTCGATGAGATAAGGATCTGTCTCTGTTCCTGTTCCGCCTGCAAAGGACTCGGCAACGGTTCCGTCCCAAACATCCATCTCAATCTCTTCTACGCCTGCAAATACGGCAGGAACGGGATATGATTCAGTGGCAACAAAAGCTCCGTCGATGTTAAAGAATAACATCTTATCGTCAGCGAGGAAAACATCGGTTCCCTGCATCTTATCGGCGGCTACTACGTTTGCGGTTATAAACTTACCAGCAACAGTTTGATAAGAATTAGCAACGCTTGCTGAAGCATGGGATGAAATAGGTCCGTTAGCGTTATAACAATTTATAACGGTTTCGGAACTGTCCCAGGTTTCGTTGGCAACCAAACCGTAATAAGTACCGGTTGTGGAGGCAAGCGAATAGGAGTTAGTGAGTGTGATATTACAACCACGGTTTACTCCTCTGAAAGCACCTGCATTGCAGGCATTAATAGTGACATCTGCGCCGACGTAGCAACGGTCGATATTGACTATAGCACGATTTGTTGCGGCCGAATTGTTTGTACCGCCGCAACCAACAAAAGCAGCTGCACCGTTAGGGTAATTGATGTAAGCCTTATCTACTCCAAGACCGGTAACGGAAACCGTTGTATCAAAATCAACCTTAGGTATCAAGCCGACTCCATACATACCCCAAGATTTTGATCCTTCGTTATTATAGTAAAGTCCGTAAACTGTATGTCCGTTGCCGTCGATAGTTCCCTGGAAGGCTTCATTTGCGTACCATTTGTTGGGTGTGTAGCCCTCTGCGGGTTCGCCGGTAGCCCAGTTGATCTTTTCTATATCATTGAGGTAAATATCCTTTGTAAGGATATATTTTGCGTCAGCGGCACCGCCGTTAACGATTATATAAGCAAGCTCTGCGCCCGACGAGATTTCGAAAACACCGTCACCGTCGGAATCAGCAGGAGCTATCTCACTTCCGTTCCATATCTCGACGACCTCAACAGGCTTTACCTCACCCTTGGGGTTAAAGGCGTCGAGAGCGGGATACCAATCAGCAGAAAAGCCGTCGATAGATGGCATATTAACGGTAGTATCGTCAAACGGGAAGGTTACGTAGACATCGTCGATGCAAACGGTCGCGCCCTGCTCAGAATTTAAAAGCATAGCAAGAGAATATCCGTCTACCGTACCGTTATCTAACGTCAGAGTGATCGAAGCAATTTTCCACTCATCGCTTTTAGCTAAAGCTCCACCTTCAATGGCGTATGCAGTTCCGGGAACGTCGCCCGAGTTTGCAAGACCGACGTAAAGCTCAGCGTCGGCAGTTGCTTTATAAGCAAAGGAGACGGTATATTCGGTGTCTTTATTAACCTTAAACGCAGACTTGTCACGAAGCTCGAACGCGGCAATGCCGTCAGCCTCGATAACGGTCTCCATCATATAACCGCCTGCGTAGGTGTTTCCGCCTGTAATCTCAGACACGGCAGAATCGTAGCTTACTACGTTTGTGGGAACAGTATAATCCTCAAAGCCGGCATAATACTCTCCGTCGCTGAGTTTAGCCCATTTATACCAGACCTCATCATAACTTGCAGCAAGTGCTGTAGTGTCGATCTTTACGCTATATTCAGCATCAGCGTAAACGCCGCGGAAAATATATCCGTCACGCTGAGGTATCTGTAGCTGTGCTACGGTAGTCATAGACGATACGGGAACGGTTCCGTCGTTCGCTCCGTCATAGTTATGTACAGTAAGGTCTGCGCACTCTGCGACAGTAATATCGTCTACCCAGATATCAACGTTATTAGCGTTTGATGCGTCGGCTGAAGCGGCAGATATTTGAATCCAGGTATCCGTTGCGCCTACTGTAAACCGGCCTGATGTCTCAATCCAACCGTTGGTAACATCGGTAACGACGGCAAGATCGCTGACAAGCACGTAATCGGACGAGAATGAATCATATGACTGATAAACAGAGCCGGAACAATCCGATCTCTGACGCACCTGCAAATTAACGGTTCGGTCAGGTTTAGTGCCAACGTAATACTTCAGTTTAATATCGTATGAGGTATTTGCTGATGCTTTGAAATACTCGTTGGAAGATGCAGTGTTATATAGTCTGAAAGCAGAAGGCCAGCGACTGTTGTAACTCTTCGCACCGTCAAAATGAGCGGCACGGCCTGCTTCTGCATCTACCGTACATTCCTCAACAGTAGCACCCCAATGAGAAACGGCAGAGTAATAATTGGTCGGAAAAGAGCTGTCTTCTCCCAACCTGCGAAGAGTCGCAGACTGATCACCGTTTGTGCTGCTCTGATAATATATACCATCTTCGTCAAATGTGTTTGTGAAGGTAAGTATCTCGCCTGTTGCGGCAACCGTACCGATGAACAGGCTTGAAACAAGTATTGCCAGTGCAATAAATACGCTGAGTAGTCTTTTCGATTTACTCATAATGCTTTTCCCTTTCAAATTAATTATTTATATTCGCCCAAAGGCCGCATTAACGGTCTTAACGGGAAAATAAATCAGCGCTGAAATTTGATTTCTTTAACTTCAAACTGCCAATCGGCGTTGTCGGCAATAATGAACCTAACGTCCTTAACCTTCTTCTCCGGACAGGGGTTTTTAATAAGATATTTATAAAACACCTTTCCATCGATAAGCTGAGGTATAGTTGAATACGAGACCTCTCCGAGTTGAGTGTTAATGCGGGATTTGTGTTTGTTGGGATTTTCAGCACTGCCCTCAACATCGGCCATCTTTCCATACCAGGGAATATCGGAACCACCCACCTGCTCACCGCGATAAATTCGCTTGCGTGCGGTGGAACCGTCCTCAAAGGTGATCTCATACTCTCCGAGGAAATAATCCCTCTCGTATTCGGGACCGCTGGCGAAAATTCCGTCTACCAGCTCGTGATACCATTCGTAACGGTCGGTAGTGTGAACAACCTCGATATATTTATTTCCGTAGTTATCTTTCGGACCGTATTTATATCTGAATAATTCCTTGAACAGACGGTCAATAACCTGCTCAAACTGTTCATCGCTGTTATCGTCGTATTCGGCATTCCAGTAAAGGTTCTCGTTATACGCCATACTGAAATAGATCCTGTTGCGCTGTAGATAAACAGGCTGAGTCGCGCCCCAGTTGGAGCACATACCGCCGGTAGTGTTGCTACCGCAACGCTTGCGGTAATTCCTCATACCTTCGCCGCGGAAATTACCGAAAACAACAGGATATTCACGAAGATCCTCGTCGTACTGCTCACCGAAGGACCAGAACCAGTTCATACAAATAATGTCTCTGGGAAGTTTTTCTCTTGCCTGCCAGGTGGGAAGAATTACACCGAGGAATTTACCCTTTGTGTTCCAGTTCATATACATATAGTTGATAGCTCCGCCGAAGTTGGCTCCGTCTTCTGTCAAAACGTTCAGAAGCTTATCGCACCAGAACATAGTTTTAACGCCCTTAGAGGCAAGATAGTCGTGGATCTTGGTAAGGTCTTCCGCAAAAAGATCGTCAGCATCCATAAGACGCTTCCGACAGCGGTCACAAACGTTTATTGAATAGAATTCGTCGTGACCTACGTTAATAACCTCGGGATTGAATACGTCGATGACCTCGTCGAAGATATCGAAAAGCAACTCATAGGATTCAGGATTAGATATACAGAAGGTATCGGGAATCGGGTCTTCGGGGCGCTCAGCAAGATCGGGACGTTTTATCAGCATATAATCGCAGTGTGAAGATGAAGGAACCTCCGGAATTACCTTAATACCCCTATCATTTGCATACTGAATAAGATACCTGACCTCATCCTGTGTAAGATAAGAGCCACCGCCGTTATCAATATGTATAGAGTTTTTGCGCCACGGATAGGTATGGTTTTGCAGTTTAATCGCCTTTCCGGAATACTCCGACATAAACGCGGCATATTCTTCCCACGCCTCATTAATTTCGGGGTGACGTTTATACTCCATAGCTCCGCCAACCTCTATCATAATTGTGTTATGGCGGAAGTACATCATCATATCAATCAGCGCTTTATAATCGTCTATCTCGTTTCTGCCGGGCATAAAGACTTTGACGCCGCGAAAAGCGTTTGTTGGATAATCCCAAATATAACTGTAGTTAAAACAGTTATCATCATCAAGCAAACGCAAAAAGGTCATAAGTCCGTTAAGCTTACCCTGTTCATCTGCAGAATATATGACAACATTTCCGTCCTCAGGACGAATGATGAAACATTCGTCCTGAATTGCAAATTTAACACCGCTGTTCTTCTCTACATAAGCTATAATATCGCTGTCCACAGGCCTTAACAGGATACTCTTGATATCCTTATCGCCGCAGAGCTCTGAAGCAAAGCGAGTAAAATTGGTAACAGCTACCTCTGGAACAGAATCAAGGACGGTATTTACCGTAAATTTCAGTCCCAGATTCTCTTCCTTTCCATACTTATAAAATTTCATACAGACCACTTCCCTGCCGATATTTCCGGCTAATAAATAAACTCTTGACTATTTCACATTAAATCTTTCTTTTCTTTCTTCTTGCAATAATAATGACGGTGGCAACAGCTCCGAGCAGAATCACTCCGCCTGCTACGAGAATTAATATGATAAGCTCAGAAAACTTTTCGTTATCAAGCTCGTCACCTACCGGATCGGGTGCGGCAGATGCAAACGTGATATTTCCGAGTTCACCGTCGCGACCTGTCGGAACGACCTGGAAATCCTCGAAGAAAAGACTTACTCCGGCGGTGGTTTTTATAAGAAGATAGGGCGCGTTCGGAGTGAAGGTGTATGAATACTGCTTCCACTCTCCGTCCGCAAGACCGGTAAATTTAAGTGCTTCCTCATAACCGATGATATCGTCATTAACGTCTGCATAATCGGAATGCACAAAGTAAACGCTGCCCGTTGCACCTTCGATATCGGTGGTCATCCAGAAGGTTACGGTATATTCCTTACCTACCTCAAGAGGATTTTCGTATGAGAGAACAAACATAGGCTCGACCTCGCTATCTGCTTTAGCGTGGAGAGAACGCCATCCGTTGTACACGTACTTCGGATCGTAGCCGACAAGACCGTTCTTATAGATCTCAATGCCCGAATTATAATCGTATTCGGGGTCAAGATCATTGTCAAAGGTTACGGTAAATCCGATAGGAGTCCAGCTTGCGAAGAGGGTTATATCGTAGTTGGGGAATATCTCAAGATCAAAATCATCGCCGTAAGCGTTAAAGTGATGCCATCCGGTGAAGACGTATCCGTACCGCTCGGGTACAGGGATCATATCCTCGGTAATTTCGGTATATCCGGGATATCCGTAAATAGGATCACACTTTTCTTCACTGAAGGTTACGAAGTTGATCGATACCTTCGCGGGCTCTCTTGTGCCTGCATATTTGCCGGCATTCGCAAAACAGCGCAGTACAGGAGTTCCGCCTTCAACCGTCTTCCATATATTAGTCCAGTCAAAGCCCTTGAGATTTTCCTTAGCAAGACCGCCCTTCATATAGAGTATGCTGACGGCGGTGAGACCGCTTCCTACCGCAGGACCGTCTACGTATGCATTCTTAAGAACGGTTCGACCTTCGTCAACCGCAGTAATAGACACTGAAGAGCCACCGCTGATAGGATCGCGATCCTTGGTAACACCGTAGCTGTTTATAATGGTAGGACCATAGCGACCCCATGCATTTCCGACAAGAGCTCCGGTCCATTCTCCGGTAAGTTCGCCGGTAAAGTAGCAATTCTCAATTACTATAGTGGAGGGATGACCTCCGACAAGTCCGCCCGCGCCGCTTGCTTCAACATAAACGGTATCAGTACCAAAGCACTCGCTGATAACGGGGGCTGACTTCAGATCTGCGTTTTCAGCCTGCCAATGGTCGACCCAACCGACAAACGCGCCCGCATAGGTTTCAGCATAGGCACCGGTATTGATTATGGTGGAATTTGTAATTCCGGTGCGTTTAATTACAGAACCTTGGGATATACGCTGGAAAAGACCGACAGCATCGTTGCTCGCCTTTTCGGTATTCAAATAAAACAGACCCGAAATAACATGTCCGTTACCGTCGAAGAAGCCTTTAAAGATATTCATTCCCGCATACCAGGATCTTGCATTTTCTTCCCAGCCGTCGTATGATGTGTCGTTAAGCTTAATATCAGCAATAAGCTTATAGTATGCACCGCTGTTGTAGTCGGTGGTAACAAGACGGGCAAGCTGCTCAGGAGTTTCAATGAGATAAGGATCGGTCTCGGTACCGGTACCGCCTGCATAAGCCTCTGCGATCTTTCCTGACCAAACACGATTTCTTACGCCGTTGCTGTAGATGGGCTCTTCGGCACCGTAAGCAACTACCTTTAACTGAGGAGTCTTACCTTTTGCGGTATACCATACAGTTCCCCAGGTAAGGTCGGGCATGCTCTTCTTTGCGGCAGTGCCGTACATATCCGATTTATTAAGAACAGTAGCCGAAGTCGAATCAACTGTAGTATAGAGCGAATCAACATTCATAACTCCGCCAAAAAGTGCTTTATGTCCTACGGTATAGCACTCAAGGAAGTTCGCTCTTGCAGACCAGATATCTCCGAGAAGACCGCTGAGTCTGCTTTCGGGACCGTCGTTTGAAAGCTTTGCGGTAGAATAGCAATAGCGAAGGTCAATGCCCTGATTTGAAGCGCCGATGATACCGCCGACTGTAAAGCCGTGGAGAGTAACGCTTTCATCTACCGAGCAGGCAATAAACTGCATACGTTCTCCGTTATTTCCGCGAAGCAGACAGCCTGCAAAGGCACCGACGCATCCCTTTCCTGTAATATAAGAATCACGAATATGGAGATTTCTGATTGTAGCACAGGCGTTAAGATACGGGAAAAGTCCGGTACCGTGAGAAACGTATTCGTTTTTGAGCTCCGATTCGGTCGGATCGGGCATTTCGTTGTAATACAGGCCGTATATAGTATAACCGTTTCCATCGAGCGTTCCCTGGAAGTTATGCTCTTGATTAGACCAAGAATACCACTCGGCAGGATTATTTTTATACCAGTTTTTGTTGCTTGTGTCGTTAACGTAAATATCGTTACCAAGCTTATAGAACTTACCCTTGGTATCTACGCTCTCAACGAGATAACGAAGGTGTTCAACTGTTTTAATTATAAACGGATCCTTCTGGGTTCCTATTCCCTCTCCGTAGAAATCGGATTCCTTGGAAGAGAATATGTCTTCACCTGATATAGAGGTGAAAATCTTAAGCTTGGGAGTTCCTCCGCTCACGGTTTCCCAAACGTTTACATAGTCGAGGCCCGACATAGAGGTCTTTGCGGCGGTGCCTCTCATATTTTCACTGTTTTCAATAACAGTAAGCAGGGTCCACTGATTAGGTGTTCCTACATCGCAGTAGGTGTCTTTAATATAATCGGTCAAAACCTTATCGGGACGTGCCTCATTTACCTCGCCTACAGAATAATTCCAATATGCAGAGGTCACCATGCCGCCCTCAGTAGAATTGTATACTGGGTATCCAACAGAATAGCAATCTTCAATGGTGAAAGGAGTTCTCCACGAAGAACCTATAATACCGTTTTTGCGATGTTCGGCAATGCCTGAAAGTCTGGCTTTGGAGTAGCAGTTTGATATAGCCAGAGACACAGTTGCAGAATTGGTCATATCGTATGCCATACCAACAATTCCGCCGGTTCCGTTGGTAAGATCGGTGGTTGTAACGTATACCGTCTCGTCAACAAAGCAGGAATCAATAAATTTATATCCTCCCGAAACTGTCTTGCCTACAAGACCTCCGGCAAACTGAACTGCATTGACCTGAGCGTTTCTAACACCGAGATTTATGACAGATCCCTTCATAAATGAAGAAATCAGACCTGAATAGGTGTTTGAAGTCTCTTCCGGGAACCAGAGACCGTAAACAATATGACCCTGTCCGTCGATATGACCGTTAAATGATCCACATACGATCCACTCCTTGTTGGAGGCGGAGTTATACCACATCTTATCGGAAATGTCATTAAGATAAATATCATGGGTGATAACGAAATACTTACCGCCGAGACCGTTAGACTTTATAGCATAAGCGAGTTCGTTTGCGGTTTCGATAACATAAGGATCGTTCTCGCTTCCCGTTCCGCCTGCAAAACCTTCGGCAACAGTACCGCTCCAGATATCACCGGGCTGTTCGATAACCGTGTCATCAACGTAGCCTTCGGAGAAGACGTAAAGCTCGGGATAACCTTCGGTTACGACAAACTTTTCGTCTTTATTTAGATCGGGCATTTTATTTGTATTTGTAAGAGCATCAGTACCCTGCATTGCCTCCGGAGTGCGTTCGGTCACATCATCACGGTACTTTCCGCGATCGATAGCATAGGCGTTATCGATAGAGACAGAGGTAGAATAAACGTCAGTAGTGATAGCACCATTGGCGTTAAATACGTTTTTGATATCGACCGTAACGCCCCAAAGACTTGCAACAAGACCGCTTGTCTCGGTAGCTGTCAGTCCTGCCAAGGAATAGCTATTGGAAATTGATGTGGTTGAACCGCGTCCGCCTCCGCGGAACGCGGCGGCATAGAAACCGAGAACCGTTACGTCAGCACCTGCATAGCACTGATCGATAATTACGGTAGCGGTTCCTTCGGCAGCGTCATTAGCGTGAGAGTAACCTGCTGTACCCACAAAGGCCGCTACTCCGTGTGCGGCTCTGAGATAGGCCTTATCAATACCGAGCTTGGTTACAGACACGGTCTTTCCCTTGTTTACTCTGGGTATGAGTCCGACACCTTCGTAATCGAAGGCGAATGCTTCGTCGGTTTTATAATAGAGTCCGTAAACTGTATATCCGTTTCCGTTGATGGTGCCCTCGAAGGGAATATTGTTATACCAACTGTTAACGATGTAGCCGTCTGATACCTCGCCGGTCTTCCAGTTAACCTTGTCAAGGTCGTTAAGGTAAATATCGTTAGCAAGCTTATAATACTTTGCGTTTCCGCCATTTGAAATAACATAAGCCAGTTCGGCAGCGGTAGAGATCATATAGGGATCCTTCGCAGTACCTGAACCTGCAGCGGGCTCAGAGGTTGCGGTTCCGTCCCAATACTGAGAATGTGTTCCGGTAGGACCTGGGGCTTCCCCTCCATCTCCGCCGTCTCCGCCTTCGCCGGCTCCACCGTCATCTACGTAGAAGGTGGTAAGCTCCGGATACGACTCTGTAGCAGTGTATTTTCCGGAAGAATTAAGACCGGTCATCTTATCGACGTTAGTAAACACATCGAGACCCTGCATATTTGCATCCGCTATAGTAATAGCATCGTCAGGATAGCTTGCGGCAACGGTGTCGTAAGTATTGTAAAATTTAGTATTGTTGTTCCAGGTATCGGTAGTAACGGGAGAGCCGGTTACGTAGCAGTTATTGAGTGTTGCGGTGCAACCCCACGTACCTGCAATAAGACCTCTTTCACCGTCAGAAGGACAAGTAAGATCGGCAAGAGAATAGCAGTTTGTGAGATTTGTAACAGATTCTCTCGAACCTGCGCGGAAGGCGGCGGCATAATAGCCCTTTACGGTTACATTTTTACCGACATAGGAATTGCCGATGTTAACGGTTCCCTTTCCTTCGGTGGTATCGCCGCTCCAGGAGTAGCCTGCAAATCCGACAAATGCAGACGCACCGTTTACGGCACTGATATAGGCACTATCGATTCCTAAATTCAAAACTGTTACTGTTTTTCCGCGGTTAACTCTGGGAATAAGACCTACGCCTTCATAACCGAATGCGGCAGTTTTACCGTCGGCATAGTAGAGTCCGTATACCATATAACCGTTTCCGTCGACAGTACCCGAAAAAGCAACGTTATTATACCAATTATTAGGAGTATAGCCGTCGTCTGCGGTACCGGTTGCCCAGTCAATCTTCTGAGTATCGTTAAGATATATATCAGCAACAAGCTTATAATGCTTATCATTTCCGCCGTTACTGATCACATAGGCAAGCTGTTCTGCAGTTGCTATCTCGTATGGATCGACCTCAGAGCCGCTACCCTCTGTGGGCTCTGACGCGGTGCCGTCCCAAACCTTACCGGTTTCGGGAGGAATGTCGGCAAAGACGGTAAGTATAGGATAGGTTGCGGTTGCAGTATATGCATCTGCTTCGTTTAGCTTAGGCATCTTTTCCGCATTTGAGAGAACGTCTACACCTTGCATATTCGCCGCGTCAATGCGCGTAGCGTAATAAGCAACAAGGCCTTCTCCTACAGAGGTCTTATCCTCGTCGTAACCTGTTGCGTAATTATTCTTACTTGAAGCACTTGTGGAAGATTTCCACTCTGCAAAAAGTGTGCCCTTTGCATTATAGCAGTTATTGAAGGTCACGCTTGTATCCCACGCGCCGCCTACAAGACCGATCTCGGTTCCGGTTACTGCGGCAAGCGAATACGAGTTGGAAATATTAGCGCTTCCTTTGTAAACGCCTCCTCTGAACGCGGCAGCGGCATATCCTGCAAGTGTTACCTTGTCGCCGGCGTAGCAACGATCGATATTGACGTTTGCATATTCGGCGGATGTATTATAATTTGTAGGTCCGGTAAAACCTACGAAAGCGGATGCAGAATTTGCACCGTTAACGTATGCAAAGTCTACACCGAGTTTTTCAATATTTACCGTAGTTCCGTTATTAACTCGCGGAATAAGTCCCCTGCCCTCATAACCAAAGGCGAAGGCTGTGGTCTTAGCATTGGAATAAAGTCCGTATACCACGTGACCGTTTCCGTTTATGTTACCTTGGAAGGCTTTATTTACATACCATTCCTTCGGTGTGTAGCCGTCTTCCGGCTCGCCGGTGGACCAATCTATTTTTTCGATATCGTTGAGATAAATATCAGCAGTAAGCTTATAATATGTGTCTGCTCCACCGCCGTTGCTGATTATATGTGCAAATTCTTCGGCGGTAGCTATTATGTAGGGATCGTTCTCAGTGCCGGTTCCTTCTGCAGGGGCCTTGGTCTGACCGTTCCAGATTCCGTCGTTATCGGCAGGCTCTTTATTAAATACCGAAAGAGTAGGATAGTCCTCCCCTGCGGTGTATACCGAGAATGCGTTAAGCTCGGGCATTTTGGCGGAATTAGTGAAAACATCCGAACCTTTCATATTTGCGGCAGAAACGGTAGTACCCTGATTACCGCTTACGGTCTGATATGAAGCGGTAATTGAGGGTGAACCTTCAGAGGCAAATTTACCGTTTCCATTATAAGAGTTTTTGATCGTAACCGAACAGTCCCAGTAATTTGCAGTAAATCCATAGGCCGCAACAGCGGTTACGGAAGCTAATGAATAGCAGTTGGTAATGGTCGTGTCGGAACCGCGGGTTACTCCGCGGAATACACCTGTATCGTTACCCTTAAGCGTAACGTTAGCGCCTACAAAGCACTGATCAAAAGTAAGCTGAGCACGGTTTGTTGTCGAAGAGTTGCTTCCCGCACAACCAACAAAGGCAGAAACGCCCGACTCGCCCTTGATGTAGGCGTTTTCTATTCCGAGCTTTGTGATAGACACAGAAGTGCCGTGGGCAACTTTAGGAATGAGACCATTACCCCAACAAGCCCATCTGTTAGAATCTACGCCGCAATCGTAATAAAGACCGTAAACGACATAGCCGT